>SYCV01000174.1 GCA_005786805.1 Planctomycetia bacterium | reverse complement strand
GGGACCAAGAAGTCGCAGGTTCGAATCCTGTCTCCCCGATATTTAAGAAAAGGCCAGGTATCCATCTGATACCCGGCCTTTTCTATTTCATGTGCATTTTTGATTTGTCTGTCAAACCACCTTGTTAAAAGCAAAAATTAAATACTTAGAAATTGATTGTCGTTTCTCTTTTTAACTCAATTTTATCCGGAATGAAAACCGCTTCCTCAGCATATGAATGATTTTGATTATCGATTTTTATTTGGTAGAGTTACGATATGTTTTGACTTTAAAGAGGCCATCTTTTTTAAGGTGTCATAGAAATGATCAATAACATAACACGCAGAACGGCCCTTGAGACTTTTGGTGTCACGCTTGCTGCCGGTACCATGCTTCATGGTGCACCATCTGAAACCATCCGCTTAGGCTGCATTGGCACTGGTGGAAGATGCAGGGCCTTGATGAAATCGCTCCTGACCATTCCCAATGTTAGCATCGTTGCGTTGTCAGATGTTCGCTTGGATGCTCTGGCGCAGGCGAAGGCCTTGGCTGGTGACAAAGTCACAACATTCTCGGATTACCGAAAATTGCTTGATGATAAGACAATTGATGCCGTGGTGATTGGCTCGCCCGACCACTGGCATGTCCCCATGACCATTGATGGGGTTGCTGCGGGTAAGGATGTTTATGTGGAAAAGCCTTTGACTCATAGTTTGGAGGAAGGTGAAAAAGTTATCCAAGCGGTGCGAAAATCCAAGCAAGTGGTCCAAATTGGTACCCAGCAGCGCAGTATGGAGCACATACAAAAGGCAAGGGAGGCGGTGGAAGCTGGTAAGATTGGAAAAGTTTACCGCGTGCACATGAGTTGGAACAGGAATTCTGATCGGATAAAAAAAGGTGAACCAGCGACCAATGCATCCAATGTCAATTGGAAAGCTTTTTTAGGAAATGCCGCAGACCAGCCATTTGATGACTACAAGATGCGGAACTGGCGCTGGTTTTGGGATTTTGGTGGTGGGATTTTCACCGACCTCATGGTTCATTGGGTTGATGTGGCCCATTGGATTTTGAACCTGGAGTCCCCGTTGAACGCCGCTAGTCTTGGTACCATGGTAAATGCCAAGGGTGTTTGGGAGACACCTGACATGGTTCAGACCATTTTGGAATACAAAGATGGTGTCCAAATGTTTTTTGAGGGAGGTTTCTCGAATGCAAGGCATGGCTCAAGAATAGAGTTTATGGGAACTGAAGGAACCATCTATGTTGACAGGGGCCGGTTTGAAATCATTCCGGACTGGAACCGAAAAATCAAGGCGGAGGAAATGGTGCTTGGCACCGGCAGGCGGGGCGCGGATTTCTATGAAAAGCCGGATGGTGAAAGAGTCCATCTTGAAAATTGGATTAATGCCATGCGGACCAGGAAAGACCCCAGTTCACCAGTGGAGGCGGGAGTTCATGCCGCAGCGGCGGCTCATCTTGCCAACAAGGCTTTGCGGTCGGGGAAGATCGCAACTTCAAAGTGAATGTCGATCAATCCAAACAGATTTGAAGGATCACCACCAATAGAAGTCCAACGCTGATAATTGCGTTCACATTAAAGAATGCCTGGTTTACTTTTGAAAGGTCATTTTCATTCACCAATGAATGTTGGTACACCACCAGGCAGGTGACTATCATCACACCTCCAAGGTAGATGTTTCCCAAGGTGGGTGATGCCAGCCAGTAGAATCCCAGTAGGAAAACAATCATTGCTATATGGCAGAGGAAAGCCAGCCTGAGTGTGTTTCGGAGTCCTATTCTGGCTGGAACACTGAAGAGCCCTTTCGCTTTATCAAAAGCTTCGTCCTGGCAGGCGTAAAGCATATCGAAACCAGAAACCCAAAAAAACACAGCCCCGGTCAACATAAGAGGAATGGGAGATTCAGACCATGCCATCCCTCGAATTGCCACCCAGGCGCCTATTGGTGAGAGGGCAAGTGCCAATCCCAACCAGAAATGGCATAACGAAGTGAAGCGCTTGGCGTAAGAGTAAGCGAGAAGAAATAATAAGACTGGTAATCCAAAAACCAATGGCCAAGGGTTATCAACTATTAAAAATAAACTGCATGAAATTAAAAAAGCCAGAGAGTTAATTATCACAAAAGCCAGGACATGATTCTTTTTTATAAGCCCCGCCGGGATATGCCTTAGAGCTGTTCTTGGGTTTTCAGCGTCGTAAGTACTGTCTATTAAACGGTTAAAGGCCATTGCAGCGCTTCGGGCTGTAACCATGCAAATAACAATTCCCGCCAGATGGATCCAATGAAAACTATCAGTCATTTTCCAAGCTAATATTGCGGAAATAAGTGCAAAAGGCAGGGCGAAAAGGGTGTGTTGTAGTTTAATAAGGTCTGCAAAATGAATAAGGGTTTTTTGCATGGATCTTTTCTCTGTTAAATATACAAAACCGAACTTATTATCAATTTTCAACAACAATGTAGCTTTTTTTCATGGATTACGCTTGCCTATCGACCTTCAACCAGTGAAAATAACTGTGTGTAGTTGAATCATAAGATATTTCTTTTGCTCAACTGACACACCAAACGGTAAGCCGGAGTAATTCTCAGGGCTTTAAAAGTGATAACTCATCAAACAAGTTAATTCACTGAAAATGTGGGTAACCGGCCTGCATTTCTTTCCGGGTGGGGTTATTCCCACTCTTTTTTTTTATATCGAGGTTTTAATCGATTTTTGCGGAGAGCTAGGATGAATGGCCAGGACCTGATTCGAGGCGTTGATTTGCTTAACAGGGAAAAACAAATTCCTCGTGAGTTAATATTTACCAGCATTGAGAAAGCCTTGCGACTTGCAATCACAAAGTGGCAGATTGCAACGCAAGCCGCGGCCAAACCAAAAAAGACCAAGAAAAAAGAAAAAGTGGAGGTCGCTCCCGAAGTTGATTTGCTCTCCGCTGCTCCTGCGCCTGAAGTTGACCCTGATGAAATCAAGGAAGAGGATATTCATGTCAACATTGACAGGCAAAGCGGAGTGATAACCGCCCGTTACAAGGATGAGATCCTTTCACCCGAGACAGTTGGTAGAATCGCGGCTCAATCCGCGAAACAACTCATGATCCAGAACTTCCGGGAAGCTGAAAGTGAACAGGTTTTCAACGAATATAACGCTCAAAAGGGTGATGAATTGCAGGGTGTTGTCACCCGGCTGGATAAAGGAGCCGCCACGATTTCGCTCGGAAAAGTTGAAGCTCTCCTGCCTCGCAGCGAGCAGATTCCCGGGGAAACCCATCATGTCGGGGAGCGGGTCAAGGCAGTGATTCTTGAAGTTCGCAGGGTTGGCCACAGGGTGCGAATTGTCCTCTCAAGGACTCATCCAGATTTTGTCCGAAGATTGTTTGAAAATGAGATTCCTGAAATTGGTGATCGCACCATAGAAATCAAAGCTGTTTCCCGCGAGGCGGGTTATCGTAGCAAGGTTGCAGTCACCAGCATTGACACCAAGGTGGATTGCGTGGGTGCCTGTGTTGGGGTGCGTGGCAGCAGGATTAAAAATATTGTTGATGAACTTGGCGGGGAAAGAATAGATATCGTCCGGTGGAATGATTCATTGCAGGTTCTCATTCCTTATGCCTTGCAACCTGCCGTTGTTGAGGAAGTGTTCCTCTATCCCAAGCTTGGGCGTGCCATTGTGCTTGTCAAGGATGACCAGCTTTCGCTTGCGATCGGTCGTCGTGGCCAGAATGTCAGGCTTGCTTCCAAATTGGTCGGTTGGGACATCGACATCATGACCCATGATGAGCTTAATGTGGTAATTGAAAAGGCGGAAGGTTGGTTCAGCCTGCTGCCTAATGTGACTGCTGAAATGGTTGAGGGCTTCATTGAGGATGGTTTCCTTTCCTATGAGGACATCACATTCATGGAACCTTCCCAGTTGGCTGAAATGACCGGCTTGACCGAAGGACAGGCCGAAGACCTGGTTGCCTTTGCTGAGGAAGCTGCGGAACAGGTTGAGCGGGAAAAGCTTACCCAGCAGGAGATTGCGACTTCTGAAGGTACCGAAGAGGAGGATTCGACATCGATTCGCGCTTCGGTTTCCAAGCCCAAGCAGTCAGAGTTTGACAGTTTGTTTGCTGATAGCCCCAAGGAAAAGACTGCTGGTGGTGAAGAAGGCGCGCAGGAAAGTCCGGGTGCAGTCCAGGAATAAGTGGTTTTATGACTTGAAAAGAGGTATATGGCTGAAATTGTTGCTGTAACATGGGTCAAATCATCTTTTCAACCGGTTTTATCGCGTTAGAATGGTATATGATGTTCCTTTGAATGTCATGAAGCGGGGGTTTTTAAGAAGAGTTACTGGAGCCAAGCTTGCTAAAAGATAAAATTCGAATCTATGTTCTTGCCAAAGAGTTGGATGTTGATTGCAAAGATCTTATCGCGCTTTGTCACAGACTGGGATTCGATATAAAAAATCAGTTGAGCAGCTTAGAGCCTGTTCAGCGTGAACAGGTGGAAACAATTATTAGCAAGGGTGGTTTGAACACCGCTGGCATCGCGCCAAGCGGGACAACTTCACCAACGGTACCAGCGCCGGCGGTACCAACGGTTATCGCGCCCACCAAGCCTCCGACAATCTTAAAGCCCGCTGCGGTAAAAAAAGAAACCTCGACTGCAAAAACTCCCAAGGGTTCAGAGTCCACTCCCGCTTCAAAAGAGCCTCCCTCATCTGAAGCTGTTGTTGAAAAAGTTGATAAATCAGGTGAAACAAAAGGGGCTGCAGCCAAGGAAGTCGCTCCCGCGGTACCTGAAGTTCCTGTTGTCAAGGAAGTAACCTCGTCGATACCTGCTGTTCGCAATATGCGGATGCGAAACCTGGATGCCGCGCCTAGGCCCGGTGCGGGTGACCCTGGTTTAAGAAGGGAAAAGCCCAAGACGCCACTACGCCCCACAACAGGTGTTCACTTTGTTGCCCCGCCAATGCCCAGGCCAAAACCAGTTGAGGAAAAGAAAGCCCCACCCGTTCCGACTGGTCCTCGAAAAATTGGTGAGATACCCAAGGATTTGATCAATAAGAGTGGGGGGCCGATTCGTTTTGAGGATGTGAAGCGACAGGCCACCTTCAACCAGCAAATCGGTATTCCGCAAAATCAGGTTCCTATTGTTCCGTTTGATGATGATGAGGATGAGATAAAGGGCAAGTCCAAAGGTGGTAAGCGTCCCGGTGGCGTTGCTGGAAGATCTGATCGTCATCGTGAGCGTGAGGTGCGCAAGAAGAGCGACCTTGTTATCCCAAGGGTTACAAGCCTGTCAAATTTGTTGGACCAGGATGAGTTGGAACAGCAAAGAATAGTGCGCGAAAGGCGCAGGCATAAAACCCTCAAGGGTCCTCAGCCTCGCAAAGGCAAGGTGCCTGTTGAGGTTCCGATCACTGTTCGCGCCCTGTCTGAGGCGTTGGGGATAAAGTCTGGCGAATTGTTGATGAAGTTGATGGGAGCAGGCCTTACCGCGGGATTGAACATCAACTCCATAGTTGATCCTGATTATGCGGCAACCATTGCCCTGGAGATAGGTTGCGAGCTTGAGATCAAGCGCAAGGAAGACCTGGAAGAGAAGATCATTACTGATTTGGGCAAGGACAGCCTGCCCGAGGATTTGATTCATCGTGCGCCAATTGTGACGATCATGGGTCATGTTGACCATGGTAAAACCTCTCTTCTCGACAAGATTCGCAAAAGTGAAATCGCCGCAACTGAGGCGGGTGGTATCACCCAGTGCATCCGCGCATGGCGTGTCGAGCATAACGGAAAGCCCATTACCTTCCTTGATACACCTGGCCATGAAGCGTTTACAAAAATGCGCGCCCGTGGTGCGAATGTCACCGATATCGCTGTCATTGTCGTTGCCGCGGATGACGGTGTGATGCCTCAGACTGAGGAGGCCATCAGTCATGCCAAGGCTGCCGATGTGAAGATTATTGTCGCAATCAACAAGACGGATCTTCCAAATGCCAATATTCGAAAGACAGAACAGCAGCTTTACGGGCAGGGTCTGATTCCTGACACCATGGGTGGCGATGTGCAGTTTGTGCATACCAGCGCGTCCACAGGCAAGGGTATTAACGAGCTTTTGGATAATATCTCGCTTGTGGCGGAAGTGGAAGAGTTCAAGGCCAATCCCAACAAGTCGGCCAAGGGGGTTTGTCTTGAAGCCAATGTGAGCGAAGGTGAGGGCGTTTTCGCGACTGTGATCGTGCAGGACGGAACCCTTAAAAGAGGTGATGTTATCCTTTGTGGATCCGGATATGGCCGTGTGCGCATGATGTACGATGACATGGGTAGGCCGATCCAAGAGGCCGGCCCCAGCATCCCATGCAAGATAACCGGGCTTGATGAGCTTCCAAATGCAGATGACACATTTGTTGTGATTGGGGATCTCGCTGAAGCCCGTGAAATAGCCGAAAAACGAAAAATGCGGGCATTGGAGACAAGCATACAAAAACGGTCACCAATGACGCTTGAGACCTTGTCCCTGCTTAAAGTCACGGAATTGAAGGTAATCATCAAGGCTGATTTCCGTGGTTCCATCGAGGCAATCAAAAAAGAAATCGAAAAACTCACGCATGACGAAGTTGCTGTTCGAGTGCTTCATACCGGCGTGGGTGGCATCACTGAAAGTGATGTGCAATTGGCGCTGGCCTCGCCCGAGGACACCATCATTCTTGGATTTAATTCCGTGCCTGATGATCGGGCCAGAAATCTCGCTGAGGAAAAATCCATCCAGATCAGGCAGTACAACATCATCTACAAGCTAGCGGAAGATGTTCGTAATGCCCTCGAGGGCAAGTTGAAGCCCCGTGAGGATGTCATTCATCTTGGCAGGGCCGTCGTTCGTGATTCTTTCAAGATCAGCAGGGTCGGCACTATTGCAGGTTGTTATGTGACCCAGGGTGTAATAGAAAGATCCGCCAAGGTCAGGATAATCAGGAATGGCGTGGTTATTTATCCTCCACCGGATAAAAATGTGGGCCTTGAGTCACTGAAACGCTTCAAGGAAGATGTCAGGGAAGTCCGTGAGGGGTTTGAATGCGGCCTTAAAGTCCACAATTATGATGATATCAAGGTTGATGATGTGATCGAGGCATACAAGGTTGAGCAGGTTTTGAGGACCCTTTCCTGATCCTGAGGGGCCCACCATGGATGATATGTATGTTGGTGCCATGAGGGTTCGGCTTATTGTCAGGGAATCACATAGCCTCAAGGATAAAAGGCAGGTACTTAACAGCATAAGGGACAAGTTGAGAAATAATTTCAATGTCTCGGTTGCCGAGGTTGATGAGCAGGAAAACAGGCAGATGATTGTACTGGGTGTTGCTGTGGTGGGTAATGAATCCGAGCATGTAAGATCAACATTTGAGAAAATAGCCCAGGCATTGAGGGTTCATCCGGTTGCGGAATTTGTTGATCATGTGATTGAAGTTTATTAAAAGGCATGGAGATTGATTGAAAACTCACCGAATCGCAAGAATAGCTGAAGTGATACGAGAAGTCGCCAGCGAGACCATTTTGTTTAAAATGAGCGACCCACGCATCAGCATGGTGACGGTTTTACGGGTTGAGGTTTCTGGTGACCTGCAGCATGCGAAGGTTTATGTCTCAGTGATGGGTGATGAACAACGCCAGAAAGAAACCCTTTACGCGTTGAATGGTGCCGCTGGCTTTGTGCAGGCCCAATTGGCTGACAGGATGAAAACAAGATTCCTGCCCGCACTTAGCTTTGTACTCGATCATGGTGTTAAAAAGAGTCTCGAAATCAGCAAGCTTATCCAGGAAGCATTGGTCAATCCCTCAAAGCTTCCTGACGATGTGAAGTCCGAAGATGGCGATGATAATGATCAGGATCCTGATGGTGATTCATCAGGTTTGGTCAAGGAAGAATAGGTCCCGGAAAAGGGTGGCGGGGAAACGGGTTTTCCGCACCTGACGCCTGATTCATTCATGGAGTTGTGAAAGAAATGGCGACGACAGTCAACAAGCAGAAAATAGTCACGGTGCTTTTCTCGAAGGTCAAGAAAGCCTCCTCCCAAGAGCAGCAGGAGTTACCTGTGATGGAACAGGTGATTTATTCCATATGCAGGGAAGGTTCGAGCAAAGAGCAGGCTGATGCGGTTTATCAAAAATTAACCGAGCAGTTCTTTGACTGGAATGAATTACGCGTGAGTTCTGTCCGAGAAATTGAAGAATGCTTTCATGGCATGACTCGGCCGGTTGACCGTGCCGCAAGGGTCATAGGTTTTTTGCAGGAATTGTTTGAGACCACCTATTCCTTCGAGTTGGAGTTTCTTCACAAAAAAGGCTTGAAGCAAGCCACAAAGCATCTTTCCCGCTATCAAATTTCAAATGATTATCTCGGTGCCTGGGTGACCCAGAGGGCTCTAGGCGGCCATGCGATTCCAATTGACACACCAACAATGCGAGTCTCAAAGAGGCTTGGTTTGGTTGAAAAAACACTGGAGCAGGTTGCTGAGATCCGTAACACCCTTGAACACTTGATCCCAAAATCAAAGGGAGTTGAATTCACCGATTTGATAAGTACTGTTGGCACTGAATATTGCCATGATAAACAGCCCGATTGCTCGGGATGTCCGCTTTCGAAGGAATGCCAGTTTGCGTTGGAGAATTCCAAGCCCGCTGCCAAGAAATCTGCATCCGCCAAGTCCAAGTCTAAATAGTGTTGGACAGGTTATTCATGATGAGAAGCCCTTATTTTAAACGATAAAGGGCTTCTTGTGCCTGCATGGCGAAAGAATTGCCCTCGTAGGCGGTTGCCTGTTCATAGCATGCAATCGCCTTTTTTATGTCGTTCAATTTTTCAAGGGCACATCCAAGTTTATACCAGGTCCGCGCGCCGCTTTTGGGGCTCTTTTTAAAATCCTGGTAACATGCGACTGCTTTTTCAGCATCATCTAGCTCAAGGTAAATGTCCCCAAGCACCTGGCATGCTGCAAACCATGAATCCTCATCGTCACTGTCGGAAAAACTCTCGGGCTTTGGTTCCCTTACTTTTTCTAGAATTTCCTTGGCCTCGGTGCGTTCGCCATTTCTCAATAAAGCCCTTGCGTAAACCGTTCGTGCCTGGATGCTTTCAGGCCTGACAACCAATGCAAGACTTGCCATGTGCCTTGCAACATCAATCCAATCAAGGCCGTCTAGTTTGCTGTCAAGAATGGTCTTTGCTTTTTTAATGCAGTATTCAACATCAAACCCTTTGGCAAGGTTTTCCCTGTTTGCCGCGAGTTCATCCGTGGTTATGGAATATAGGTACCTGTCTTTGCGGGCGAGTAGATCCTTTTCATCTGATTGGAAAATAAGGCCTTGTTCGACGGCACGAAGAGCGGCAAGTGCCTCCCCTTTTTCCTCGTGAAGATTTGCGATGGTGCGCAGGGTTTCCACCCCGCTTCTTTCAAATTGCGCGAACAGGTGATAATATTCGAGGGCTTTATCCGCGTTTTTTCTATGCAGGAAAGAATCAGCAAGAAACTTCAAGGCTGAAAAATAAGCGAATCGATCCTGGTCGTGCAAATTTTTATGGCCCATCTTTCTGCCGAAGGTGACGGCTTTCTCAAAATATGATTCCGCCTCCGATTCCTGGTTGTTTTGGGTGAAAGCTTTGCCAACCTGGACCATCAGGAAAGGTGCATGCTGGGGAAGTCCGAACACCGCTATCTCAAGGTATTCGGCTCCGCGGGCCAGTTCTTTTTTTTGTTCCAAGAGCGCGAGGCCCAGGTCCCTGACAAATAGGTAGTCAAAATTCGCAGGATTACCCGGCGGGTTTCGGAAAAAGATATTTCCTGTTAGGTCGGAATACAAAAATCGCTTGATACCCCACGCGACCTGGTCGTTCATTTGTTGGGCGATGTGCCTTTCGACCACTGCGATGGCGATCATTTTGATCGCAGGGTCTGAAAGTAGTGGTAAACCGACTCGGGATTTCATTTCCGGGTGCCCCGACAGTGCCAGGGACCATGAGGCGTAAAGATACTTTCCTGCCAATTGTTCCTCGGAAACATGATGGTTTCCGAGGTTTTTATGGAGAAGTGCGGCTGCTTCCACATGACTTCCGTCATGCAGTGCAAGCACCGTTCTCCAATATCTTGATCCTTCATCGAGGGAGGGTTTAAGTTTTTCAACGAGTGAAAGAAGTCTGAGAGCCTCAGCTCTTTTTTCCTCATTGGGTTTTCCCGCGATCAGCAGTGATTCAACCCGGTCAAGGCAAAGTTGGCAATCAACCAGGGCCATAGTCTCGGGGTCGGTTTCCAGATTAACCGGGTCGAGATTAGCATGAAGCTTCCAATAATTATTGCGAGCGAGGTTGTTTTGGGGGTCGAGTTGAAGGGCGCGTTTAAAGGCCATCAAGGCGTTTTTTTGCTGCCCCAGCTTTGCGAAGCTCATACCTCGGAAAACATGCTTCAGGATTCTCAGGGCAGGTAGTATTCGCATGGTGTAAACGAAAAACAGTGCTATGGGTGCCAGGAACCCCAGGGTTCTCAGTGGAACATGCTCCATGGTTAGGATACCAAGTGCAAGGCCTAGTAACGAGCTGAAAGCACCGATTTCGATCTCCGATTCCTCAGCAACACCACAAAAAGTAAGTATGTAAAACAAGGGTAGAAAAGCGATCAATTGAATGGAGAATAAATTTGGATGCGGTAGTACCAAGGGATTTTCGTTCCAGGGTGTTGCTCCCAAAAAATAAGCGATAGCAGCACAAAGACTTGTTGCAATCGCAAAAATTATCCCCAGTCGAATGTTGGGAGACTTTACTTTTCTAATGCTGAAAAAGCTGATTCCCAACGCCCCGCCCATGCCAACACAAGAAACAAGCAGTCTTGGATCCGGCGGAACAACAACGAAAATTCCAAGGGCGGTGCCCAGCAGCACCCCATCAAATATTATTCCTGAATTTTCAAGCGCTATGAAAAGAATAAAAGCAGTCGGGTTTTTTAATCCGACCATCAATTGATCGCGCTGGGAAATTGCCCCCGCGATAAATGCCAGAAGCAATCCACCCCATGCGATGCCGTTTAATTTGAGAAACATCACGGGTTGCGGGTCTTCCACCATGCCGGATTGGAGTGCCCCGTAAATTGCCAGCCCAAGAAATATTCCCTTTAAAAAGTATTCAATCACATGCGCTCGCATCATGCAATCACCAGGTTGGGGAAGAATTCGTTATTCATTTATTATCCTCATGATTATATTTAAATAACCTTCATGTTTTTAATAGTCCTTAGTTTATTTTTACCTTAACGAGCCGTACAAAAGGAGTTTATTTTTATGAATCACAAAGAATTGATTGAATCATTGGCAAGTTCATCCAAATGCATTTCATTTAAGTCCAGTGCGGGGGTCATAGAGAAGGCATTGGAACGCGGCGAGGGAAAGCTCAGTAATCGCGGGGCTTTTACTGTCAGTACAGGTGCTCATACCGGAAGGGCCCCCAAGGATCGTTACCTTGTCGATCATCCCTCGATGAATGCCGCGATTGAATGGGGGGCAATCAATCAACCCATGTCCCCATCGGATTTTGACACCCTGTTTCAAGGTACAATTCAAAGGCTTGCCTCGAAACAAATATTCATGATGGAAGGTTCCGCGTGCGCGGATGCAAAGCATGCGATAAATGTGAAAGTGATAGCGGATCTTGCGTGGCACAATTTATTCGCCAGATGCATGTTAAGGGATCCCATGAAAGATTTAATGGGTGATACGCTTACAATTCTTGTCGACACCCATGCCTCAAGAACAAACATTGTTCTGGACCTAGCCAGGAACCTGGTGATCATCTCCGGCACTTCCTATGCGGGAGAAATCAAGAAATCGGTGTTCAGTTTCCTTAATTTCATACTCCCTGCAAAAAACGTTTTTCCCATGCATTGTGCCTCAACCAAGGGGAAAGATGGGGATGTAGCCTTGTTGTTTGGTTTGTCAGGCACCGGCAAGACAACTCTTTCAGCAGACCCTGGGCGTTTTCTTATCGGTGATGATGAACATGGTTGGTCTGATTCGGGTATTTTCAATTTTGAGGGTGGTTGCTACGCCAAGACCATCAAATTGACCCATAAGGATGAACCCCATATTTTTGATGCGATTCAATTTGGATCTGTGCTGGAGAATGTTCCTCTTGATCCGGAAACACGAGTGCCAGATTTTTTTGATTCATCCCTTACGGAAAACACCCGGGCGGCTTATCCTCTTGGATTAGTCCGGGATATTTGTCCTGATTCCAAGGGTGGACATCCCAAGAATATCTTTTTCCTTACCTGCGATGCCTTTGGGGTTTTACCTCCTATAAGTAGGCTGAATGAAAACCAGGCTTTGTATCATTTCCTTTCAGGCTATACCGCCAAGGTTGCAGGAACTGAGGAGGGTGTGACCGAGCCAACGGCGACTTTCAGTTCTTGTTTTGGCGCGCCCTTCATGCCACGCCATTCCTCCGTTTATGCTGGACTTTTACAAGGCAAATTAAGGCAACATGGTTGCAAGGTCTGGCTTGTTAACACCGGTTGGAGGGGTGGTAAACCCGGAATCGGCAGGCGTTTCCCTCTCAAGTCAACCAGGGCAATGTTGTCTGCTGCATTGCTTGGTCACATGGATTCGATCACTTTTGTCAAGGAACCATGCTTTGGATTGGAAGTGCCTATTTCCTGTCCGGGTGTGGAAAAAGAGGATCTCAATCCAATGCTTGCATGGTCCAATCAGGAAGATTACAGGGCAAGTGCCCTGAGACTTTCAAGTCTGTTTGAAGCAAATTTCAAGAAGTTTGAAGGTAAAGTAGCATTGGAAATTTTCAATGCGGGCCCAAAGCCACTCTAGAGATGTGGATAAAGATGCTGATCCACCCAGTGGACCAGTTTTGATTCTCCCCAGCGAATACCACCTTTGCCATCTGGCCCAAGGAAGCCCAGGTGACCTCCTCGGTTTTGAATTGAGATGGTGACGCAGTCTGGTGCTTTCAGCTTTTCAAACGGGCCCACGGAAATAAAAGGATCATCACGCGATGTGAGAATCAGAGTTGGCACATTGATGTTTTTGATGAATCTTTCGGAGGAGCATTCCTCATAATAATGTTCGGCGCAATCGTACCCCGCGCGTGGGGCGGTGTAGTGTTCATCAAACAAGCGAATTGACATATTTGAGGGGAATTTCAGCGGGGGAAGGTCAGGAAAATACCTTTGCCTTTTTTTAGCCTCTTGCAACAAGTAGGACAGAAAATGTTTTTCATAGATCCGGTTTTCTTGTTTCCCTATCAGTTTTGAACATTGCAGGAGGTTTATTGGCGGACCCATGGCAGCGACCCCCGCAAGGCCGTGCAGTTCTCCGCTTTCTCCAGCGGTTTTTAAAATTAGATTTCCACCAAGTGAGAATCCAACCAGGAAAATCGGGGATGGATCAATCACATTCTGGAAGTGCTCCATCACTTTCCTGATGTCCTCGGAACGACCGGCATGATAAGACCATCGGGCAAGGTGCAATCCAGGGCCGGCACCCCTTTGGTTCATCCGGATCACCCTGCATCCCCTTCGGTACAGCCTTTCACCCACTCTGACCACATGGCTTGACCTGTGACTTCCTGTCAATCCATGGACCAATATCACAATTGGTTTGCCGGGGGTCCATGATACGGGTTTACTATCCAGAACCAGGATGGAGTCACCATCCGTGACAGGAAGAACCACCTCCTTGGAGGGAAATTCGGGTGGTGAACTGTCAGTGAGAGACCCCAGTAAAGTTTGTAGATGGCGGTTTGCTATCAAACTATATGGTTGGAACTCATCTTTTAGAGAGAAACTGGCTTTTGCCAATTCTGTCTTCTTTTCCAAATGCATAATTAACCCTTGCAACAATAAATCCCCGCGATCTAATAGTTTATAGGAAAAAATATTAATATCTCGCTTAAATGTTCCCAAGAAGATTATCTTTTTGGGAAGAATTAAAATTATAGGGGTCAGGCATTATGGGTGGGCCAACTGAAGATCTTACCGGGCTAGGGTTTAGAATGCCTGCCGAATGGGAAAAGCACTCTGCAACCTGGCTTTCATGGCCTCATGAATCAAATGATTGGCCCGGGAAATTCCCAGCGATTCCCTTTGTATATTGTGAAATTGTTAAAAACCTTGCTTTAAATGAGGTTGTAAAAATTGTTATTCCTGATGTCGGGTCTCAGGAAATAGTTGCCAATCTCCTTTCAGAGTCCGGAGTCAACCTTTCAAATGTTGTTTTTTTTCCCGCTGCCACGAACAGGTCCTGGATCCGTGATTATGGCCCTTTGTACCTGAAGGACAAGCATGGAAATAAATGCATCCTCGATCTGGGATTCAATGCGTGGGCGAAATATGACAATTTCAATTTTGATGATGAAATCCCAAAGTTGGTTTCTTCAAATCAACATATTCCCATGTGGCATCCAAGGCATAACAATAGGCGACCGATCCTCGAGGGCGGAAGTATCGATGTTGATGGCCTTGGGACTTTATTGACCACCGAGGAGTGCCTGCTTTCTAAAATCCAGGAACGAAACCCTGGTTTTTCAAAACAAGACTATGAGACTTTTTTCGCGAATTATCTGGGTGTTAAAAAAGTCCTTTGGTTGGGCGATGGCATAGCGGGAGATGACACGCATGGCCATGTTGATGACCTTGCCAGGTTTGTGGCTCCCGGAAAAGTGGTTGCAGTGGTTGAACAAAATAAATCAGACATTAATTATGAGCCTCTTAGGGATAATCTTGCCCGGCTTAGGTCCATGACTGATGCCCAGGGTAAAAAGTTGGAGGTATTCGAGCTGCCCATGCCTGAACCTGTGGTTTTTGGAGGCCAGCGTTTGCCCGCAAGCTATGCTAATTTTTACATTGCCAACAACATTGTGCTTGTCCCAACATTCAACGATCCAAGCGACAGAGTCGCCTTAAATCTTCTTGCTCAATTATTTCCGATGCGCAGGATTGTCGGAATTCATTGTTTGGATCTGGTGTTGGGGCTTGGCACCCTGCATTGCCTAAGCCAGCAACAACCTGCTTAGGGGCGGAACAACTCATGCGTACCATGCGGGCTGCGGTTTTAAGAGATTTTTCCCTTGGCATCCATTTGGAAGATCTCCCCATCCCGGAACCAAAGCCCAATCAGGTTCTGGTTCGAATCCTAGCCTCAGGCATTTGTCATACCGATCTTCATGCAGTCCAAGGCTCCTGGGACAAGAAGCCTGTCCTTCCCTTGATTCCCGGCCATGAAGGCGTCGGAATCATAGAAGCATTGGGATCCAAGGTGACGGGGTTCAAGTGTGACCAAAAAGTTTTGATCCCGTGGGTTGGAAGAACCTGCAGGGCATGTGCATTTTGTTCATCGGGCAGGGAGAACTATTGTGAAAGGCAATTTAACACAGGGTATGTAATTCCAGGCACCCATGCGGAATATACCACAGCGGATTTTCGCCATATTATTCATGTTCCGGAAAATTTAGACCCTGTGCAGGCCGCTCCCTTGGCTTGCGCGGGCCTCACAGCTTTTGAAATCATCAGCCAACTGCAATCCAAGGAAAATCAAACACTCTTGGTCCTGGGTGTGGGCGGGGTAGGCCATCTGGCGATCCAGTATGCCAGGGATTTTTTCAGCCGTATTATTGCAATAGATTGTTCCGGGCATCGAATCAGCCAGGCCAGGGAGTTTGGCGCGGAAACTTATTCACCTGAAGAATGGAACTCACTTGGCACCAAGCCCTCGGTGGATGCTGCAGCAGTCTTTACCGCAGATCCAAAGGCGGTAGTGGATTCAATTCGGGCCATAAGAAATGGTGGCACTATCGCCCTTGTGGGGCTGGGAAAGCATAAAGAATTGGCAATGCCATGGTTTGAGCTTGTCACCCGTGGTATTCGTGTTGTGGGCTCTCATGTCGGCCCGATCTCCACCCTCAAGGAAGTCATGTTGTATCATCAACTTGGCAAAGCCAGGGTATTGTCTGAAGCAAAACCTCTCTCAGATATTCACATGGCTTTGACAGAACTTTCCCAGGGAAAAAATCTTTCACCCAGGATAGTCCTTGTTCCTTGACAACAAATATTTCCCGCCTCGCAAAAGATATGGAACTTCGCCGCGGATTATTTCAATAAACGACATTCAATCTGTTGTTTTGCGTATCAACAAAAGGAATATTTACAATTCGCATTCAGTTAAAACCAGGATTTGCCATCCCATGCGATGACTTTCTCCAGGAAAGCGACAGCGTCTTTGGCAAAAGTTGAGAATAAGACTTCTCCCTTTTCCGCAGAGGCGTGCTTAGGGTCGCCAATATGTCCGGGTTCTGTCCGATCCTTGGTGATCCAGCCGCGATAAGCTGGTTCAAATGCGAATCCAAATTCCACTTTTTTAAGTTCCTTGACATTGCCTTTCACAAGATTGGGTGCGAGCCTCATCATCATGGAGGTCTCCCATTCGCAGGCGTGGCCCATTTTCTTCTGCACGAAATCCTTGAGTTCAACCTGTGGCGTGGGGCTTAAATCCCAGTAGGTGCTGAATAACAGGAGAAGATCGGAACGATGACGGTATTTCTGCCTTAGTTCAAAAGTGGCTTGTTTTCCCGGGTAAATATTACCACCATGACCGTTGATGAATACTATCCTTTTAAAACCGTGGTCGATGAAATTATCCGCAAGATTGTTGAGCAAGTCGAGATAAAGTCTTGGGTTAGCGGAGAGTGTACCCGGGAAATCCATGTGATGATGGGAATTACCAAACCAAGTGAGAGGGGCAAATAAAACTTTTCCATGAAGTGTCGTAGAAACCCTGCGGATCACTTCACCACAAAGCATCGAATCCACGGAAACGGGCAAATGCCTGCCATGCTGTTCGATAGCAGCCACAGGAATTACAACAGGTGTGTTTTTGTCAAGTTTTAGAACATCTTCCCAGGTGGATTCTTCAAGTTTCATCGGGGCCTCCATTTTCATAAAAACATGCGATACAGCAGGATAAGTCAATATCGATGAGGAAGCAAGTGGGTGTTTTGGCTGGTTGATGATAGATATGCAATTGAAACTCGTGTTTTTCTCCAAGATCGATCTAGTACGGTTGGATCGGTTCTGGGTATGCTTTAAGAGTCCAAAGTACAGGCCTGCTCGGGTGTTGCGACAACGCGGGACATGATCCACCCCACCAGCCGGTCGTCAATATAATGATTTGCAGATGATTTATTGCCTTAGTCCCAGTGTGAAATGGATGAATTGTTGTGACAGAATCAAATGAAAGTCTTGAAAGTGTGCGAAGTGATAAAGTAAAAGCCCTCGGTGCCCTGGGAGTTGATCCATGGGGGCAGCGGTTTGATAATCATGTTCCCATCGCCAAAGTCCGTGAATTACCGGTCGACCCGGAAAACCCTGTGCAGACCAGGCTCGCTGGAAGAATAGTCCTACGAAGGGGCATGGGTAATGTTTATTTCATTGATCTTCGAGACTGGACCGGACAGGTCCAGGTAATGATTGGCAAAAAACAAGTCGGTGAGCTTGGTTGGGATATCGCAAAGCATATCGACCTCGGTGACCTTCTGGGTATTGATGGCTCTTTTGGCAAAACCAAGACCGGAGAACTCACCGTCTTCGCAACCAAAATAACATTCCTCGGAAAATCTCTTCTGCCCCACCCGGACAAGTGGGAGGGAATGCAGGATATTGAGTTTCGTTTAAGGCATCGTTACCTGGATTTAACCTACACCCCTGAAACTTTGAAACGCTCAAGGGAACGAATTCTTCTGGTGAGAACCATCAGGAGGTATCTCGATGACATCGGTTTTTGGGAAGTGGAAACACCAACACTTCACAACATCGCGGGAGGGGCAGCGGCAAGGCCTTTCATCACCCATCATAACACCCTTGATATCCAACTTTACCTCCGCATCGCCTTGGAATTGCATCTCAAAAGGCTGTTGGTTGGCGGTATCGAGAAGGTTTATGAAATCGGCAGGGTATTTCGGAACGAGGGTATCAGCCCAAGGCACAATCCTGAATTCACCATGATGGAGCTTTATCAGGCCTATGGCGATTACCAATCCATGATGGACCTGACCGAGGGGCTTATTCTCGCATGTATCAAGTCGTTGGGCGACGGAACAGTCAGGCCATTCGGGGCACATGAAGTTGATTACAAGGCACCCTGGCGCAGGGCAACTTACTCCGAATTATTCCAGGAGCATGTAGGAGTTCCCATGGAGGACGCCGAGGCTGTCTTGCAAAAAGCAACCTCGTTAGGGTTGAACACCAAGGGCAAGCACAAGGATGTGGTCATCCAGGAATTATTTGAAATGAAGGTTGAACATAACCTGATGGGGCCCATCTTTGTGTATGATTATCCCGCGACACTCTGCCCGCTGACCAAGCGAAAAACCGGCCGCCCTGATATTGCAGAACGCTTTGAGCTGTATGTATGCGGCATGGAGCTTGCCAACGCCTACACCGAATTAAACGACCCTGTGACCCAGGAGGAGACCTTCCGGCAGCAACTTGCGGGACTGAAGGAAGAGGATTCGATGTCAAAGATGGATGATGATTTTGTGCAGGCTCTCAAGTATGGAATGCCACCCGCGGGCGGGCTGGGCATTGGTATCGATCGTCTGGTCATGCTGTTGACCAATACCCCTACCATTCGGGATGTGATTTTGTTTCCTCTGTTGAGGCCAGAACATCGGGAATAACCGATGTTTTTAAGTCATACATTCTCAAAGGTTTGTTTCTCAAGGATTGAGGTGGGATTTGTACAAGCTTCTTCTCTGCTGGAAATATTTGAGAACCCGTTACCTCGCGATGGTTTGCATAGTCAGCGTGATGCTTGGGGTTGCGACGCTTATCGTTGTGAACAGTGTGATGGGTGGATTCAGCACCAAGCTGAAGGAAAGATTGCATGGCCTGCTCTCAGATGTAGTGCTGGAATCCTATGATTATGATGGCTTCACGGATGCGCCCAGCAAGATGGCTTTGATCAGGAATGATCCATTACTAAGCAATGAAGTCGAGGCGATGACCGCGACGCTTGAAATATTCGCAATGCTGCAGTTCACTTTCCGGGAAGTGCCTTTCACCCGGCCTGTCAGGATCATAGGGATTGAACCTGAAAGTCGTAAAGCGGTGGGTGGTTTTGCGGAGCACCTCGTCAATCCCAGGAATCACGACAAGCCAAGCTTCAACCTTGATGAAAGTGCGAGGGAGAGGTATGTGATAAGGCGCGCCTCAAGGGGCGTTGATTTCCCCGGTCCAAGGGAGGCCCCCAACCTGAATGAGCCACCCCCACCCGATCCCCCACCCAGCAAGCCCCATGAGCCACAGGGTGTTATCGTGGGATATGCCATCGCCCATTATCGTGACCGGAATGCGCCCGCTGATCTTCCCAACAAGGATGTCCGGACTTTGGAACCCGGTGACGAGGTGGTAATCACCACGGTGAGCGGGGCCAAGTTGTCGCCTGTATTTGATAGATTTGTCGTCGCGGATTATTTCAAATCCGAGATGAGCGAGTATGATTCCAATTATGTGTTCATGCCCATTGATCACCTGCAGAAGTTGCGCACGATGGAAGACCGTGTCACGAGCATTCAAATCAAGTTGAAGGACTACGACAAAGCCCCCAAGGTTGTGGCACGGTTGAAGGAGTTGTTTGCCAACGCTCCATTGGAAGTGCAGACCTGGGAGCAGAAGCAGGGGGCGGTTCTCGCTGCGATCCGGGTGGAAAAAGGCATTTTAAACATCCTTTTATTTTTGATCATCGCAGTTGCGGGGTTTGGGATACTGGCGATTTTTTCGATGATCGTGGTTGAAAAAACCAGGGATATCGGGATCTTGAAGGCGCTTGGCGCCTCGAATGGCGGCATACTCACTATTTTCATAGGGTATGGCCTTTTGCTTGGATTGGTCGGTGCAGGTTTGGGAACCATGATCGGGTTGGAAATTACCGTTCACATCAATGACATCGAGAAATTCATCGCCAGTGTCACCGGGCAGGATATCTTTCCAAGGGATGTTTATTACTTCGACAAGATTCCCACGGACATCAATTTGTTCAGTGTCCTTGTCGTGAACCTTGGGTCGGTTGGTATCGCGGTTCTTTTCAGCATACTCCCGGCATTGCGGGCTTCAATGCTCCACCCGGTGCGTGCCCTAAGGTATGAATAAATTTCCCGAAGGATGGAAAAATGGACGAAAACAGATTCATGTTTGCCAGCAACCTGCAAAAGACTTATCGAAAGAACGCGATAAGCACGCCCGTCCTGAAGGGTGTCGATATGGAGGTTGCCGAGGGGGAATTCCTGAGCGTCGTTGGGGCATCCGGTTCCGGCAAAAGCACCTTGATGCATCTTCTTGGTTCGCTGGACAAGCCGGATGTCGGGGAGATTCATTACCGAGGCAGAAGAATCGATAATTTGTCTGCTGAAAAAAGAGACTATCTTCGAAACCATGACTTCGGTTTCATCTTCCAGTTTTATCATTTGCTTCCTGAACTCAGCGCCCTTGAAAATGTCATGATTCCCCTCATGATTCGCAGTTCGGCTTTCTCATGGCTTGGTAATGGAAGCAAGGCGAGAAAACGGGCGGTCACCCTGATGGAAAAGGTAGGCTTGGGCCATCGCATGAATCATCTGCCCAAGGAGCTTTCTGGTGGAGAAATGCAGCGGACCGCGATCGCAAGGGCGCTCATTGGTAATCCGGCCCTTCTTTTCGCGGATGAACCCACCGGAAACCTTGATGAGGATACCGGGCGTGAAATTGTCGAACTTCTGCGGGAATTGAATGAAATTGACAATGTCACCATCATCATGGTCACACATAATCTTGAGATTGCCCGGGGAACCCATAGAATTATTAAGCTCGTTGCAGGGCATGTGGAAGCGCCCGCGGAGCAACAACCTGAGATTTTTGGCTTGGTCAGGCCTGATGGTATTGAGAACAACCCCGGTGTCCAAAATCCACCGGATGATACCAGGCGCCAAGCTGGCTTATAAGCATCCATCGGCACCCTCGGAGTCTCACAATGTCCAAGATTTACATGAATGGCAAACTTGTCGAAAAAGCTGACGCGGTCATTTCAGTTTACGATCACGGCTTTCTTTATGGGGATGGTATTTTCGAGGGCATTCGAATTTACAACTCCGCGGTGTTTAAATTGCATGAGCACATCGTGAGGCTTTATGAAAGCGCCAGGCATATTGACTTGAACATTCCCCTCACCATCGCGGAGATGTGCAAGGCGGTTGAGGATACGGTTCGTGCCAATGGCAAAAAAGATGGTTACATCAGGTTGGTGGTTTCCAGGGGGGTTGGCAACCTCGGATTAGACCCCAGAAAAACCACAAATCCACAAATCATCATCATCGTGGATGACATATCCATCTATCCCGAGGAAATGTATGAAAAAGGTATGGAAATCATAACCGCTGCCACGATTCGCAATATTCCAAACGCTTTGAACCCCAGGATAAAATCCCTTAATTACCTTAATAACATCCTTGCAAAGCTTGAGGCGAACAGGGCGGGTGTACCTGAGGCTATCATGCTGAACCACCTGGGTGAAGTCGCGGAATGCACCGCGGATAATATTTTTCTGGTCAAGAATGGGGTGCTGAAAACCCCAGCCCCGCAGTGCGGCATTCTTGAAGGTATCACCCGCAATACGGTCATGGATCTCGCAAAAGCGGAAAAAATCACAGTGCAGGAGGTGGTGATAACCCGTCATGATGTGTTCACCGCGGACGAATGCTTTCTCACCGGGACCGCCGCCGAGGTCATTTCTGTTGTGAAATGTGATGGCAGGATGATCGGAACCGGGGTGCCCGGTGAAGTTACAAAATTGCTTCGGGCGCGATTTCGCAAATTTGTCGGTATATAATTCATTAAGGGACCAGGGATGGTGCCATTGATTCCTGATTAAATTGGGAGATGGAACCATGATTTCGCTTAAGTCCATACTTGTTCCGACTGATTTCAGCAAGCAATCGCAGAGTGCGATCCGTTACGGGGTCGAATTCGCCTTGAAGTTCGGGGCGAAACTTCATGTGTTGCACGCTGTCCAGGATGTTGCAATCTTTCTTCCCGAGTTGGGATTTATCAATCCTGCCGCAGCGCTTTCCAATATTGAACCGATGCTCCAGTCCGCATCCAAGTCGATGGAAGAATTTTTGAAACCCTATAAGAACCAAGGGGTTGAATTCGTAACCCATTGTCTTCAAGGTAATCCCCTTGATGAGATCATTTTGCTTGCGAAGGAAGAAAATATCGACCTGATCATCCTTGGCACCCATGGCCATACCGGGCTTGCGCATTTGTTCCTGGGCAGCCTTGCTGAGACTTTGGTGAGACAATCCCCCTGCCCAGTGCTTTCCCTGCGAAGTCCGGAGCATGAATTTGTGGAGTCCTGAGAAGAATCAATAGAATCTTCGAGCAGGGAGTGAATCTTTTTTCAAGTTGATGAATGTTTCTATTCCAATTCCATTCTTGTGAAAACGCAGGGTTATTGCCCCTTCGTCCCTGGTGGACAACCATCTTGAAAGTGAATCCGGGGGTAAAGGCATGGATGGGTAGATATCTCCCTGCGTGCCTATCACCAAGGTGGCGGGCTTGCACCAGTTCAGGAAATCGGAAGGGAGGGAATTTTTACTACCATGGTGCGGTGCCATCAGGATATCAACCGCCTTCGGAGGAAGTTTTTGCACCATTTCAATTCCCGGGCTTTGAAGGTCACCTGTAAGTAGCATTTTAAATCCCTTGTAATCAATCTCGATCACCAGGCTTCTGGTATTTTCATTGCCCGCTGGACCACTTTCGGGCGGATGAAGCACATTGAATTCAACTCCCCCCCAATTCCAAGTGTTATCCTTGGTTATTATTTCAATTTTGGACCTGGAATCACCAAGAAGTTTGTTGACCAACTCCACTCCCGGTGTGGGCTTAAGTGCGAAACTCGGCGTGGTTCCCACGGAACGGACTTTGAAATTTTGCATCAGAAAAGGAAGACCATTAAAGTGATCCAGGTCCGCATGGGAGACTAAAAGCTTGTCGATGGTGGTTATTTTTTTTGACCAAAGGAAGGGTGCGATTTTTCTTCTTGAAACTTCCGGGCCCGAAATTGAACCCGCGTCATAAACCAACACTCGGCCATCCGGTATTTCCAAAACAACGCAAGTGCCATGGCCCACTGCCAGAAATGTCACACATAAATCCCTGGGTGGTATCCTGATGGGAAAAAGGAAAAGAAAAATCCAAGCCAAGGATATTCCGAACCAAACAAGTTTTGGGGCGATTGCAGGCCAATTCAGCCATATGAAAACACCAGCGTATCCAAGTGGAACAAGCCAGTTGGGAAGGTCGGGAAGGTAAAAATAACCCATGGGCACAAGTAGGGCCCAATCGACCAATTTGCCGCACAACCATAGGCATGGAAAAATTATCCATGATGCAACCACTGCAATCGGGCCCAGTAGGCCACCAAGTAAAATACCAATAAAGCCCGCCAAAAGTGCAATTGTGGTGAGGAGTATGAGGGGCGGCCCTATCAAAAGTGCAATTGGTGAAACCACATGGGTGAACTCGGTTGCAAGTGGGGTTACAAAAACCCAGACGATAGCGGAAACAAAAAACAGTTGGCGGGTTGCTTTGGTGATGTCATTCAACATCCTTTGCCAAAGTGGTTTTGAATCATGGGTTAATTTCTCAAGCGGGTTTTCCTGTGATTGTAAAAATCTTGGAACAACCCAGATGAGGCAGCCTGTTGCAATAAATGAAAGAACACATCCCGGGCTGAAGAGGTCCCAGGGTTGGGTGAATGCCAAAATGATCCATGACGCCGCAAGCGTGTGAATCGCGGGAGTGGGCCTTCGTAATATCACCCCGAGGCTCAGGCACGCCACCATGATAACTGCGCGCATCGCTGATGGCCTACCACCAGTCAGAAGAGCGTAAACCAAAAGAAAAAGAGTCACAATGAATGCGATTGATGACGACTTGAATCTCAATGCCCGAAGCAGCCAGGCCAAGGTTCCTCCGAGTATTGCAAGGTGCTGTCCGCTGATGGCAAGCACATGAAGCACACCGGTGTTCTTGAATTTGTCCCATTCGGTATTGTGTAGCATGGGGCTATCACCCAAAAGCAATGCTTCCGCGAGTGGTCCCTCAGGTATTGGCAGATTATCAACAAGAAGTCTGGATGCCTTTTCCCGTATTGAGCAAAGCAGTGAGGAAAAATTGAACCATGACCCTTCAGAAATCAATTGGATTGCGGAGGAATCACTGATTCTTATTTCGCCCAGGATGCCCTGCTGGTTAAGGAAACCTCGAAAATCCCATTCGCCCGGGTTGGATGGAAATGGGATAAGACGGGCCCTTCCAGTAATCTCCACAATATCGCCAATATGAAAATCCGCGAGTGAGTCATTGCTTACCAACCTTAAATTACCCTTGATGGTTCTCCAGTTCCCGCCAAGTTGCATTTCATGTGATAGCAGTATGGCGGAGCTTCTTGGTGAAGAAGGAATAGTTCGGAGTGGGTTGTTTTTTTCCCCGGCCCAAAGTCTGGGTTCTTCCTGGAGATAGCCTTTGAATTTGCATAATGTCGCAGAATCTCCAAGGAAAAGTCTTAGATCATCCGGGGTGATCATGCGGGCCGATACAAAATGCCTGAATGCCCCGAGGCATGCGATGAGCATGAGAAGGTACATCAGGCCAAGATGTGGTTTTTTCCCGGATAGGCAAACCATCCAAGCAAGGAATAATCCAATTGCAAAAGCCAGCAAGAATAAAAAAGGTGGTTGATAATGTATATCAAGCAGAAAACCCAGGGTGATTGCCATCGAGGCTGGCACCGAGGGGATTTTCCAGAGTGTCAAATACCAAGCCGGTGAAACATCGTTGTTTTCGGCCTTCTGGGCGGAAGGCATTTAAATTCTCCATGGGCGTTAGAGATTAGCTTTAAAAAGCCTTGCGATTAATCCTTTGAAGCGGGTTTGGTGGCGTATTTTGGAAGGAAAAATGCCGCTCTCACGGGAGGGGGCATGGGGCTGTCTGCACCCTTGACTGACTTCCAGATCACCTCGTTGAAAAGCAAGTCATCCGCCGCGTCCTCCTTATCAAGGTCGAATGCAAGTGATTGCTTCGCACCCCATGATTTATCAGTGTTCTTTTCCGTCAGGCTTACTTTTGCTTCCACATGCTTGAATGTGGTGAGGTCTGGTTCCGCTTGAAAGGAATGAAACATCGGGGTTGCTGCGGCATCAAACTGGCTCATGGGCTTTAATCCCAGTATCAGCTCCATGGTTCTTAGGATGCTGGATGTTGAATACATGGTTGAATCAACAAATTTACGCTTGGTGTATGGGCTGATAACCAAGGATATGGTCCTATGGGCATCCACATGATCCGAACCATTTTGCGCATCGTCCTCGATCACGAAAATCGCGGTTTCTTTCCAGAATTTACTCTTTGAAATACCTTCAACCAGGATACCCATCGCAAGGTCGTTTTCCGCAACCATTGCAGTGGGGGTGGGTTTATCAGGCCGGGTCCCATAGGTATGGTCATTTGGAAGCCTGACAATGCTGAGTTGTGGCATTCCCCCCTCTTTTTCAAAGCGTGCAAGTTCATCTAAAAATCTCTGGGCTCTTTTTACATCCGGATAGTCAAGGTCATAGCCTCGGAAAAGGGGATCAAATTTGCCTTCAAGAGCCTTGACCCTTGCCTTGGAGGGATCGCCTGGTTTTTTACCATTATCAACCCACTCTCCATAGCTTCGGAAAGAAACCTTTGCCTCCGCGCAACGATCCCAGATGTAGCCACCAGCAGGCCTGGCAATGACATCGTAAGCGCCCTCCGAGGGATAAGCGGTGAGTTTTTTAAGTGGGCTGCCCCGATAAGTCAAGGGCCAGACCCTTTCAACAAAGTCGGTGGAATAAGCAGCCA
Source organism: Planctomycetia bacterium (assembly GCA_005786805.1). Classification (GTDB taxonomy): domain Bacteria; phylum Planctomycetota; class Planctomycetia; order Gemmatales; family Gemmataceae; genus UBA969. The sequence goes on along the minus strand of SYCV01000174.1, from coordinate 25,010 downwards.
TACTCCATTGATGGCCATCCGCTGAAACCTCCCCATCCACATAAAGGTTGTCAAGGAGTACAAATTCCCGGGCAAGTTTGTGTTGGTTTGGGGTCACTTTTTCATCGAAGATGCAAAGTGAGGGGTCTCCGTTGCCTTCCTTGATATCTCCGAAAACCTGGTCATAGGTTCGATTTTCCTTGATGACATAGATGCAATATTTGATGGGGCTGGGATCACCAATTTTCCTGGGGATGGGATTGGAAGTGGGCCACTGGGCTTTTGGAAGGTTGTCCACCTGCAATGGGCTGCAGGTATATGCATCCTTGGTGAAGTTAATCATGTTTTCCGGGGTGGGCATATCCAAAACACCCAGCGAACCCTGCATCAGGCCCGCGATGTATTGCCTGATTGGAAGGTCTTTGTTTGCGAGTGGATTTGGCCCCTGGGAATTTGGCCTGGAGGTAAGTCCCTTGCCGTTGCAAAAATAAATTTTCCCATCAGCGTGATTGAACCGGACACTGGTTGGATACCAACCCGCGGGTATGAAACCCATGGGCACTGGTTTCATGGGGTTTTCAACCTGGAACATGCTTAGATTGTTGGCATCAGCATTGGCAACGATCAGGATTTTGCCATCCTTGGATAGGGAAAGGCTTCCCGGGGTGTTTCCATTGGGGGCGTTGGGGTGAAGAGCGCAATTCAGAGTGCCGAGGCTTTTGCCATTTTCTGAGATATCAAGGATGCTGACACGGGTTGAATTGGAACAAGCCACAAAAAGCGTCTTGTTATCTGGTGACAAGGTCATTTCTGTGGGATGGCTTTCCGTGGGCCAGGTTGCCAGCAATTTTGCATCCTTGGTGTCGATGAGTGCAATTGAGGATGCCCCCCAAAGGCTGACAAGGGCTGTTTCTTTGTTTGGTATGGCAAGCAAGGCGAATGGGTATGAGTCAGCTTTTAGGTCAACCATACTTCGGTTTTCGGGATTATCAAGCGGGGTGATGCTGATGGAATGGCTCCAGCAGCCGGCAGCGAGGATTTTTTTCCCGGTCGTATCCAGGGAGAGGCCGGTCGTTACGAAATTGCTTTTTTGGGGGGCAACGCTTATCTCAGTGCGATTGGAAAGATAACCATCCTTGAAATCGTAAACATGGGCGCTTGCGAATTCAGCGGCGCTGGCATAAAGCTTGCCGCCATCGGGCGAAAAGCAGATCCCACAAAAAGTTTGTTTGATACCAACTTTGCTGATTATGGTCGCACCAGACTTATCAATTTCGGCGATATGAATTTCATGGGGGCCATATCCTGCATGAAGAATTGCGAGATATTTCCCAGTGGGATGCACTGCAATGTTTACTGGAAAATCACCCAAAGGAACCTGCTTGCCCGCGGGTTTCAATGCCCATCCGTTTGGAAGTTTGACCTCGCCGGACACCTTTGGGCCGGGAAGATCCTTCTTGACGCTTCTAGCGGCATCTTCCGCAATTGCGGCAATGCTGATTGCAATTGAAGTCATTATTGCAAGTGCGGGAACAAATTTGATTTTCATCATTAAACCCTTTGGTGAGATACTTTGGCAATTCAATCTAGTTTCTGCAATCTGATTGATAAGTCCAATGATATTTTCATGAACTTTGGAAACGAACCGCGGTTACGAAAAGAAAGACCCCGGTTTTAAACCGGGGTCTTTCTTGTATTATTGATGCTGGATGCGCATCAAAAAATTAATTACTTCTTGTCGTTGGCTCGTTCAGGCCTTAGGGCGCGAACGGCAGCGCCTGCACGCCACATTTCACTGTCTGCAATCGCCTTGAGTTCAACTTCAAGGTTTTTGCGGTAATCAGGATGGCTGTTCGATTCAAGGGTCCTGCGGGTTTCAGATCCGTCAGCAACCTTGCGGTAAAGTTCTTCAAATACCGGCTTGGAAGCATCATGGAACTTCTTGAACCAATCCAAGGCACCTCGTTGCGCGGTGGTGGAACAGTTGGCGTACATCCAATCCATGCCATTTTCCGCAATCAACGGATAAAGGCTTTGGGTGGCTTCTTCAACGGTTTCGTTGAACGCTTCGCTGGCGGAGTGTCCGTTGGCGCGAAGAACTTCATATTGAGCCAGCCATAATCCATAGATGGCACCCATGAGAACGCCTCGCTCGCCAGTCAGGTCGCTGTACACTTCCTTCTGGAAGGTGGTTTCGAACAGATAACCCGAACCGATTGCGATGCCAAGGGCACGCGCGCGGTCATAGGCTTTGCCGGTTGCATCCTGGAAAACAGCATAGCTCGAGTTGATACCTTTGCCTTCAAGGAACAATCTTCTCACGGAGGTGCCTGAACCCTTGGGGGCGACAAGGATCACATCAATGTCTGCTGGTGGCACAACATGGGTCTGGTCTTTGTAAACAATGCTGAACCCATGGGAAAAATAAAGAGCCTTGCCCTTGGTGAGGTGTGGCTTCAGTTTGGGCCACTGTTCCTTCTGGCCGGCATCAGAAAGCAGATACTGGATGATGGTACCCTTGGCAGCGGCTTCTTCCATGGAAAAGAGCGTTTTGCCAGGAACCCATCCATCCTTGACCGCAAGGTCCCAGGACTTGGAATGTTCGCGTTGGCCTATGATCACATTCACGCCGTTATCCTTCATATTGAGCGACTGTCCGCGTCCCTGCACGCCGTAGCCCAATACCGCCACCACTTCATTGGCCATTAATTGGCGAATTTTTTCTGGTGGGTAATCTGAACGCTCGATTACCGTTTCCGACTCTTTATCGATCTGAATCTTTTGCATGACTTTCCCCAACAATGATGGATTTTTTGTCAGGCATATTGGCCTGACCACTATATTACTGTACATTGTGGCAGGGCTAATGACTACTTGCCAACCCCGGAATGAGAAAAAAACATGCTAATTTTTGATGCCCACCTGGATCTTGCTTGGAATGCAATTGATTGGAACAGGGACCTGAGACTTGATGTTTCCGTCATAAGAAACAGGGAAAAAGAGCTGCAAATGACCGGCAAGGGCCGGGGGGTGGGCACAGTCTCGTTTCCTGAGCTTAGAAAGGGAAAAATAGGCGTTTTTATAGCAACAATCCTCGCAAGGCTCATGCGTCAGGGCATGATGCCACCCCTGCAGCGTTACGAGGCGATGCCCGCTTCCTATGCTGCTGGAAGGGGGCAACTCGCATACTATGAATCCATGGTTGATGCGGGTCAATTGCGTTTCATCAAGAATTCCAAAGATCTTTTAAATCATGTCCAAAGCTGGCAGAAACCATCCACTGAAACCGAGCCTTTGGGCTTTATTCTTAGCATGGAAGGTGCGGATCCTGTTCTTCATCCAAGTCAGGTTCATCATTGGTATGAACTGGGTTTACGCATCATTGGCCCCGCGCATTATGGGGTAAGTCCCTATGCCCACGGCACCAGCACTGTGGGAGGTTTTTTCCCAATGGGACCAGACCTTCTTAGGGAAATGCAATCTTGTGGCATGATTTTGGATATCACTCACCTTTCAGACCAGTGCTTTGATGAGGCTATGGATCTTTATGGGGGCCCCATCCTTGCAAGCCATCATAATTGCAGGGCCCTGGTTCCTGACCAAAGGCAGCTTTCTGATGAGCAGATTAAAAAATTACTCTCTAGAAAAGCCGTGATAGGCTCGGCTTTTGATACTTGGATGCTCTACCCCAATTGGGTCCGCGGGAAGACCACGGTGCAGGAAAGTGGAGTCACGATGTTAACCGTCATCGATCACATTGACAGGGTTTGCCAGCTTGCTGGAAATGCCGACCATGCCGCACTGGGAACTGACCTCGATGGTGGTTTTGGCACTGAGCAATCCCCGGGTGACATCGATACCATAGCAGATTTGCAAAGGTTCCCAGCGTTATTAAGGCAAAGGGGATATTGTGATGCCGATGTGGCTAAAATCATGCATGGCAATTGGATACGCTTTTTTACCGAGGCTTGGGACAAAAAATAACCCTTTACTCATCCGCCACATCCGCAAGCAGGGAGACTGAAATTATATCCCTGCGGGATACCAGGATTTTCTTCCGGTTACGCTTTATGCCTGTGGCGAGTGAGGAGGCGATGTAGTTTTCCCTTGAAGTCTTTGTGTCACGCAGGTCATGAAGATCGGCATTGAGAATCTCAAAGAATCCATCATCAAATCGGCTTAGTGTCCCAAGACAAACATAAGGACTGTGCAGGTCGACAACAACTTTTTGGCCAAGGAATTCTTCCAGCATATCAACCTCATTTGATGGTTTCTTGATCAATTTAATTTTAATACATCGAAGTATAAAATACAGGATTATCAATTAATATGAATGATATTGAGCAGTGTTATGGCATAATGTTTTCATTAAGACTTACAATTTAGAGATAGGTCAGATGCAAGAGCATTTTGTAGCAAGTGAATCGGAACTTCTTAAAAGTTGTGCGAAAATTGCCAAAAGCCGTGTTTTTGGGTTCGATACCGAGTTTGTTAGCGAGGAATCCTTTCGCCCTGAACTATGCCTGGTCCAGGTTGCAACCCCTGATGATCTTTATGTGATTGATGCCATTGCCGTGAGTTCATTGGAGCCATTTTGGGACTTGGTGACTGATGGAAAACGCGATGTGATTGTCCATGCGGGCAGGGAAGAAATTCGCATTTGCCAGCATCTATGTGGCAAGGCGCCAAACAGGTTGTTCGATATCCAATTAGCTGCAGGCTTGATTGGGGTCGGTTACCCCTCAGGTTATGGAACATTGGTTCAGACTTTTTCGGGTGCAAGGCTATCAAAGCAGGAAACTCTAACCGATTGGCGCGTTCGACCCCTTTCCGCAGATCAAATCACCTACGCGTTTGATGATGTTCGTTATCTGCTGCATTGCTGGGATAAAATAAATTCCAGGCTGAATGAGCTTGGCAGAGTCGAGTGGGCCGAGGAAGAGTTTTTCGATTTAAAAGCAAGGTCAAACATTGATGAACCACTTGGTGAACGCTGGCGAAAGGTCAAGGGAATCGGGGGCTTTGATCGCAAGCGATTGGCGATGGTGCGAGAAATCGTGAATTGGCGCGAAGAAATTGCAGCCCGGCGAAATCGGCCCCCACGCTCCGTGCTTCGGGATGACTTGGTTGCTGATATTGTCAGGCGTAATCCACAAAAGGCTCAGGATATTCTCGCTTTCAGGGGTATCCAGCACCGGGACTCCGAGGAAATCATGGCGGCCATCCAAAAAGCTCGGTCCCTCCCACCTGAGGCCTTACCCCTGCAGGATGATACAAAACCCGATGCGCCACAAGTTGGCTTAATAGGTCAGGTGATGGCTGGGTTGCTTGGTGACCTTTGCAGTCGTAAATTTTTAACTCCCGGGCTGGTGGCAACTTCTTCTGATTTGCGGGAGCTAGTTCGTTTCAAAATTGACAATACTTCACTTTCCGATAATAATCCCTTTGCAAAAGGGTGGAGACAGAAGCATATAGTTCCGGTTTTAATGGATTTTCTTGAAGGAAAGACATCTTTAAGGCTGGCTCGGGTCGATAATGAAGCCCCTTTTGAGTATCATAATCCTAAGTCTTAAGATTGATTTGCTTCCGCTATATTTGTTTTTTTTAATTTGAACCTCATGCATTCCGGTACTATGACCTCCTCTTTCAATGACAACCTTGTTTTCCAACGCTGTGTCATACCGCAATGCGGTGGCACTAATTCCCTGGATGACACTTCCTTTTGCTGCCCCAAATGTGGTGGCATCATGGATGTCGCCTATGATTGGGATAGACTTCCAGTACCGAAATCCCTGAAAGATTTTGAAGCCAAGTGGATGTTGCGACACCAACCCCTGCCTTTCAGCGGTGTTTGGCGCTTCTACGAACTTCTTCCTTTCGCTCCTCCATCTTCCGTTCTTACAATTGGCGAAGGGCAAACACTTCTCAGGCAATCCGATCATGTGGCCCAATATGTTGGTGTGAACAATGGGAATCTTTTTCTCCAGTACGAGGGGATGAATCCTTCAGGTAGTTTCAAGGATAATGGCATGACCGCTGCCTTCACCCATGCCCATATGACAGGCGCAAAAAGAGCCGCGTGCGCCAGCACCGGAAACACCAGCGCATCCCTGGCTGTGTATTGCTCCGCCACCGGCCTCATGCGGGGCATCGTGTTTATTGGAAGTGGGAAAATCTCCTACGGTAAGCTTGCGCAGGCCCTTGACCATGGCGCCCTCACCATCCAAATAGCAGGCGATTTTGATGATGCGATGCAACGCGTCCAGCAGATCGCTAAAAAAATGGGAATCTATCTTGTAAACAGCATCAATCCATTCAGGCTTGAAGGCCAGAAAACCGTGATGTACAGGGTACTCGAGGCCCTGCGTTGGGAATCACCGGATTGGATCGTAGTTCCCGGGGGCAACCTGGGTAATAGCTCTTCCTTTGGGAAAGCCTTCATCGAGTTAAAACAGCTCGGATTGATCAGCAAGGTTCCAAGGCTTGCTGTCATCAATGCCGCTGGCGCAAACACCTTTAATTTACTCACCAACATGAACAGTGTTTCCTGGAATAAAGGTGAGCCGAACAAGCCGGTGATGAATCAATTTTTCACCGAGATGGACACCCAGAACCGCCGGGCATCGACCATAGCAAGTGCGATTGAGATCAACCGGCCAGTTAATTTGGTAAAGGGGTTAAGAGCGATAGAATTTTGCAACGGCGTGGTGAGGGAAACCAACGATCAAGAAATCATGGATGCCAAGGCGAAGGTTGGTGCTGGTGGCATGGGATGCGAGCCCGCCTCTGCCGCAAGTGTTGCTGGAGCAAAAAAACTCAGGGCTGAGGGCGTTATCGCTCCTTCTGACAGGGTGGTCTGCATTCTTACCGCACACCAAATGAAGGATTCCACCGCAACGGTGGCCTATCATAGCTCTGACCAGAAAACTTTTGACGAGGTTCTGGGGGTCAGGGGCGTTCGCAGGGCTGGATTTGCCAACCGGGCTGTTCAGGTTCCCAACAGCCTCGAGGATATCGTCAAGGCTATTGAAGTTTACGCTTAAGCATAAAGGAAAAATCGATGAAGATCGCAGTGGGCATCAATGGTGCGGGCGGAAGAATGGGCCAAAGGCTTGTCGCATTGGGCAAGGAGGATCCTGCTTTGAAAATCGCCTGCGCCCTTGAATATCATGGTCACCCCATGATTGGAAAAGATGCTGGCGAAATAGCAGGAGTTGGGCATCTTGGCGTGACTCTTCGTTCCCAGATACCCGTGGACCATGTCGTTAACGCAATCATAGATTTTTCGACCCCCGAAGGCACAATGAATGTGCTGCCCATCTGCCTGCAAAGAAAAATACCCCTGGTTGTGGCAACCACCGGTCATACTCCCTCAGAAAAAAAAGCACTTGATTCCGCAGCGCATGAAATTGCGATTCTTTTCGCACCCAACATGAGCCTGGTTGTCAATGTTTTATTTGAACTGGTTAGGGTTGCATCGACTTTGCTCACCGACAAGGGATTTGATGTTGAAATTGTTGAAAGGCATCACCGTTTCAAAAAAGATTCGCCCAGTGGCACCGCCCTTCAGTTCGCAAAAATTGTCCAGAATGTCCAGGGCCAGTCAGAATTTGTCCATGGCCGTGAAGGGCTTGTGGGTGAGCGAAAGCCATCTGAAATTGGCATCCATGCCGTCCGGGTGGGTGATAATGTTGGCGAGCATACCGTAATCTTCAGCACGCTGGGCGAAACCATGGAGCTTGTGCACAAGGGGCACACCCGGGATAGTTATGCCCGTGGCGCACTTCTTGCAGCTAAATTTCTGGCGGACAAGCCTGCGGGCAGTTATTCTATGAATGATGTGCTTGGCATTGGCTAAGCGGTTTATCATTATTCATCGAGGCTGTCATGAGAATCATCGCGCTTTTTCTCGCTATGGTTGTTTGTCTGGGCACCAACGCCCTGGCATGGGTGCAGGAATCAACAGGCAATGTTTCTAAAATTCTTGAGCCTATTCGCAAAGTGGGAAAAAACGGCCTGGGTAATGTCGATGCCCAGAAGGCATGGAAGCAAATTGCCAACCTTTCACCCAGTGAGTTGCCAGAGGTGCTCGCTGCCATGGATGCCAGCCAGCCTGTGATTTCCAACTGGCTTCGGTCTGCGATAAACGCGATAGTGGAAAAAGCGGGCCGCGAATCGAAGACATTGCCGCTTGATAAAATCACAGCCTTGGTAAAGGACACATCAAAGCCCGCCCTGGGTCGCAAGCTTGCATTTGAAATCCTGCAGGCTGCCGACAATGACAAGGCACAGGCATTGATTCCCTCTTTCACCAATGACCCTTCAGCGGAACTTAGGCGCGAGGCAATCGCCCTTCTCATTGAGGAAGCATCCTCACAGAAGAAGGGGAAAAAAGATAATGAGGCTAAAGCCACTTTCCGCAAGGCCTTCATGAGCGCATCTGATAAAGACCAGGTGGATACGATTGCAAAGGAATTGAAAGGTTTGGGAGAGACGGTCGATCTTCCCGCGCATTTTGGATTTGTCAGAACCTGGTACTTGGTCGGTCCCTTTGACAACACCAAAAACAAAGGCTTTGATTTGCCTTACCCCCCCGAAAAAGAAGTCAAGCTCGATGCCTCCTACGATGGAAAGGAGGGTTCAATCAAGTGGGTGGATGTCACCACTGAGGATTCCTACGGGATAGTTGATCTCAACAAGGTGCTTGGCAAGAAAAAGGATTCCACGGCTTACGCTTTCACCCGTATCAACAGTCCCGCTGATGGCATTGTTTATGTCAGAGCGGGTTGCATCACCTCCCTTAAGATTTTCCATGATGGCAAACAGATTTTTGCCCGTGATGAGTATCATCATGGAATGTCAATGGACCAGCATTCAGCACCCATCCATCTTAAAAAAGGAGTGAATGACATTCTCCTTAAGATTTGTCAAAATAATCAAACCGAGAGCTGGGCCCAAAAATGGGAGTTCCAAGTCAGGCTTACTGATTTCGCAGGGGTAAAGATTCCTTACACCATCGTAAAGCAGGAAGGGAGCGCCAAGTAATGAAGACCCTCCATAAAAACCTCATTCGAATTTTTTTGGGTGCCTCTGTGTTCTTGGGCATAGCATATGCCGCCGACTGGCCGCAGTTCCGTGGTCCGGGTGGTTCCGCGGTTTCCGAGGAACAAAACCTACCGCTGAAGTGGTCGACCTCAGAGGGGATCCTTTGGAAAACCCCACTTAAAGGCCGGGGATTGTCCTGCCCTGTGGTCGCGGGCGGAAGGTTGTTTTTAACATCAAGTTCCAATTACAAGGAGTCCCGGCTTCATGTGATGGCGTTTGATCCTGAGAAAGGTTCCAAGCTTTGGGAAAGGCAATTCAACGCGACAGGCAACACCAACTGCCATCCCAAGACCAATATGGCTGCTCCCACCCCCGCAACCGATGGCCAGCGCATATTCGCGCTTTTTGCTTGTGCTGATGTGGCCGCGCTTGACCGTGATGGAAATCTCCTCTGGTATCGCTCACTCGCACTTGACTACCCCGATATCACAAACATGGTTGGAATGGCGTCATCACCAGTCCTTTGGAAAGATGTTTTGATAATTCCCATGGATAATGCAGGTGATTCGTTCGTGCTGGGCATTGATGCGAACACCGGTAAAAACCTCTGGAAGTTCAATCGCCCAAGGACCATCAACTGGAGTAGTCCATTGGTCATTCCAAACACCAGCGGTTCCGCTGAAGTGATCCTTCAAACCGATGGTTCTGTACTTAGTGTTGATGCGCTAACAGGCAAGGAAAACTGGGCACTGGCAAGTGCCGGACCTTCCACCATACCTTCGCCAACCGCTGGTGAAGGCCTGCTTCTTGCACCGGGAAAAGAAACGCTCGTCCTTTCACCATCAGCAGGCAACAAGGTTCCTGCGCCCCAATGGAAGTCCAACAAGCTGGTGGGTGGTTATGCCTCCCCGCTGGTTTATAAAGGCAAGGTTTATGGCTTGTCCAGTATCGGCCTAAATGTGTTTGATGCCAAGGATGGTAAAGAAGTCGCCCAGGTTCGAATGAAGGGGCCATTCTCAGGGTCGCCCATCATTGCGGGAAACCACCTTTATCTTGTAAACGAGGAAGGTTCAACTTTTGTTGTAAGCCTTGGTGAAAAAATCGAACTCATAGCCACCAATGAAATCAAGGATACAATCCAGTGCACGCCCGCGGTTTCAGGTGGGAAGATTTTCCTGCGCTCGGATTCAAATCTTTATTGCATTGGTTCAAAATGAGGGCTGCAGTTAAAATCAGACTTGGCCGGGAGTATTTACTTCCGGTCTTGTTGTTTAAATCAATACTTTCTTAAACCATACCCACTCTACAATTCAGGGTGTTTTGCAAAATCTTCAAACCAAACGGTGATGTTATTCGTCTTATCATCACACTAACATTCATTCACACTTGGAGCCATGCATGAACCCCCCCGCACTAATTATGTCCCTGAGGTTTTTCTCTATAATCAGTCTGGCAATAACTTTATTGGCAGGTATTGGATTTTCCAAATCTGTTCTGGCAGATGTGGTGCCGGGTGCAAAACCTAAAGAATGGCCTGCAAGCCCCGCAAAACATCTTGTAAAGATTCGCCGTGAAGCTGACGACAAGCAGAAGTCCGCATTAATCGCATCTGCCGAGGCTCTTCAGCCTTCCAAAGAATCAGTTATTCAGGCCTCCAAGGCAGCCGACCGTAATGACCCTCTGGGCCTGAACCAGCCCAAGGAAAAAGAAAAAGCTGCTGGTGATAAAGTATGGTGGTATAAGGAGCAACTTGGAATTCGGATTCCCGTCGCTATCACTGCTGAGGCAGTGACTTATTATTCAAGTTTGGTCTCAAAATATGGGAAACAGAACATGACTCGTTTTGTGGAGCCAAGCAGTAGCTTTGATTATCAGGCGGAAGTCAAGTTTCAAAAGGAGTTCAAGGTTGGTGACAAGGCATTCACTAATGTGCATGTGGTGACGCTAAAACTTGCTTTTAAACAAAGTTTTTGTGCTTCTGGAACTGAGGGGATGCATTTTAATAAAGAAAGGATCGTGATTTTTGATTCTGCCGGCAAAGTGCTCCATATTTTAGGGGATGGCCCCACAGAGGTGCCAATTTTTGCGATTTAAATGGTGTTTCACCAGAAAATAAACCAGTGTAATGAATCCCCCAAATTATAAATATGGTTTGATTTTTATCGGTTGTTGCCAAGTACTTTGGTTTTCGAGATTCATGGATTTTTTAACTACACGTTATGATAAAGTTTTGCATGAAACATACTTGGAACACTAAAAACCACCAAAAACATCATTTTTTATTTTATTGATTCATAATTTCAGTTTAATTTTTCTTAAAATCGGTAATTTGACGGGTTATGATTTTACTATTCATCAATTCTTCACAAAAGATGGATGATCTGCAATTAATGAATATCGAGTAATCTGGAAATATTTAAAGAAGTGTACGATGCAAAAAACTGTACAACCAATTCGAGCTTTCACGCTTATAGAATTGTTGGTCGTAATTGCGATCATAGGTGTTCTTATTGGTTTATTGCTTCCTGCAGTACAAAAAGTTCGCGAAGCTGCAAATCGACTGACTTGCAAAAACAATCTTAAACAGATGGCCCTTGCGTGCCATTTGCATGAATCAACATTTAATCACTTGCCAGCGGCTGGCACGGGTTACCGGTCTTCAGGTGATCCCACCAAGGGCTTTGGTTTAAGCCAACCAGGAGGCTGGCATTACAACATCCTTCCATTTATTGAGCAAACAAGCTTGCATGACTTGGGAATAAACGAGAGCACGGATGCACTCCGTCGTGCTGCCGGTAAGTTGATTTGTGGTGTTGTGATTAAAACATTCATCTGCCCTTCAAGAGGAAATGCTGTTCCGTATCAAAATAAACTGCTTAATTCCATTTATGGGTTTAATAACATTGATAGGCCTGAAAATATCGCCCGCTCAGACTATGCAGCCAATGCGGGCAATAATGTGACCGGGCTGACCCAGTATAATTCCACCAATCAAACTGGAATTATATATCAGGGAACTTTGGTTCGATACGGAATGATTTCGGATGGCTTGTCAAATACATATTTGATTGGTGAACGATACTTAAACCCTGATTATTACATTGATTCCGCTTCATCAGGTAATGACCAAGGTTGGACTAGCGGGCATGATTTTGATGTTTTTCGAGCCACGGACAATAATCCAATTTATGCGCCAAGGCAGGATAAGGCCGGAGTTGAGTCACGCGAGCAGTTTGGAAGCGCGCATGATATGTTTCACATGGCGCTTTGTGATGGCAGTGTAAAGGTTATGAGTTACTCGATTAATCCCCAAGTCCATTACAATCTGGGAAATCGGGGTGATGGTCAGGTCGTTTCTGGTAGTGATTTTTGACCTGTTTCCCAGGAGTTCCTCGATTGGCCATCTTTCAAGATTCAATTCGCTGTCTTTCATTACTTGTTTTGTTTGCATTCTTAGGTTTTTGTTCCATTGGTTGCTCTTTTGGAAGCGGCAGGGTTCAACAGCCAAAGTATAACTCAAACTCAGGCGCTGAGGCAGTTCGCCTTTATGATACAAACGGTGATGGTTCTATCAGTGGTGATGAATTGAACCGTGTTCCCGCATTGAAGGCATCATTTGCCCAGGTTGATTCTGACAATGACAAGCGTTTGACCGCCCAGGAGATCGAGGACCGTGTAACACAATGGCAGAATTCTAAAGTTGCGGAAATGCCTGTTCGTTGCAAGGTCACTATTAACGGTTTTCCTTTGAAAGATGCTGAGGTGAAATTCATTCCAGAGGGTTTTCTTGGCACTGACTTGCCCTCTGCGGAAGGTGTGACCACGGAAGATGGTGTTGCTGTGATTTCAATGCCGAAAGAAAAACTATCCGATTCCCGTTATCCGGCAGTTGCTTGTGGTTGGTACAAGATAACAGTGACCAGCGCCGTAAGAAAGATCCCATCACGCTACAACACCGATACCACTTTTGGTTGCGAGGTTGCCATGAATGCAGGATGGCTGGCTGCTGGTGAGGTTTTGTTGGCTATTAGGATTCCCTGAAGTTCCCCATCTAAATCACTTTCTTGAATTTCCTTATTGCTGGATTAACCAACTTAGTAGTAAACGGCACTCTTAAGTTGAAATTCTTGCTTTTAATGGTTTGGATTCTGGTTTCAAAACATTTTCCTAATGATCTGATGAATGGTTTACACCGCTTCCCGGATATTATTTTGAAGCATGGACTTTTCAAATCAAAATCATGACTTGTTTTCCATTTGTCGTTGATTGCGATATTCACTGGGGGATATGCCGACTTCCCTTTTAAAGATTTCGTATAGTCTTTTTTCCTCGCCAAATCCGACAATATGGGCGATTTCATAGAGCAGGCTTTTGCTTTGGGTCAATTCTCGTTTGGCACGCTCGATACGGACACGACGAATCTCAGTGGCAATAGGCCTGCCTAGAACTTTTTGGAAATAGTTCTGCAATGTGCGAGTCTCCGCACCCACTGCTTCCGCCACCTTGTCGGGCCCGATAGGCTTGTGGCAATTTGCGGATATATAAGCCAAGGCTGCTGCAACCAGTGGGTTGTCTACCGCGAAGAAGTCCGTCGATTCCCGGACAACCAAGCCTTGAGGAGGTATAAGAATGGGTTTTTCAGGGGGTGTTTCCCCATTCATCAACCGGTCAAGAAAGTGGGCGGCCTCATAACCTATACGATCATAACCAATTTCCACACTAGTAAGCGATGGTCTTGGGTGTTCGCAAAAAACCTCCTCGTTTTTACCTGCGATTATTGAGACATCCGCAGGCACGATCCAACCACGACGGCGGCATGCCTGTACTATCATTCTACCTTCCGATTCACCATTTACATAAACCCCGATCGGAAGTTTCCATTCATCCATCCATGAATCAATTATGTTCTCAGTTTTTCTCCAATGGTTGAGATCCTGCCATGGGTTTTGTGGGATCAATCTGGAATTGCAGCTGAAACCCGCCTCGTTAAACAGGCGGGTCATTTCCCTGACTTCAAGAATATTGTCGACATTTTTGTTTGGAGTAAGCGTGGCAAAGTTGCGTAAACCCCGCGCCAAGAGGTGCTCGGCCATCAGCCGTCCAGTCAAGGTTGAATCAGGAAAAACACCCGGCACAAGATTACGGGCGGGCGAGCTGGGCCACACATTTACAATCGGGATATCGTGTGCGCGGGCAAACAAAGCCAAAGGGCGGTTGACTCTTGCAATTATTCCATCATATCCAATCGGCATTCCTTTTCTTCTGGGGGAGGGGTTATGCACGAATTCGTCAATTATAGTATCCCAGCAATTTTTTTCAGCATATTGCTGCATACCTACAAATATCGCCGCATGACGCTTGTACAACCATTGGAGATCCAACATCACGGCAATTCGTTTTAGTTTTTTTGTCATAAATTATTTTCTGAAATCCGATGGTTATTTTCTTAAAAACAGTAATTTTAATCATTATATTATAAAAATATTAAAATGTTTCCTGAATTTATGGAGTTAAAAATGAGGATACTAGTGCTGACTTTCTCGGCTTCGAGTTTGTTTTTGTTTTTAATCAGCCTTCCATTTGGGAGTGCGCAGGAAAAACAACAAGCTGCAACCAAAAATCAAATTCTTAAACATGATGGCAAACCTGCTGACATGTCCAAGCCCGTCCAGGTTTTTATCCTGCTGGGGCAATCCAACATGGTTGGCCTGGGCAAAGTCAAAGGTCCTGATGGTTCCTTGGAATTCGCTGTAAAAGAAAAAAAGAAATATCCCTATCTTCTTCAGGATGATGGCAAATGGATGGAGCGTAAGGATGTGCGATTTGTTCGCTACATGTCGGGCAAGGGCCCATTAAACAATGATTGGATGACAGTAAATGGCAATACCATCGGGCCTGAATTCGGCATCGCTCATCCCATCGGAAACACAATTGAAGCGCCAGTGATGATTCTCAAATGCTGCATAGGTAACCGTGCCCTGGGTTGGGACTTATTACCTCCCGGCAGCGAGCGATTTGAATTCACAACCAAGGACAAGGCGGGGGTTGAAAAGAAATTTGTTTTCGCAGGCTACAAGGACAAACCCGAGAATTGGGAGATGGACCCCGCAAAGGGTTTGAAGACCGAACCCGCCCCCTGGGTTGATAAGAATGGCAAACCGATCGACTGGTATGCAGGCAAACAGTGGGATACTGATGTTGGTGATGCTAAGAAAGCCCTCGCTAATCTTGAAAAGCATTATCCTGGTGCAAAGAATTATGAGGTTGCTGGATTTTTCTTCTGGCAGGGTGAAAGGGATGCGGGCAGCCCCGGGCATGCTTCACGCTATGAAAAAAACCTGGTGCACTTCATCAAGTCCCTGCGCAAGGAATTCAACGCTCCCAATGCCAAGTTTGTGCTCGCAACCATGGGTGAATCTGTCAAGGGTGGCACAGGACCCGGTGGCCAGATCCTTGAAGCGCAGTTGGCGGTCGATGGCACAACCGGCAAATACCCCTAGTTCAAGGGGAATGTAGCCACCATCTACACTCATCCGATGGCTCAGGGTGGCAGCGGTAATGGCCACTATGGTGGCAAGGCTGAAGTATACATGGATGTGGGCGAAGCCATGGGCATTGCCATGGTGGAATTGTTAAAGAGCAAATAGCCAAATAAATTGCGAATTTAAGGGACTACATTATGAACAATCGCATTGGGCGACTGTCCAAAGTCGTTGCGTTCTGCGTATGTTTATTTATTGGATCGGTTTGCATTGCGAAACCGAAAAATGCTCTTTTGCCTGAAGACATTCAAAAGTTTCAGGCCGATTACAAGGCACAGTTATTGGATCTTAAAAACGAGATCAAGAAATCCCTTCCAATTATTTCCGAACAAAAACTTAGCGCACTTCAAAAAGCAAGGGAAATGCTCAAAACAGCGGAGGCAGAATCCAACTTGGCCCAGAAAGCCCAGGGAAAAATCCATACTGCAAAGGCATTGGTTGATCATGCAAGGGGCAAATGGATTGGAGGTGCTGAAAAGGGCATTGCGGCGGCACGGCTTGCATTGAATAAAGCAATCACGGACGCCGAAAAGGAAGCTGCGAAGAAGGATCTCGCAAAGTGGCAGGCAAACAAGGAAGATGGGATCAAGGCCCTTGCCGAGCGTCAAAAAGCATTGGACCAAGCCCTCCTTGATGAGACTAAAATTCTCAATGCCAACCAGACTTCAAAGGATGTCCTTTCCCGGGCGCAAATTAATGAGCAAACTGTTGCAGATGATATTTTGGTTGATTTACAACCCATACTCTCCAGTGAAAAGCTAGATTCCAAACTGGTTGTTGGTGCATTGTTGGCGAAGGCCATTCCATCTGGCTTGGCTGAGTTTGCCTCGCAGAATAAAGAACATTCAGCTTTGGTTGATCAACTTCTGGGTGATAGTCAATTAATGAAACAGATGTTGGTGGCAGGTGGGGCAGCGGGTGGCAAATATGGTGAAGCCATGCGGATTTACAAGTCGATCCAAAAAACTAGTCCTAGGGCCAGCGAGGGATTGTTTCAAAGGCTGGCATTGGCCACCGCTTTGCAACATGCGGTTCCTATCAGCCAAACTAACGCACTTGCACAGGCTGATGCACCTAATTTCGTGGATCCAGTAAAGCGTTACTTGCATTATGAAAAAGCTTGGTTGGATGGAGAGTTAGACCCGGCTTTCAAGGATTTTTCCGTATGGGAATACCGGATGGTCGTCGATTGTGATGCACCGGATTTTATTTTGAAATGGGGTCGGGAAATGCTTCGAAATTACCGACCAGACCATATTTATAATCCGGACTATGGATGGCGTTATTCAAAAATGGTCACAACTGAAGTAAAATACGGGTCAGAATGTGTAAAGGATGATCTTCCATCCTTGAATGTATATCAAAACATTCCAAAAGATGGTGGCGTTTGCGGGCGTCGTGCTTTTTTCGGGCGATTTATTCTTAAAAGTTTTGGTATCCCGACCTGGGGTGTTACCCAGGATGCCCATGCCGCGGTGGGTCATTGGACTCCTAAAGGTTGGGTGATAAATCTTGGTGCGGGCTTTCAATGGAGTTGGTGGGACAAAGGAGATAGTCCCAGGAGTGGTTCGTGTTTTCTGCTTGAAACCCAGGCTCGTAGTAGCCAGCAGGATTATTTGAAGGTTTTGAGGGCGCAGTGGGTAAGCAGCATAATTGGTGAGCAGGAATATAACGATCGTAAACGCGTTGCTGGCGGATTGTGGAGCAACATGGCGCATTTTCAAGCTAGAAATATCGCGACTGCGGCCAAAGTGGTGGCCCTTGGGCCGCTTGGACAGAATCTTGGTGAGGCAAATGAATCTGAGGCCAAAAGATCACTGGAATTATCAAAGTTGAATATAGCCACTGATGATCAAAAACAATCAGTTGGAATTGATGGTGTTATTACCATTCAATCGGTGTCCCATAGCAAGCCAACGGGTAGCCATGCAGCAATGAGGAGTTATTTGGGTGGTTTACAATTGTACGCCAGTGGTGGTTTCAAGGCCCAGTATGTCATCGATGCGCCGCATAGCGGAAAATATTCTCTTGTTGCAAGGGTTGCAACCGTGCATGAGGGGCAAAGATTTGTGCTGTCGGCAAATGGCTCAAGTTCTCTGATGGAAGTTCCTGTTCCTTACACGGTTGGCATGTGGCAGCAAAGCAAGCCCATAGAACTTGATCTCTCAAAGGGAAGGAATACCCTGCAATTTGCAATCAAGGAGGGTAGCCGTGGAGTCTCGATCAAGGATTTTACTCTTACTCCAACGAAGTAATTCAAACCGCAGCAAATTTGATTTCAAAAGTTGATGGTGGGGTTGTACCAG
The DNA here is from genome assembly GCA_005786805.1 of Planctomycetia bacterium. Classification (GTDB taxonomy): domain Bacteria; phylum Planctomycetota; class Planctomycetia; order Gemmatales; family Gemmataceae; genus UBA969. The sequence goes on along the minus strand of SYCV01000174.1, from coordinate 7,138 downwards.
TCTTTTTGGCTCGGTATCAGGGGCCAAGGCTTAAAATCCAAAAGAAGTAAGGTTTGTGTTTGGAATGAATCAAAGCAACCGAATGTTCGATGCAATTATCGTTGGTGGTGGCCATAATGGGTTGGTCGCCGCGAGTTACCTGGCAAAGGCGGGAAAATCCGTTCTCTTGTTGGAGGCTCATGATGAATTAGGCGGTGCCACCACCAGCGTGAAAACTTTCCCTGAATATGATGCAAAACTTTCGCGTTACTCTTATCTTGTTTCACTTTTACCCGACAAGATAGTCCATGATTTGGGTCTGAATTTCAAAACCCTGGACCGTGCAGTGGTTTCCTATACCCCTTACCATCGCAGCGGGCTTGATGAGGGCCTTTTAATCGGTTCGGATTGGGATGAGGCAACTTGTGAAAGTTTCCTAAGGTTGACTGGATCAGACCATGAGGGAAACCAATGGCGGGAGTTTTATGCCCAGATCAGACTTCTTGCAAGTCGCCTCGCACCCACCATGTTGCAACCACTTAAGAATGAATCGAAACTAAAATCAGAAATTGGATTGCCCGGGACCTGGCGTGACCTGATAGAGATTCCCATCGGGGAAGTCATTCTAAACCGGTTTGCTCATGATATGGTTCGGGGGATGGTTCTTACCGATGGATTAATAGGCACTTTTGTCTCTGCGGGTGATATGCAGGCCAATCGCTGTTTTCTTTATCATTTAATCGGCAATGGAACAGGAAAGTGGAGGGTCCCATTAGGAGGGATGGGTTCACTTGTTTTCGAACTTCAGCGTGTTGCCAAATTATTGGGTGTGCAGATAAGGCTTAATTCCAAAGTGGTGGCTTTGGAAACGGGTCCTTCAGGTGTCAGGGTTGAAACGGAATCGGGCGATTACCACACAGCCTCTGACTTGCTATTTGCGGGGGCACCGCAGCATCTCGCAAGGTTGCGTGGCGGGAAAGTAACAAGGTTCCTGGATGGGTCCCAACTGAAGATCAACATGCTCTTGTCGCGACTTCCACGACTTAAGTCGGGAATAGATCCAAGACTTGCGTTTGCAGGCACTTTTCATGTCAATGAAAGTTATTCGCAACTCGAAACCGCTTACAAGAGTTCCCTTAATGGTGAGATGCCAGATCCGTTACCCCTTGAGATGTATTGCCACACCCTGACTGATCCAACAATCCTGTCAAAGGATTTGAATCATAGGGGATTCCATACGCTTACCTTGTTTGGCTTGCATACCCCTGCAATGCTGTTTGATGAAAATCCTGAAAAGTCTAGGGACCTGGCGATGAAAAGGGCGATTACCAGCCTGAATGAATACCTTGCCGAACCTATTGAAACAGTTTTGGCTCTCCGCAAGGATGGCTCCCCTGCGATTGAAGTGAAATCACCATTGGATCTGGAAAAAGATATTCTTTTGCCCCGGGGAAACATTTTTCATCAGGATCTGGAATTCCCATTCCTTGAAGATCATGACCAACGGCTGGGAGAGCAGGTTTGGGGTGCCGAGACAGATGACCCGCATATTTACCTTGCAGGTGCCGGAGCCCGGCGTGGAGGAGGGGTGAGTGGTATTGCCGGACATAATGCCGCCATGGCATTGTTGTCAAAAACAATGAAAATTTTTCTAATCATGATCTTGATTTTAGCTGGTCCGGTTTATGCTGCCGATAAAAAAACTCCCATCCCAAATTCTCATTCCACCCGAAATATTGAGGGTTGGACCATCAGGATTGATGATCGCCTTTTAAAGGGGAATAATGTAGTATTAGGTGATCGGGCATTGAAACTGCTTACCTCACGACTTGTTGCCATAACTTTTGTTGTCCGGGGGGATGCGTTGGAAAAATTACGCGCCATTCCCATCCAACTTGATCTAAATCACGGTGAATTAAAAGTGATGCAGTATCATCCCGATGTGGTTTGGCTTAAGAGAAACGGGTATAGCGAGAATCTTGCCAAGTGTGTTCACATACCCGATCTTGGAGATTTTCTGGACCCCACGGGGATCCATGGCCAGCCTTGGGTCGTGCTTCATGAACTTGCACATGGTTTCCATGACCAAGTCATAGGTTTTGAAGATAAAAGAATCATCAACGCATGGAAAAGATTTTGTGAAAGTGGGAAATACATGTCAGTGCTTACTGTATCCGGTAAAAGAGAGAAACACTATGGTTTGACTGATCACAAGGAGTTATTTGCTGAGATCACCGAGACTTATTTCGGTTCAAATGACTTTTATCCGTTTGTAGCCGGGGAATTGAAGCAGGCTGAACCGGAATTATTTGAGTTGTTTGTTGAAATCTGGGGTCCTCTTCCGGGTATCACCCCCAAGAAATCAAAAGGTAAACCATGAAGAATATTTTAATTCCCATGATTTGGTTATCTCCCATGCTCGCATATGGTGTGGAAACCCCGATGGTTTCGCAACCAGTGCAAAAAGTTCTGCGCGACTACTGTCAAAATTGTCATGGCGAAAAAAAGGCCAGAGGCGAGGTGCGTCTGGATAACCTGGAGGCCTTGGAACCTAAGGTGCGACTGGATTTGATGAACAAGCTTCAGGAGCAGATTTATTTTCAAGTGATGCCTCCTGAGGAAGCCAAGCAAATGGATTCCGGGGAACGAAAATTACTTGCCGATTGGGTTCGCGGGGAATTGGTTAAATTGAACGCGCCATTGATTGAGGATAAGCTCCGTTATCCGGATTATGGAAACAGTGTGGATCATGAAAAGCTTTTCAGTGGCTCGATAAAGGATAAGCCCTACACTGCCGCCCGAAGGTGGCTTGTTAGCCCGCAGATTTTCCGGGGTCGAATAATTGACATTTTCAGGCCTAATGGTGAGGGATATGAGAAATACATGAAATGGCCTGGAAGCACTAGCTTTTATGGGATTACCGACCCGTTTGTGTTGCCAGACCGTCCTGGTATTCGAGATTATGCCATTACACCACTTGATGGCGGCCATTTGCTGGTGATGCTAACGAATGCGGAATGGATTTCCCAGAAGCAGATTAGGACAGCGCGCGTAAAGAAAGGTGATTTCAAGGCTGATTATTTTGAAAACCGCGCTGACCGGTTTTCCCCACCAACACCTGCCCCTTTTGAATCCATCATCTTGAATAAAGCCAAGCCAACGGATGAGGCGATACTGAAGGCAATCGGGTTTCAATTTGGCCTGGTGCTCCAACGTGCGCCCACGGAAATTGAAAAGACCAAATATCTTGACTTGACCCGATCCGCGATTGACCTTGCCGGGAATACCGAGGGATTGAGAGAGATGCTAAAAGCGGTTTTGTTGGAGTCAGATTTTCTTTATCGACTTGAATTCGGGGAAGGTAAAGCGGATGCCGATGGCAGAAGGCAGCTTTCTCCCCGTGAGGCCAGTTACGCGATTTCCTACGCACTTGGTGATTGGGGGCCGGACCCCATTCTTGCAAAGGCTGCCGCAGAAGGGCGACTAAACTCCAAGGAGGATTACAAGCGCGAAGTCGAAAGATTACTGGCGGACGAATCTTATTACCGGGGGGTTATCGACCCTTCGGTTAACGATTCCGGTACCACTTCCCACCCCAAGGTCATTCGTTTCTTCAGGGAATTTTTTGGCTACCCAAATGCCGTGAAGGTTTTTAAGGATAACAGTCGCAGTGGTGGTTACTACCAGAATCCAGGCCGTGGGAGCAGTGCGACACCGGGGCGCCTTATTGTTGAAGCAGACAGGATTGTGGATATGTTTGTCAAAAAGGATCAAAGTGTCTTTGAGAACCTGCTTACAACGGACCAATATTTTCTTTATCACAATGTTGATAACGAGAAAGGATTGAAAATTATCGCGGGCTGGAGGGAAGTTTATGAGACCTTGAAGAATACTGACTGGAGGAAAAACCCGGAAAAGGTTTTTGAAGAGCACAAGGACTTTTTGAAAAAGTATAACATCGACATGGGAAAAGGAGTCCATTCCAATAATCTTCCAAGGGTTATGGAACATTTCAACTACACTTTTGGCAAAGGTTTGACACCTTTCACCACATTCCCATGGGCCCATGGAAACGCCTTCAGGTATTCCCAATCCTACAGCTTACCCGCGACACCGGGCGCCAATCGGCAATATGGTGGGGATGATAATCTGGATTATCCAGTCGTCCAACCTTTTAAAATTGCCAATCGCAAAGGTATTCTTACTCACCCCGCCTGGCTTATTGCTCATTCATCCAATTTTCACACGGATCCCATAAGGCGTGGTCGTTGGATCCAGGAGAAATTACTTGCCGGCCGTGTCCCGGATGTGCCGATCACCGTGGATGCCAAGGTTCCTGAAGACCCTCATATGACACTAAGGGAGCGGGTTGAGTCAGTGACGGGTCGTGAAAAGAGCGCCTGCTGGAAATGCCATCAGCATATGAATCCGCTGGGATATCCATTCGAGAAATTTGATGATTTTGGACGCTTTCGCGCGGATGAACCGCTTGAGAATGATGAAAATCTGGTTGAGAGGGGTAATGGTAAAAGCACATTCAACACCTATAAAACCAAGGCTGTCAATACGGTTGGAAACCTGGGTGGAACGGGGGAATCCGATCTTGATGGGCCGGTGAAGGATGCGTTTGATTTGATAGATCGGCTGGGAAAATCCAAACGGGTCAGGCAGTCCATCATACGTCATGCGTTTCGGTTTTACATGGGGCGCAATGAAATGCTTTCCGATTCCCAGACGCTGATTGAAGCTGATATGGCTTACATCAAAAGCGGTGGAAGTTTCAAAGCCGTGATTGTTTCCCTTTTAACTTCTGATTCATTCATGTATCGTAAATAAACAAATAAACGAGGAAAGTATTTATGAAAAATAGAAGAGAATTCTTGAAAACGTCAGCAATTGGCGCTGGGTCCCTTATGCTTCAATCATCCGGTGCGCCTTTATTTGCCAATCAGCCAAGTTCTAAACCGCCCATGCGATTCATTTTCATGCATAAAGGTAATGGCCTTTTTCCTAGTGTGATGGTGCCACCCAGCCTAAGTCAGGTTGATTTGGCCAGGGAAAACAAGAAGGAGGCCTTTGAAGTTGACCTTGATAGACACGAATTGCCAAAATGGATGAGCGCGCTTGAGGCCCACAAGAAAGAGATGACAATCCTGCAGGGATTGTCAGGCAAGATGTGCACCAACGGGCATCATTCATGGCAATCGTGTCTCGGGGTTTATGCGGCCAATGAACGGTTGAGTTCCATCAAGTGGGCGACTGTTGATTTTGAACTTGCGAAACTATTCCCCTCGCCTCTTGAGCATATTGAATTGGCCTGCTTCCCAATAGATGGAGGCAATGCCCGTGGAAACATTCATGGTATCGAGAAAGGATTTTCTGCGCGCGGCCCTCAGCAGCCCAATTATGCGTTTGGTTCACCAAAGGTTGCAATCAATGAGCTGTTCAAGTCTGTCGCAAATAATGAAGCTGGTCGTGTCCGTTATGAACTTGAACGGAAATTGTTGGAGTTCACATCAAACAACCAATCTGGTCTGAGAAGGGACCTGACCGGCCTGGAACTGGCAAAAGTCAGGAATTATGCGGAGGCGATGGAGGATATTCGTTCCCGCAACAGGAAATTGGAATCGATGGGGGCGATCATTGAGAAGAATGTTCCCAAGCTGGATAAGAAGTACCTTGCTGATGAACTTTCAACGATTGACTGCCAGGTTGGCCACACTGAGATACTTTTGTCCGCATTGATTTCCGGTATGACGAATGTGGTGACTTTCACCGTTGATGAACTTGGCACACTTTATACCGGTGCCCCAGGCCTTGAGACAGAAAAAATAAATCTGCATGATGTCGGGCATGGCAAAGGTGTCGGAAAGTACAAGGCAGAGGAAGTTCGAGAGATCATTCGCATCCGCCATATCGCATTGATTGACACTATTGTTCGCAGGCTGAAAAGCGTGCCTGAGGGCAGCGGGAATATCTTTGACAACACCATGTTGTTTTACTTTCCTGATAATGGTGAGACCCACCATGGCACCGGCATTGAGTGGCCCTATTTGGTTTTGTCTGGTAAGAATACCAAACTAAACATAGCTGGCCGGTATATTCGACTGCCTTTCTGGGGGCGCGAGGGACATAAGACCATTGGCAATTGGTACACAACCGTTTTAAATGCCTATGGCAACCCGATCAAGCATTATGGTGATCATGATTTGACATTAAAAGCCCACATTGGTGATCAGACCGGGCCGATCAAGCAGTTTATGGCCTAGACATCAAAACTGATTAATGCCTTAAAACTCAAGGGTTTCTCTTTTAGGCACCCTTGAGTTTCATGGAGGCTCACCATTGTATTTGGATTTCATAAAACAATGAACCTGGCATCCATGGAGATTCCAAGCTAAGGAATCAGGTTTGCAATGTTTTAAATCATTGTGAGAGGATGCTTGCGGTTTTTCAGAGGTAATGAGACAACACCTCCAATCCTGTATGACTCATAAACCGCCATGATCATTTCCAATGCCCCCCTGCCATCATAGGCGCTACCAAGAGGCTGACGATCCTTTTCAATCGCTTCGATAAGATCTTTGACAATCCATGTGTTACCCATACCCAAACCGCCATCCTTGATGGGTTCAATCTTGCCAACACCTTCACTGGTGATTTCCTGCCATTGGACTTTTCCCTTGATGGGTGACCAAGAGGGATTATCAAGATACCATGCGGAGCCAAGGCCCCCGGTCGCCACATGAACAGCACCCTTGGAACCATAGAGGTGTAAACCGAATCTGCTACCTGAGCCAAACTTTGCCTTGTGAGAACCAAAGGTGGCAAAGACCCCATTTTCAAAGGCATAGCTCGCGTTGATGTTGTCGCCGAGAACCGGACCCATGCCTTCGCCGCCATCGCGAATGTTGTCCTTGGTGGCGGGTTTGCCATCATGCCTTATTTTGGAATAGCAGGAGATGGGATTGCCTGAAAAATAGCGCATAAGGTCGAAGATATGGGTGCCCAGCACCATGAGGTCGGTGCCACCGCCTCGGGTATCCTCCTTGCCTCTTCCATGCATTTCCAAAATATCCCCGAGAACACCGTCATTGATCATTTTTTTAATTTGCAGCATTCTTGGGCTGTAACGGGTCTGGTGTGCGATCGCAAGTTT
>SYCV01000173.1 GCA_005786805.1 Planctomycetia bacterium | reverse complement strand
TTAGACCCTGCGACCTCTGGGTCCCGAACCAAGCGCTCGAGCCAAGCTGAGCTATCCCCCGGATTCGTTTTTATTTTAAGCAGTTTGCTGGCTAAGTTCTAGTTTTTTAAATTTTTGGTGACTTATTTCAATGAAGCTTTTCAACTTTTCAAATTTGTTTTCAGACATCATACTTCCGGTTGTTAGGCAAATATTTGAGGAATTTATTTTCTTGACTTCCGTTCAAAAAAGTGAAACACGAGTTTGAATTTATATGGCGTTTACCGCTTGACACCCTTAGGAAATATTAGCGAAAATATGTTTGTTGATTTCATTGCAGAGATCAAGAACTTAGACACAGGATGTTAACCCATGATACATGTCACCTGCGATCTTTGCGGGCACCCGATAGAAAATCCAAAAGCTCATTTCCGGGTGGAAATCGAAATATTCCCCATGCAGCAGGATAATCCAATGGTGGAGGAGGACCTCGACCAGGATAATCTCGAGCATATTGCCATGATGATAAGTGATCCTGAGGCGGTTGAACCATTGCCTGCGTTGACAAAGTCGAAATTTGACTTGTGCACCAAATGCGCGGAAAAATTTCAAAGGAATCCTCTTTCCAGGGAAGCTGATTCCTCCGTTAACTTCAGCGATAACTAATTCGGGATTATTAATTGCTTACTCCAACGATTGTCATTCTTTCCCTTAAATTTGCAGTGGGTGCGGTTACAGTTCTTCTATGCCTGTCATTGATCGCATTGGCAATGGGCAAGGTTGTGGTGCATGGGAAAATCAATGTTGTTTTCTTCTTTTTAACAATTTTGGCGTTGTTCTTTTTTGAGATAGTGGTCAGGTTGATCGACCCTGTGTTGTTTTCCGGACTTTGGAAAAATCCAGAGTTGGCGAAATCACTAAAGATTCATTTATGTTTCGCCGTTCCTAGCGCATTGCTTATGGGCGTGATGTTATTCACGGGTTTGAAGAGATTGAAGGTTTTGCACAAGGGGGTTGCGATAGTTTTTCTGGTTTGCTGGTATGGTACTTTTCATACAGGATTGTTTTGGTTGCCAAATCAAATTGAAATTAACAATAAGTCGGTGTCATCCGGGGTTGAGAGAAATGGCTAAAAAGGGAACGAATGTCACCAAGGGAAACGGTCCAAACGCAGATGATTTTGCGGATGCGTTGCCTCAGGAAGTCGCGCAGGTTCAACAAGATGAAAATCAGCCTCCTCCTGTTGAAAAAGTAGTGGAGGCGATGTTTTTTGTGGGGGGCCAATCCCTGACGGCAGAAAGAGCCTGCGAGATATTAAGGGGAGTGGAAGTTGCTGATTTTGTGAAGATAATCGCAGGGTTGAATAAAAAGTATAAAGCCCAAAATCGCCCATATCGAATCCAACCCAAGGCCGCTGGTTATGAAATGACTGTGCTGTCCAAATACCGAATATTAGCCGATAAATTGTACGGTATGTTAAAAGAGGCCAGATTATCCGCTCAGGCACTCGATACATTGGCATTGGTAGCTTACAAGCAGCCTGTATGCAGGCAGGAAATCGAGACTTTAAGGGGCAATGACACAGGTGCCATCATTCGTCAATTGGCCAGGCTGGGTCTGATTTCAGTCCAAAGAGGGCAATCCGATGCCCGAGAAATCACTTATGGAACCACAAAGAAGTTTTTGGAGCTTTTTCGCTTAAAAAGTTTGGAAGATCTTCCCCGACATCAGGAAATGGAGGAACTTTAGCTAATTTTCCAACTTTTGCCAAAGTTGAAGTGATAAGTGTCTTTTGTGTTAAATTCATTTGAATTTGATTGTTAAGTTGGATTATCGCACATCTAAGGGAAACTTCCCACCTTTTTGAATTTCATTATGGTTTTGGAAATGTTGCGCCGAAATATGCAGGAAATGCAAGATGTTTGGCAAGCTTAACTTGACGCTAGGGGCCTTGAATTCCTATCATATGAGTGTTCGCTTAACAGCGAGCGTGGCCCTGTCGTCTAGGGGCCTAGGACACAGCCCTTTCACGGCTGCGACACGGGTTCGAATCCCGTCAGGGTCATTGGTGCCCGGCACCAAAACATTCAAGCGGTAAAGCATTCCTAGGGCTTTACCGCTTTTTTTAATTGGGGCTACTCCAAATCAACAAAAGTGCCATCAGCTTTAACCTCTACCTCGCGAACTTTACCAGTCTTTGTTTTCCCTCGGATTTCATAGGTGCCATCTTTTTTAAGAAATGCCTCCGTGAAAACAATTCCGGGAAGTTTATTTTGGGCGGTTTTAAGAGCGGGTGGCGGAACTTCATCCATTTTAATCTGAACCTTGGGGCCTTCCCCAACTGAACCACAGCCAATTAAAACTGAAAGTAGGAAAATGATTGGAACAACCTTATTCATCAATTATCTCCGGGGGTAGATTCGCCTCCATCACGGGTGGCAAGCGCCTTAAGGGTTTTGTAATCAACGGAAGAAGAAAGCGATTTCACATGGCCGTCAATGAAAAGGTAATTTATTATGCCGGAATGATTGCTGCTGAAGTTGTTTATTTCCATTGGGGTTGCAGCGCCACTGATCATTTCTCCCACATGGCTGAGAACGAAGTTTGAAGGTTCGTTTAATTCGAGAGCAAGTGGGGATCCAACCGGGGTTGCAAATTTGCTTCCAGTGACCGAGCCTATCCAGGTTGTTTCTGAATATTTTGCTGAGCGCTCCCCCGCGGCCAATGTATTGCTTGAGCCATCAGTGATGTCTTTCATTGACAGGTTCGAGTTGCGAAAAAAAAGGCCTTCGCCGTCAACGCCAGGCTCAGTTATTCCAAAGTTGCCAGTGTAACTGGATGCTGGTAGATCGCAAATGGTTGAGGTTAAAACTCCCATTGCGGACTTTGGGCCCACTGGAAAATATCTTTGGGTATCGATCGAGGGGCATAGAAGGTTTTTCAGGAATGTTGCACGAACTGAGGCATGTGCAGGAGCTTCAATTGCAGTTGAGAAATTTATTTTTGAAAAAAGCGCTTGCTCCTCCATGTAGGGAAGCAGGTAGGCATTCCAGCCCCAACCAGGTCCAAGATCATTCCCATTGGAATCAACTGATGAGGTATAACCTGGCGGGAAAACTTTTGCTGTGTCGTGGTAGTTAAGGATGGCAAGGCCGATTTGTTTGAGTTGGGCCCTGCAGTTTATCTGTGATGCCGCATCACGGCTTTTTTGAATGGCGGGCAGCAATAATCCCACAAGCACGCCAATTATTGCAATAACCACTAGAAGTTCCAAAAGAGTGAAACCTTTTTTGTGAGAAAGATTCCGCATCATATTCAAATCCGGTAGATTGGTTTTTCAAGACTATAAAACATAATCCTACTTGTAACATAACTTTTACCAGCTTGAAAATTAATCCATGCGGATGGGGAACGAGAATTTATTCCTCGTCATTTCCTTTAAGCCATTTACGAATGCGACCGAGGTCCTTGTTCCAGTTCTCTGAGAGTCGAACTTTTCCAAATGCATCAAAAAGAAGATCCATGGTTTCAAGCAGATGCCTGATCTGGCCGACGCGCTCCTCAAGCCTGGCGCGATCCTCCAAGGCCTCCGCAAGGGGCATTTTTGCGCCATTGACAGCAAGAAGCTCGGCACTAAGTGCCAAGTCGTAAGTTTGATCATGCCTGACAAGGGTGATGCCAGTCTTTCGGGGAAGCTTGCCGCTTTGCAAGGCACGCATGGCCTCGGGCAACTTGGTTGGCGCATCGCTGGAAATGGATTCTTTTCCTGACATGCCTCTCGGGCATTCCAAGGCCAAAGATCGTGCGAGCATGAAGGCGACCTCAGAACCATCATCTAGCTTGATGGTATCGTGCCCTTCATCCTGCAGGTTCCAGAGCCAGACCAGGAATTCATTGCCCAAGAAGTCCCTGCTATTGTCATCAACAACCCATTGGGGGGCATTTCCGGGACCGCCCTTGAGGAAGGTTGCATGCTGGGCATCATCAACCGCCCTGGACTGGCCCCTGGGTTGCGCAAGTTTATGGGCAAGGATGCCCGAGCTTAATGCCTCGATTTTCTGGCCAAAGGTTTGTTCGAACAGCAGGGTTAGCCTGTCGATCACTGAAACCGATGTGGTTCCAACAAGCAGCTCATTTGACTGCCCATCCCAAAGCAGTGGAAATGCTTTCCTGCGGAGATACCTGCCATCGGAAGCCTCGTGGTTCAGTTTATCCTGTGCGGCAATTCGCGCCTCGCGTTTTTGCTTTTGACTTGGTTTGCCCGAGGGGTTTTCAGCGGCGATGGCATCAAGTTCCATCTGTGTGTAGGATTTTAAAAGATCGGAGGGTGGTTTGTTGGTGTCGATGCGAAGGGCAAAGTGAAGGGTATCCTCGACAATGTTCTTGGCCAGATCAAACCGCACATCAAGCAGGTGACCACCGGCACTCCAACCACTTTCGATTCCGTCCCGCGAGGCGGTGCGCTCTTTGCCTATCGCACGCTCTTCAAGTCGTTCAAGATGCTCCGGGCCAAAGCCATTGGGTGCCTTGCCTTTGACTTTAAACCTTGCAAATGAAACTCTTCCAGAAAAGAAACCCATGATATTCGCCCTTATAATAAAAATTGGCTAAATAGAAAGTATAGGTTAAAGAGTGAAGACGGTAAGGTTAATCATCCCAATAACTTTTTGTATAGTTTTTCCTGGGCCAAAAGTGCCTCTTGATAATCCTGATGTGCATTGGGATCGGGTTCAAAGGTGATACCAAGTTCAGGGGTCTGCGATTTTGCAAGGTCCAGTTTTCCCAATGATTCCAAGGCCAGCCATGCGATTCCCCTGCTTGTGGCTTCTGGTTCCAGACATGCGATGATGGGTTTTCCCAAAACATTTGCAATGATTTGGGCCCATGCAGGCGAATTAAGAAAACCACCACTTGCGAGGATTTTGTGGTCCGGATGAGCCAGAGGCGACAACCTGCGATATATCTGACCGAGCCGAAGGGCGACGGCTTCCAGTCCCGCATGAAAAATATCAATCGGCCTGGTATTTAGCCGGATTCCATGAAGAGTTGCGGAGGCATCATCCCGCCAGCCGGGGGCTCTTTCTCCCGCGAAAAAAGGAAGCATGGATAAACCATGTTTGGCGGGTTTCATTTGTGAAAGAAGTTTTTCACACTCGGCGGGCTCGGGTAGTTTCAGATTTTTAAGCAGCCATTCATGCACATTCCCACCCTCGGTCAGTGCCCCACCCACCAAGGGGCGTTTTGAATCCACCCTATAGTTCCATAGCCCCGAGGGGATTTTTTCTGGGATGGTGGAGGGAACAATCCTCATTGCGGCAGTGGTGCCAATTGTCAAAGCCACATGATGATCATTGGTGCAACCGCTGCCTATGTTTGCTGCAGCGCCATCCCCAATCGCAAGGAACCAAACGGCCTTTGCCAAAGAGGGCCAGCGTTTACACCATTCCGGTTTCAACGAGGAGGTGCCTGGGCCAAAATCCGCGATTTTTGGGAGTTGCCCCTGCGCAAGGCCCAGTTGCCTGATCCAGACTTGGTCCCATTCCAGTTTTTTTCGATCGAGCAATCCAGTCCAGGATGCGGTGGAAAGGCTTACATCCGGGCAGCCAAGAAACTGCTGGCTTAGCACGGAGCCAAGGCTCCACCAATGATGAACGGAGTTGAAACGACTTGGGTTTGTGCGCTTTTCCCAATGCAGCCTCGCGGGCAGATAGCTGCTGTGGATCATGCAGCCTGTCCGCTCATGAATTTCCTCGATGTTGTAAGACCTTCTTAACTCTTGGGCATCGGAGGAACATCGGGTATCCGCGTAAGTGTATAGCGATGTGATTGGTGCAAGGTTTTTATCCAAGCCAATCATGCTGGATACAAAGGTATCGATCGCGACAGCATGGATCTGGGATATTTTTCCCTGAAGCTTGGCCAGGATTGTATCGACCACATCCACTACCGCGCTTGGCACCGCGGATGGTTCAAAAACAGCCATGCCTGTTGAATCGGTTTGCAGTGCGACCTGTGCCCTGCCGAAATAAGTTTCTGGTTCTATGATCCTGCAGGAGGCATCATAAAGGAGCGCGCGGACAGATGATGTGCCGACATCAATCGCAAGGATGAAAGGTGCATCTGCCTGAGCAATTGTAATTCCAGGCATATCAGGCCTTTGCGGTAAGAGTCAGATAAAGCACCGCCATGCGGACAGCAAGGCCATTCGTCACTTGTTTCAAGATGGCGCTATTGGGGCCGTCGGCGACTTCGGGGGTAAGCTCGATGCCCCGGTTAATGGGGCCGGGGGCTAGAAGGAGCATGTCTGGCCTGCATTTTTTCACGCGATCAATGGTCATGCCAAACAGCCTGAAGTATTCCTGTATGGAGGGGAAAAGCCCGCTTCGCTGCCTTTCGAATTGGATTCGAAGCACATTCACCACATCACATTCCGGAAGGATCTTGTCGAGGTCGTAGCTGGCCCGAACACCGAGTTGTTCAATTTCTTTTGGCATGAGTGTGGGAGGGCCGCAAACTATGACTTTTGCGCCAAGTTTTGTAAGCGTGTGAATATTGCTTCGGGCGACCCGGCTGTGGGCGATGTCTCCAACCAGTCCGATTGTCAGCCCTTTTATCTTTTTCTTTTCCTGCAAAATTGTGAACGCATCAAGCAGTCCTTGAGTTGGGTGCTCATGGGCGCCATCGCCTGCATTCACGATCGAAAGACCAAGTTGCTGTGCAAGAAGGTGGGGTGTTCCCGGTACCGAATGCCTTATTATGAAACCATGAACTCCCAGGGCGAGGATGTTCTTTGCGGTATCAATGAAACTTTCGCCTTTGCTAACGCTGGAGCCTGCTGGTGAGAAGTCAATTGTTTCTGCGCCCAGCCTTCGAGCAGCCAAACCGAAGCTGACCCGGGTGCGGGTTGAGGATTCAAAAAACAAATTGGCTATGACCTTGCCCTTGAGAAAGGTGTGCTTCTTTTCAGGATTACGGCTCGCTTCAACAAAGAATTCCGATGCTTTGAAGATCGTCTCCAATTCGGCGAGGGAGAGTTCCTCGATGCCGAGCAGGTTTTTTTTGGTCCAGGGCCCGCAAGCAGGTCCGATTTCTGAGGAGGAAGTCATTGTGTGGATCCTGTTTATTTCGGTTTCTCAGTGCCGGTTTCGGATTTCTCAAAGATAATGATATGCTGCCAGGGTAAAACTCCAATGGTTTCCCTGTGCTTGAGGTCATGGCCTTTCATTTCCAATATTACTTGTTTTTCTGTCATCTTGTGGACAAGCTTGATGGGAACTTCCGGGTCTTCGCCCCTGAATTCAACAAAGACCATCGATCCACCCTTGCGAAGTGCCTTGCACATGGCCTGAACCATTTCAAACGGGAAGGCAAATTCATGGTAGACATCCACCATGATGATCATATCGACGCTGTTTTCAGGAAGCTTGGGGTCTTTTTCGGTGCTGAGAATTGTTTCAATATTCTGGATTGATCGTTGCTTGGTCTTTGCATTGATGATCTTGATCATTTCTTTCTGGATGTCGACAGCAAGGACTTTGCCCTTTGGAATGAGAGGCGCCATTCGGAATGAGAGATAACCGCTGCCCGCACCCACATCCGCGACAACCATGTGGGGTTGGAGTTTCAGGGATTCGATAAGCTTTGTTGTGTTTTCCTCTTTTTCGCGTTCAGGTCGTTCGAGCCAACCCGCGGCTTGATAACCCATGACATGTGCGATTTCCCTGCCCTTGAAGAACTTTCCTATGCCGTTTGGGTCGTGCACCTTGCGCTCTTCATAGATGGAGTCGGGTTTCGGGGCTTGAGCAAAAACCAAACTTGGCGACACGATCACCATCATGGCCAGAAAAATCTTCACTAGCATTGAATTCCCTCCAAAAAGCAAAGGGGTGGTTCTTTTTAAAATATTCGAGTCAGCTTCATGGTAGCACCCTTTTGGACAAAAGAGAATCTACCACAAAACCCGGCGTTTTAAAATGAAAGATCAAAGCCCCTGGTTTAGTAGCCGGGTGATCGACTGAGATGGGATCAGTTTTTTTTGGGGAGAAGAATTTTGCTGTTCTCCAGAAATTGCTGGTGCTTTTTCCTTAGTGCGGGATCCTCGGGCAAAGGATTAGCATTTTTCAAGTCTGAGAGGTTTGCCTTGCATGCCCTGCAACCAACGGTTTCGAGGTGGAATTTTATGTAATCCAGCCTGTCAAGGTCGAGGGCTTCATCCTGGTAGCTTAGTAATTCCTCCCTCGAGGGACAGCTAAGATGTTCCCTCCTCCAGATGGCGCCAATGGAATGATCACCCATGTCCCGACTTTTGATGATATCTGTGAGTTGGGCTTGTAATTCAGGTGATTCCCTCAAGGCTTTTTCGACCTTGATGGTTTCCTGTTCATTAAGGTGGTCGTCAATGAAGGCATCAAGGATTTGCCTGGTGATGTTCATGTTTCGGTGTCCTGTTCATAAAACTCAGGAAAAACCTCGTGGGAAAGGTTTAATTTCTTCAAATTTTCGATGATGAAATTGGTCGCAAAAAAACGGTGGGAGGCAACGACCTTGTTGTTGATCCCAAGGATGGTTGCGGCTTCCTTGTTGCTTAATCCATTGACAAACAGCAATTCAATCGTCTTAAGTTTCAGGTAATCTTTTTTCTTGATAAAATCGTTGATCAGAAGAACCAGGCATTTGGTCAGGGCGTCGTTTTCAAGTTTTTTCTTTTCATCCCCGCGGTACCAGGTTGAAGCACCCATTGCGGGATCGATAAAAGGATTTCCCTTATGGTTACCTGAGCTATCAACGGGATTTTCAACAATCTTGGATTTGCCAAGGCTACGCAAAAAGTCTGCGATTTTGTTGGAAAGAATCCCGAACAAGTAACTTTGGATGCTTCTTGACGCGTCAAAATTAGTTATCTTGGAGAGAAAACCCAAGAAAGATTCCTGAACCAAATCCTGGCATGTTGAGTGGTCCTTGATCTTGCCCTGCGCGTAATTGGTGAGCCTTCCCTCATACCTTAAAACCAGTTCGTTCCATGCTTGTTGGTCGCCTTCTTGGATTTTTTTTACCAGCAATCTCTCATCCAATGAAACCATAAGGACCTTTCCAAATAAATAACCATCAGCATGATCAAAAATACTGATGGTGTTCGCAATTAAATTGCTGTAGGGTACAATTCTTCAAGGCTGATTGCCCTTGGGGTAATTCTACATTTCAGTTATTACATTATCACAATAGTTTGTGGTTTTGAAACAATATTGAGTCTGGGGATGATAGATAAATGTCGGAAACCTTAAATCGAATTCTATTTTGGATTCTTGCAGTTTGTAGTCTCGCGGCAGATCAATCCTCCAAATACATCATATTTGACAAGTTGAGCGACCCCGCAACCAATCATTGTCATACCTTGTTTGAAACCCAGCAAGGCGGTGGATTTCATCTTGTGGCCCAGTTCCAATATGACATGGAAACCAGGCAGATGAAAAAAGATTCCCGCGGTAATCCGATTCCCTATGTGAACCAAGGTGCGCTTTTTGGGTTTCTGGGCAAACATCAAAACATAGCAAATGGTTTGTTTGCCATCATTAGTTGCGCCGCCGCCATGGCCATTGTTTTTTGGAGCATGCAAAAGGGGGCAACCAAAGACCTGGCACTCTCGATTGCCCTGGGATTTATTCTGGGAGGTACCCTGGGTAATTTTTATGACAGGGTGGTTTTCAATGGAGTCAGGGATTTTCTCCATTGGAATTACCTTTTTGACTGGCCTGTCTTCAATCTTGCTGATTGCTGGCTTGTTGGTGGCGCTGGTCTACTGTTTATTCTGGCTTTTCGAAACACGAAAGAGAAAGATCAATTTCCAGCCACAATTCCCGCCCCAGAATAAGCCTATAACCAGTCTTTACCCCTGCCATCGTTATAATCCCATCCTATTGGCCTTCTTTGTTCAAGGTTTAAATTGAAACCTTGTTCCCCTTCCTTTAATTTGGAAAAATACCGACCCTCAAAAGTATCTCCCGCCTTGGAGGTTTGAATGATTCGTCAAATTATTCTTTGTCTTATTTTGATTCCTGTCCCGGTTTTTGCCCAGGAACAGATTTTGTTTCCTCGAACACCTGATGTGTCACCCGATGGTAAAACGGTTGTTTTCAGTTATCTGGGTGATATATGGACAGTTGATGCCAATGGTGGAAATGCAAGGCCTCTCACTGTTCATACCGCTCATGATTTTCAACCAGCGTTCAGCCCGGATGGGAAATTCATCGCTTTCAGTTCCAACAGGCATGGCAGTTACGATTGTTTCATCATTCCGGCGCAGGGAGGTAAATCCAGAAGGCTAACATCCGATTCCGCAAATGATATTGTCTGCGGTTGGGCACCCGATTCGAAATCAGTCCTGTTTTCCTCGAACAGGGGACTGGGTTACCCTGGATTTTCCAATCTTTATTCTATTTCCATCGAGGGAGGGCAACCTAGCCGCCTTACTTTTGATGAGGCCAAGGATGGGGCGTTCCATCCTTCGGAAAATTTGATCGCTTACACCCGTGGTCCCGGTTCCTGGTACCGGAAAGGATATCGTGGTTCTTCCAATGATGATATTTGGATTTCCAATATTGATGGCACAGCCAATAGAAGGCTTACAGATTTCAATGGGCAGGATTACTCACCAATGTGGAGTCGGAATGGCGATGCGATTTATTATGTAAGCGAGACCTTTGGAAATCCCGCCAATATCGTGCGCATGGAGAACAAGCCCGGGGCCAAACCTGTAAAAGTAACCAACCATTCCGCTGAAGGGGTCCGGAAGGCACGGATCAGTGCCAATGGAGAGATAATTGTTTATGAGTGTGGCCCGGATATTTGGATTTTAGAAACATCCGCCCCAAAAAACACCCGTAAATTAAATATCAAGGCCCTTGCGGATGATAAAACCAATACCGACCGCCTTGTTACTTTCACTCAAAACGCTTCTGAATTTGCATTCAACAAGGATGAAGCCTTTGTTATTTTTGGCGTGCATGGCGACCTTTACCGAATGTCGATGTCTGGTGCCGCCAAGCCTTTCAGGCTTACAAACACACCCTCGGATGATTTTGGTGCCGCTTGGGCCCCAGATTCCTCCAAGGTTGCATTTCTATCTGATCGAACTGGAAGGATCGAGGTTTTTATCCTTGAAGCGGCCGACCCCGAGCATCCTAAATTCGTTGATGCCCACCAATTCAAAGTCAGGCAGATAACCAATGATGAAAAACCTGAATCCAGCCTGACTTTTTCACCTGATGGCAAAAAGATTTATTTCCTGCGAGAGGGAAAATTGTGGAGCATGAACCTTGAGGGCACTGAACAAAAAGCGGTGGTCTCTTCCTCAATGATCACGGAATACACATGGTCCCCAGACGGAAAATGGATTGTTTATTCAAAAAGGGATGGGTCCTTTGCAAGTGAGTTATTCGTGATTCCAGCCAACGGACCTACCATGGATAATCCCCCCAGAAATATCACCCGGTATGCAACTTCCAATTACTCGCCAAGCTGGAGTACGGATGGTAGAAGAATAGCGTTTGTAAGCGAGAGGAGAAACACTCCGGGACTATTTGTGATGGAAATGCAGAAACCGGTTGCAAGCGGGAAAACCAACTTTGAATCCGGGGTGATCGACTTTGATGAAATTCATTCCAGGGTGAATTCGATCGGATCGATGAACACAACGGATGCCGCGATTTCCCCCGGAGGATCCAAGATAGCATTTCGTTCCGCTGATGAACTATGGGTCGCATCGGTTGTGGGGGGGCAGGTCACGAAGCTTTCGACGGGTTTGGTAAAACCGCAGGGTATTTATTGGTCCAGGAAAAATCCGGACCTGATTTATTTCCGGGACGGGAATGGAAGTATTCGCACAGCCAAGGCATCATCTGCGATTTCAGGGGCGGACCTGGGTTCCGTGCCTTTTCGTGTGAGGATGACTATCAAGGCGGAGGAGGAAAACCTGGAGATATTCGACCAATGCTGGCGGTTGCTGGCTGATAATTTTTATGATGCCAAGTTTCACGGGGCGGATTGGAACCTGGTGCGCCAGCGTTATCGCCCCATGGTTGGTCATGCTCCCATGAGGGAGGATTTTCAAGCACTTATATTCCTGATGATGGGTGAATTGAACGCCTCGCATCTGGGGTTGCAGATGGCACCTGTGTTTCCCGAGGAACAAACCACGGAATTGGGAATCCTGTTTGATGAGACATTCAAGGGCAGGGGACTTAAGATCGCGGAGGTCATAAAGCGAGGCCCTGCTGACAAACGGGGCATTGACCTCAAGCCGGGGGAAATTATTTTTGCAATAAACGGGATTGAACTCACCAACAAGGTTGAGGTCAGCCAGATCCTGAACGGCAAAATTGATGAACCTGTGGTGGTTTCAGTCGGTGCGGAATCACCATCTGACCCGAAGGTTAAAAACCGGCGCTCCATGGAAATCACCCCTGTTACCCGCGAAAGAATGGCGCCCCTTGTCTATGATCGATGGGTGAATTTGAACGCGAAAAAAGTTTCCGAGTTAAGCAATGGCAGGGTTGGTTATATACATATTCCCAGCATGGATGAACCAGGTCTTGATAGGTTTGTGCGATCGCTTTATTCCGATAATTTTGACAAGGAAGCATTGGTGCTGGATGTCAGGTTCAATGGTGGGGGATTCACCCATGACCAGGTTTTGAATTATCTGGGCGCGCAGGATCACACGAGGTTCTTGCATCGGGGAGGCGACAATGGGGCTGTCTTGCGAAGTTACGATCGCAAATGGACCAAGCCCATTATTCTTTTGATAAACAACAGGTCCTATAGCGATGCTGAGATTTTTCCAAATGCATTCAAGACGCTGGGTATCGGCAAACTTGTCGGGCAACCCACGGGGGGAATGGTTATTGGAACGGGCACCGCCAAGCTTATTGATGGCTCAACTTTTAGAATCCCGAGGATTGGTGTTTATACAAATCGTGGGGTGGATATGGATACCGTTGGGGTTTCCCCGGATATTCTTATTGAGCCATCACCGGACCAACTTAAAAAAGGAATCGATATCCAGTTGCAAAAAGCGGTCGAGGTGATTCTCAAGGATCTTCAATCCGCGGAGCCAAAGGATAAGTCCAAAGTGCAAAGGAATAGTCCAGTCAAATAATGTGTTTTGTCAACTGAAATTCACGAGGTTCGATTTATTGTGAATTGATCAATCCACAGTTTAGATTGGAATTGTTTGCGTTGGCAAGGGGTATTTGCGAACAATTTTTCTTTTTGGTTTTTTGGGATTGAATCTCTTTGCTGAATAGTGGAAGTAATCATAGATTAAAGTTATGTGGATTTGCCGGTTATAGGTTTATCCACTTGAATCATCCTCCAATTATTGGTGGAAATTTATCGCGCTAGTGATGGCGCTTTTTAAACTATAAATTGAGGTGTCCGATGCCTTCGGCCCTTCTTGTTCAATATTTTGGTGATTTGCCCACTCCCCGTGAAGGTGAGGATTTTTCGGAATGGCGACAGCGTCATTTCAAGGCGACAAAGCGTTTTAAAAAGCGGGTGCTTGCCCGGTACACCGAAGGTACTTTAATCAGGCTTTTGGATAATAAACTTGCCGAAACCCGCAAAGCCGCCCTTTTTGCCCTTGGCCTTCTAGGCACCATGGAAGCCAATTCCCCCATGGCAAGATTGCTACATGATGGCGATAATGATGTGGCGGACATGGCGACCGCCAGCCTGTGGAATCTTTGGTTCAGGGCTGATAGCGAGGAAAATAACACCGAGTTGCAAAAAGCAACCCGGATCAGGGACAGGGAAAAAGCTTTGGAATGCATGACAAATTTGATCAATAAGGCCCCGGATTTCGCCGAGGCCCTTAATCAAAGGGCGATCATTTATTTTAGGATGAAACAATACGAGGACTCTATCGCTGATTGCCAGAGGGCATTGGATCTGAACCCCTGGCATTTTGGTGCGCAGGTTGGGATGGCCCAGAGTTTCATGAAAATGAAAAAGCATCGCTCCGCACTAAAGGCATTTAGAAATACGCTGAAAATTCATCCACGCATGGAGGGTGTCGCTGACGCCATCCGTACCCTTGAGAAAGTGCTTGGCGAGGATGGTGGCGGCCGTAAGGATGATAAAAAGTAGCAAAACCTTATTTTTTGAGTTTTTAACGGTGTGAAATCGTGGGTCATTTGCAATATTCCTTGTTGTTTCCGCCGTATAATCCGGCATATACCTAAAAATTGTGAATATTCCACGACACCAACTTGAATGAATTGCTCATAATTGCTAGTTTGACATCTTACCATGTTGCAAAAGTGTCATTGCAACTTCACATGTTTTCATGGAATGGGAGAATTATTCATGGCTCGACGCCCTCTCAATCGAAGAGAATTGCGCGCTGCAAACGATGCCGCTGAAAATCGGAAAAAAGAAAAAGCCCGTGAAGAGGAAGAGCTTCTCGAGGATGAGGAAGATGATGAGGATGAGGACGACGAGGATGATGTGGATGGTGATGATGAGATTGATGACGAGGATGACCAGGATGATGATGAACCCTCGGACGATGATTTTGTAGATTCAGATGATGAGGGCGACGGGGATGACGACGAGGATCGCCCCAGGAAGAAGAAAAAGAAGGGTTCCAAGAAAGCCAAAAAGGAAGTCAAGGAAAAGAAACCCCGCAAGGCCCGGGCCTCCAAGGCTGTGCGCATGAAACTTATTTGGGGTGTGTTTAGCAATTCTAATCAAAGGGTGGCTGTTTTTGACTACCCCAAGAAAAAGGCTGCTGATGAACATGCTGAAAAGTTGACTGCTGAAAAGAAGACAGGTGGCCCTTATTATGTCCAACCTGTGAAAGAACCGATCGAAGAGTGATCGATTATTAATGTTTACTCAAATGAAAAAGCCCGGGTTTATACCGGGCTTTTTTGTTGATTGGGCATTTTCTCCCGCGGTTACCCGGTGATTATGTAAGATTCACATCTTTTGATTGCATCAATTGCTCGATGGCTTTGATCTTGGCTTCAACGGAGATCACATTGGGAAGATCAAAGGTGTGGTTTTGCGCGCCTGATGTCTTGATGATGAGGTCGCCCGTGCCGATATTCAAGAACCAAAGCCCCAGGATGCCATGTCTGAAAATATCACTGCGCTGTTTTTCAAAAGTGAGGCCGGTGGCATCATAAACTTTTTCGCCATCACCAATCTCAGTTCGAACCCGCAATTGCCCCGGGCTGAATGTCACATAAATCTGACGATCAAAAAACATAAACGCTATCAGCCAGATGATAAGTAAGCCAGTGGATGTGAATAGGTATCCGCCCAGATTGATGCGGATATCAAGGAGTGAGAACGCACTGGTGATTTTTTCCCAGTAACCTGCCAGCATTAGAATGGTGACCCCCATGATGATCACAACAATGACGAGGATAGACCACATTCCGCGCAGTGATACACTGGTGATGAAAATAGTAAGTAGAAGCGTTAGGCAGAAAATTACGCCATAGTTTTTGCTTTGTGCCACATAAAGAGTGGGTTGGATCAACGATCCTTTTTCATCTTTAAGAAAATTTTCGTTGTCAGGTACAGTGATGACATTTCGCTCTTTTCCATCTTTGAACTCAATGGGTTTTACTTCCGCATGAATAGGAACAACCATCAAGAGGTGATGATCCCAAAATGTGAGTGCGGCAAGAATGTACCCCACAAACCAAACCGGCCACCAGTAAAACAGCATGGAATGGCTGTATACGGTTATTTCCCTTGGCTTTGGGGCGAGTATGCTTGGGGATGTTGATTCAGTAGACATGGGCCTCTTCTCCGGAATTCGTTATGCCAACCACTTCAATAAAAAACTCAACCATGGATAAACCCTAAGGCCCCACGGTTGAGTTGTCAAGAATTCTAAGAAATTACTTTCCAGCTTCAGGGATGTAATTGAGTGTGTAATAGGCTTCGGGGTGAAGCAATGGAAGCCCGTCTTTTGATCGAACCCCGGCCAAGGTCAAGTCGTGGATGTGGCCAGCGACTGGTTTATCAACAACGATTCGAACACTTTTGTTGTCAGGTGCCACGACAGCCGAGGTGATTTTAGGATAAGTGAAATCCACCTCGGGACTGCCATACGCGGATTGATAAATGTAGCAGTAGGTGCTGATTTTGTAGGAGGCGATATCAGATGCGGTTTTTGGATCTATGGGATGGGTGAAAGTGAATTCAAAGCCATCATTTTTGGCATGCATCTCATGGATCTCAAAGGGAATTTTCCCGGTCCAGTCGAGGCGCTCGAGGGCAAAGGGTTTGTTGCCATGCGAGCCCCATCCGCGGTTGGTGCCACCCACGAAAAGGTGGCCATTCTTTGTCGCCATCACTGGGACATTTCCTGACCCAAAACCTTTCTTAAAAGGAAAACAGGCTCCCTGGTATCTTCCATGAACTTTTTCAAGGTGCACGCGCATGATGGTGCTGTTGGTCTGGTCAGCAACAAAAAGCTGGTTTTGAAAAGGACCAAATTTGCCCTCAGACTTGTCAAAGTCAATGCCTGAGGCGGATTGGCCCATCTTTTTGTAGGGGAAGTAAATCGCAGGCGGCATGAGCTGGGGTATGCGCTGTGCTTCCACCATCATTCGTGAGCCGCTTTTGGGTGTCTCAGGTTTTGGTCCCGCAAGTTTCGCCTCCTTGGCGAGATCAAACCATTTATTGCCATCCGGATGCCCTTGGAAGGATCCGGGAAGCAGATGTTTAAGGCTGCAAGTGCCATTCCATGGGCCTTGGTTGTCCGTGTAGAAACAGTCACCTAGAGAATTAAAACCTATGCCACCAGGCGAGCGAATTCCGCTGCAAGTTGGGGTGAAAGTTCCGTCCGCATTAACTCGGACACACCATCCCCGGTATTTGCTATTACTGTTGAAAGAGCCTGTAAGGCAAAGAACGA
The DNA here is from genome assembly GCA_005786805.1 of Planctomycetia bacterium. Lineage (GTDB taxonomy): Bacteria > Planctomycetota > Planctomycetia > Gemmatales > Gemmataceae > UBA969. Next base: position 7,989 of record SYCV01000173.1, on the reverse strand, counting down.
TCCAGATGTTGCCGTCTTTGTCAAATTTTGAACCGAAGGCGTATTCATGATAATCGCCATTGATTTCCCATGCATCCGAGACGGTTTGAAAGATATCAGCTTTGCCATCGCCATTGGAATCTTTAAGCTTGGTAAGTTCGCCACGCTGGGTGGCGTAAATCCATCCATCCTTGGAAGCTAAGCCAAGCACCTCGTGAAGGCCATGTGCGAAACGAGTCCACTTTGCATCTTTTGCGGGGTCCTTTGCGAAGGGATTTTCAATGGACCAGATTTCTCCCCTGCGGGAACTTACAAAAAGCTTGTTGTCCGTGGTGAGTTCAATGGCACCCGCCTCAAGGACCACATCCTTGGGGATTTCAAACTTCACGATTTTGTAATAGTCCTCTTCCGTGGGGAGTGGGTCTGCAGCCATGGATATTGGCGCCAGAAGAACGCAAATTGAAAAGATTGTGAGGGTGAATATTGTTTTCATTTGATTGATTTCCATTTGTTTATTGATTGTGAAAGTTTGTTACCAGGAGTATTCCTGCACGATTTTACAGGTGCCATTCTCGAAGGTGATGGGGACAAGTATTTCCTTTTTCCCGTTTGATTCCCGCAGGATTGATTTTTTGACCCCCGGTAACCGGAACTTGTATTCGCCGTCTACCAGGAACCAGTTGTCCTTTTGTTCCTCGATTTTTGTGCCCACCGCGGCTCGGAGGAACAATTGGCTTGGGGGACTCTTTGATTCAAGGGTAAGTGTCCTCGAAAATCCACCTTCCTTGTTCTTGGTGGGAACTGAAAAATCATTGATCATCACATCCGCGTATTTGTATTGGAAGGAAGGCCTTCCAGAATCATCGGTTTTATAGCTGAGGAAACTTCCTGCTTGTTCCTTGTTGGTGATTGTCGGCCAGTTTTCTTTCTCGCTGGAAAGCGTGGCAAAGGTCGGGCCCGCGGGGAAAGTGACAATGTTATCACCTAGCGGTGGTTGGTAACCAACACCGCGGTCGCGCCAATGCCTGGCCGCATCAATGAATGCACCCTGCCAGATCAAGGCGATCCGCAATGAATTGGCATCAAACGCCATGTTTACTTTTTCAGGGTATCCCACGCCAATGGCCCTGGCCCCCGCACCTTCAATAAAGTTGCGGTATATAATCGGTTCCTTGTCTGGCACCAGCACGATTGATTCACGGGATAAACCCTCAGGAGGGGACGCCTTGGTGCCCGCACTCAGGTAGACATAAATACCTTCAATTTGCTTCTTGGTGTTTCCCTCAAGGATGTCATCAAAGAATGTTTTTCCCATCGGCCATGGGGCTGGCATGCGGGTTCCAGGACGGAAAGGCTGGGGGTCCAGCATGTAGCGCTGGAACCAATCCCGTTTGAGCCTTTGTGGCATGCTCACGAGGTCGAGGGCTTGTATACCCTCGGCTTTTTGGTTGTTGAATGTATGGCATTTTATGCAACCAAGCGCCTTGGACCCAACCAATTGACGCCCGGATGATTTAACCTTCGCGGCCGAGTCTGCAAATTGGATGGCATCCACCGGTTCAATTGGGTCAGCCTTGTCCAACGCCTTTACAAGGTGGATCACATTTCCGCTGCCATACCTGGGCATTCTTGTCATCATGTAGGGGCGCACTTTGGTGCCTTGTTCCAATACTTGCTTCAGCCAATCGGGGTTTAATTTGGCGCCCACACCAGTAAGAGCAGGTGGAAGCCTTCCCTCATCGCCCATCTCGGGTTGTGTTGAAACAAATGATGTATTTCGAATTTCTTCCGCCCCGCCTATTTTGTCGCGTTGATGGCAGGCATAGCAATTAAGGGAGAGGAATGTTTTATTGACCAGTGCTTTGTCATCCGGGGACTGGGGGTTGGTCGCAAGGTGTTTCAATGCGAGGGCAATTGCTGTCTTTTGGGATGCATCGAGGGCGAAGTTGGGGGATTTACCCTGGGGGTTTTCTGAAAGGCATCCGGTCTCCGCTCGTAATTTAAGAAGGTCGGGTCCCTTGATCATCGCGGGAATTCGTTTATTGTTTTGATTCAAGGCATGGCAATTCGCGCAACCGACAGATGCAAACAAATCTCGGCCTTTGTTTGCCAAATCCGTGTCTAACTTGAAAACTGTTGGCTGGCTTGAAGTTTCAGGCTTGGGAGTCTGCCCTGAGGCCTCGGCTGTTTTTTCGTCTATGGAGCAAATTCCTGAAAGTGGCTGCCTGGGAAGGTTATTCCCCTCAATTTCGACGGTAAGTGAATAATCACCACCCCCGTCAAAGATACCCACTTCAACCTTGTGCTCACCTTTGTACAATTCAACAGTTTTGCTCACCACAGTATGAGGATGAATCCCGTCATTATCGATCACAAGTTTTCCATCAACCAAGATTTTGGAACCATCATCACTTCCAAGATGGAAAGTGTATTTACCCGCACTTTGTAATTTGAACCATCCTTCAAAACGGATGGCGTTATTGTTGGGCTTTTGCGCGACTTCCACATCAAAGTCAGATGCAGTGCCCTTTGAGATGGGTTTTAATTTTGAAAAATCCGGGAGCTTTGTCCATGAACCCTCGTAATATTCAAAATTTAAAACCTTTGCAGCTTTAGTGGAACTTTTGGCCCCTTGAAGCAGGTAACAAGCCACAGCATGACATTCTTTTTTGTCTTTTAGCACTGCTGGCATTCTGCCTGAGGGACGGACTTGGTGGGGATTGTCAAGAAAGTTGGCAAGTGAAGCCACAGTGTATTTGCTTTCAAGGGCGCCAAGGGGAACGGAATTGTTCACATTTGAAATCTCACGGGCGTTTTGGTCCCTTCCGGCATGGCAGGCAACACAACCAGACTGTGCGAATAGTGTTTTGCCCAAGGCAACCTGTTTGGCATCAAAATTAAGTTTTTCATTTGCGCCTGCTTGTTGGGCAAGATAATGAGCCAATGATTTTGCATTGGCTTGTTTTTCCTGGTCGGTATTTCCCAGATTCACCTGGGGCATGGATGTGCCGGGTTTCACTTCATGGGTTTTTGAAAGGAAGCTTTCAAAATATTCCGGTTTGATCCTGCCACCAACCTTGTCCAACAACGGAGCTTGTTTTGATTGGATCAACCCCTTGGTTATGGAGCCAGAATCATGGCAACTGGTACAGTTTAATTCACCGAGCAACAACAAGCCCAATTGCACCTGGTCAAAATCCTTGTCTTTTGAGAAGCGCTCAAATCCGGGAACGATGGGCTTTTTGATCGCATCGGCTGCGGATGCGGCCTCGGCAATTACAAAACTCACCAAAAGGAAAAGGGGTAAAATTGCAAATTTGTTTTTCATGGTTTTTACTTTTTTTGACTATTCCACTCAATGCACATTTACAGGTGTTCCAGTAACACCAGTTCAGGTCAATTAGAATACTGAAGAATTACATCATAAAAGATGCGTGTGTTTATGCAAAGAATTTTGTGAAAAGAGAGGAAGATTTAGTCCTGTGAATTTTGGGTCCCAAATGGCATGGAATGGCTTGGGGCCAGGACATGGTCTTGAAAATGCTTCCCTGCGAGAATTTTGTGATCCTCATTAAGGAAAATATCATCACCCAAGCTGTTTTGCTTGCGTGCCGGTAGCCAGCGGACATGTCCTCCGATGAAAAGGATATTATTTCCTGAACCACCATGGTTGAAAGTTAATTTGGTGTTATTGGGGTTTACCTTGTCGGCAAGGACTGGAGTTTCCCCGGGAGACTTGTTGTTTAATCCCACGAGTGACCCTTTGATATTGTAACCTAAATTATAGGCGTAATCACCGCCGGCTTCCTTCACCAGGCGTTGATAGCCCGGGTTGGATTTGTTTTTGTACATGGATTCAAGTTGCTCTAGATTAGTTTCGGTGGGGATTTTTCTTGCGTTGGTGGGACATGCTACGGAGTGGTAATCCCCAAGCAAACCATGCTGCCGGAGGGTGGGCACATAAACTCCCGCAAAACTTCGCGGGCCACTCGGTTCGACAAAAGGAAGTTTTCCATCGGGTTGCATGGCTGAATAATGCTGGAAAGAATGATGGAATTCCCTCATGTTGTTGGCACAGGCAAGTTTTTCAGCTTTGGTTTTTGCCTGATGCAGCCATGGGGCAAGAACCCCGCAAGTAAGTATCAAGAGGCTCGCTGCCAACAATAGGTCGAATCGTCGGATTGAATTTTGGTAGTTACCAGCCTGGTGGTTGATGTGTTTTCCGGGGGTGTACTTGATTGACTGGGTCTTTAAGCCTTGGACCCGCAGGATTGTTTTCTTGGCAAGATTAAAAGGTGGCGGATCTGAAGCATTGTCTTCATTAAGAAGTTCCAGGCTCTTGCGCATCACTTCCAAATGCGCCTGGGCACCGGGTTCATCAAGAAGACGCTGCTTGATTTCCGCCACTTCGGCCGACTCATGAATATTCATTGCGTAACGCAAAATTTGGTCCATTTCATCCCCGTTATTATTCTTCATCGGTTCACTCCTGCATCTCTTTCCATGATTGCTGGAATTTTTCCATGGCAGCATGCAGCCGTGATTTCACAGTTCCCAACGGGATGTCCAGCACTTCACTTATTTCCTGATATTTGAATTCGTGAAAGTAGGCCAATAATAAAACTTGGCGTAAGTTCTCAGGAAGCATGTCTATCGCCTGTCGTACTCGGAGCTTTTTTTCGTCCAGCATCGCAAAGCTGTCGGGTTTTTGGTCTCGACCCTCAAGCGAATCCTTGATGCTTCCAACTTTATTATTAGCCCCGTTGTTGGTTTCCCCTTCCAGGCTAATCGCAACGCGCCGTTTTCTTTTTCTAGAGGCATCAATCGCCTGATTGGTCGCTATCGCATAAAGCCAGGGTCTGAACTTTTTTCCCTCCTCGAAATTATCCGCTTTTTGATAAACCGCCATGAAGGTGTTTTGAAAAGTATCTTCCGCTAGCTCCCTGCTGCGCAAATACCTGTTTAAATATCCAAAAAGCTCTCCTTCATAACGATGGACCAACAAGTCAAATGCAGAGGCATTTCCCATGCGAAATAATCTGAAAAGTTCCTCATCAGATCTTTCTGCTGTATTTGACAATTGACCCACACTACCTGCACTTTCTACGAAGGGACCATTCAAAAGGTTCGACTCAAGAGGATAATTTTTTCGTTTTTCATCAAAAAGGTCATTTTATTGCAGAAATCATGGTAATTAAGCCGGTTTTTGTATTCTCGGTAGCAGGGGTTTAACCTTGCCATTTTCCAATTCCGCCAGAATTTTGATATCTGGCTGGGAACTAATTGGCTTAAGGGCATCCCCATAACTGATAGAACACCAAGGTGTTTTAAAGTCAAAACTGGTGTACAATTTTTCAGCCAGCCGGGGTAGGAATGGTTTTAATAGTATTGCTGCGATCCTCACCGCTTCAATCAACTGGACGAGAACTATTTTTGTTTTTTGCTTGTCAGTTTTCACAAGGGTCCATGGTGCGGTTTTTTCGGCATGCTGGTTGGCAGGATCCAAAACCATGGTCCATATCTTTTGCAATGCTTGGTTGTAATTACAGGTTTCAACCAGATTTCGAACTTGGTCCACAATTGATTTGCATAGTTCCCCGGGGAACAAAGGTTCATCTGAAATGCCTATATCTTTTAATTCGCCTTCATAATTTTTTCCTATCAATCCGACAACCCTGCTGTAAAGATTTCCCAGATTGTTCGCGAGATCGGAGTTGTAGATGTCAACAAAGCGTTGCAGGCTGAATTCCCCATCACCAGGGAAAGGGCACTCTCTGAGAAAATAATAACGGAAAGCCTCGGCGCTGAACTTGGTTATGATGTCCATGGGTTCAACTACATTACCAAGAGACTTGCTTATTTTCTGGACATCACCGGTTTCCTCGTTTTTCACATATACGAACCCATGGCCGAACACTTTTTTGGGTGGAGTTATACCCGCTGCAAAGCACATCGCAGGCCATAAGGCACAGTGAAATCGGGTTATATCCTTGCCTATCACATGTAAATCTGCCGGCCAAAAGTCATTGAATTTCTTCTCGTCCCGCCCATATCCCACCGCGGTGATGTAATTAAGCAGGGCATCAAACCATACATATAATGTGAATTCAGGGTCAAATGGAACAGGTATGCCCCAGGATTGCCCGGAGCGGGTTATATTGACATCTTTAAGCTCGGATTGAACCAATGCCAGGACCTCATTTCGCCTACTTTCAGGCTGGATGAAATCAGGATTTTTCTCATAAAAATCTAGGAGTTGGTCGCGAAACTTGGAAAGCGCGAAGTAATAGCAAGGCTCCATTCGCTTGACAGCGGGGGTCTTGTGGCTTGGGCAGATTTTTTTTTCATCGAGTTCTTTTTCCGTCTTGAAAGCCTCGCACCCGTCGCAGTACCACCCTTCGTATCCGCCTTTGTAAATGTATCCGTTGTCAAAAACTTTTTGTGTGAATGCCTTGCAGCAGTCGTGGTGCCTGGTTTCGCTGGTTTGGATGAAATCATCAAAGCTGATGTCCAAAGCCCGCCAAACCTCCTTGAATTGTTTTGCCATTTCATCGCAATAAACCTTGGTATCCAAATTAAGTTCGGCGGCTCTACGGGCAACTTTGATGGTGTTTTCATCGTTTCCCATAAGAAAGCAAACATTTTTTCCATGCATGCGCTGGAAGCGGGCTTGGACATCAGCGCCAATTTTTTCAAAAGCGGTGCCGATATGAGGCCTGCTGTTTGGGTAATCAATGGCTGTAGTTATGAAAAAGTTATGTTCCGAAGGCATAAGAAACCCTTGGTTCAGGAAAACAGGAAGTCTCAAGGGATAATTCTAGTAAAAGCGAGGTTTAAATGCATAAACATACGAGGGAAAGTGTGGAAGCGAGGAAAAAATAAAAAAACATTGACGGAGGAGTTAAAGAGCACTAAATTTGTTTTAGATTGATATTGAGACTTAGTATCAATAAAATTATGTTTGCCTGAGGAGCTTTCTTAATGATTTCCCGAAAATCGCTTCCCTCCAATAATGCTTTCACTCTTATTGAACTTCTGGTGGTTATTGCAATTATTGCAATTTTGATCGGTTTATTGCTTCCCGCGGTTCAAAAAGTTCGCGAGGCTGCGGCAAGGCTTTCCTGTGCCAATAACCTCAAGCAAATTGGTCTCGCTTTGCACAATCATGAGTCCACTTTTCAATACTTCCCATCCGCCGGGGACTATCCGATTATTTCAGCTCCAAATATCAGGGCTTCAAAGTCATGGTCTGTTCATTCCAGGCTTCTTCCTTTCATTGAACAGGAAAACCTCCAAAGGCTAATTGATTTTACGAAGGCTTATGATGTTCAACCCAATGTTACCCAACAAAAAATCCCGATGTTTATTTGTCCAAGCGAGCCCAAGGCCATTCCCAGGCAGGATCCACCCTTGGTTCATTTTCCCGTTAATTATGGTGCCAGCATGGGTTCGTGGATGATTTTTAACCCATCAACAACCCAGGGAATTGGTGGAGATGCGGCTTTTTCGGTGAATCGTTTTGCTCGAATCAATGACATTATGGATGGCACAAGCCAAACCATTGCTTTTTCTGAAATTAAGGCATACACCCCTTATCTTCGTGATGGTGGAAACCCTGCAGCAGCCGGTACCCCGATGCCAGGTGCCTCTTCCCAAGTCGTAAATTATGGCGGATCATTCAAGCCAGATTCAGGGCATACAGAATGGGTTGATGCCCGGGTTCATCAAACAGGCTTTACATCCAATTTCACCCCTAACACTAAATTTGCATACACAAGTGGAGGTGTCGAATATGACATTGATTTCAACTCCATGAGAGAGGGGATCACTTCGACCTCCATCACTTTCGCAAGTGTCACGTCACGGAGTTATCACTCTGGGATAGTCAACGCGGTATTCATGGATGGCTCTGTGAAATCGATTCCCAACAGCATTGACCCGGTTGTTTGGCGGGCGATGGGAACTCGTGCTGGTGGGGAAGCAATCCAGAGCATCCCGTGATATTCTTCG
>SYCV01000028.1 GCA_005786805.1 Planctomycetia bacterium | reverse complement strand
TACTTTATCACCCGCGATGATCATCGGCCCATTGATCTTAAAACCATGGCATATGACCGGGTCATTCCCCAGACCCCGTTCATTTGCAGGGAAAAGTCAGATCCCAATTTGCCCAATGGATGGGGCGCCTGGGAGGTTGGCCTGAGGTTTGATTATCTCAGCCTGGATAGCAACCAGCTTCAAGCCGGAACACTTAATTCAATCACCACCGGGCTTAACTGGTACTGGAATGCTAACATGAGAATGATGAGTAATTACATTTACACCTTCAGGGACTGGAATGTTCCCAATGCGACCGGTAACATACAGGCTTTTGGCCTGCGTCTCCATGTCGATTTTTAATCCTGTTTTTCCCTTGCATCAAAAGTCACTTTTTTATCTCATATTCATTCGTGATGTCATTCTCCTTATCAAGGGTTTTTCTTGCGCTTCTTATTTTCCCAGGATGGATTGTTGCGAAAATTGGTGCGCCATGTCAGGCGCATTTACCGCAGGCGTTTCGCATCCCGACTCAACCTTGATGACATTATTCACTGGCCGAGAATTGATGAATCGTTGAACAAGTCCAATATCAAGGAATGGCTTTTGCGCATTCCAACCTCCATGCCTTCGGAACGGCCCAATGCAGACGCTGAACTTTCCATGAGAGGTGTGATCGCGTTTTATGAAAACCGCCCTGAAGTACGCTCGATGTTTCCCATGGGAATCACCCTTTGTGGCATGAAGGCTTTTCTTGGGTATCTGGTTTTTCATTCGACCCCCGATGATGGCTTATCCCTATTTGATGTCTACAGTTTTTTTAGGACGATTGAAAGTTTTCCCACATTGACCCTCGACCTGGTTTACATCAACCAACCCGAATATCAAAAATTATTTCCCCATGCCCTTGAGGATGAACGGCATTGGCGTGAGTTCTTACAATACTTGGAAAAGAAATTCAACATAAAGGGGGATTGGATTCGTGATGCAAGCCGGGTCAACAAGTTTGAGAAACCGATTTCCCCGGGCGTGAATGTTTTTGGGCATTTTTGTTATCCTTCTGGACTGCAAGTTGCCGCCAACCTGGTCGTGCAATCATTCGAGGAGGCGGGCAGGCAGGTGCTGATGCGGAGTATTGCCGCGAGCCCCGCTGATCTTCCAAGGAATAAAAAATATCGATCCCTGCATTATCATCGGGACAACATCGTGGTGATGGCCCCCGAGCCTTATTTCGCAGATTGTTTTGATCGTGCTGGTGTCTGGTGTCCCCCCGAGAAAAGAACCTTCGCGATCTGGTATTGGGAACTCGAGGAAGCCCCCGGTCATTGGGGGGATCTCGCGGGGAATGTGAATGAAATCTGGGCGCCCACCATTCATATAAAAAAAGCACTTGAGAAAGTCGTGAAAGTGCCGGTTGTTTCCATGCTTCCCGCGATTACGCTTTCCCCATTTCAGAAACTTTCAAGAAGCGAACTTGGCTTGAGGGATGATGAATTCATCTTTTTGTTTGTGTTTGATCTTGCGAGCATCATGGAGCGAAAAAATCCCCTTGGATTGATCAGGTCTTTCAAGAAGGTATTTCAATCGACTCCCGGGGTGCGATTGGTGCTGAAGGTATCTCGTTCAGAAAAATACCCCAATGAAATGAAACTTCTTCGTGAAGCGATCTTGGGCGCCAATATTTTTCTTGATACAAGCGAAATGTCCCGCGAAAAAGTATTGGCCCTGATGAATTCCTGTGATTGTAATGTTTCGCTTAATCGTGCGGAAGGGTTGGGTTTGACGATCGCGGAGGCGATGTTGCTGGGTAAACCCGTGATAGCCACCGCTTATTCAGGCAACCTGGATTTCATGGCAACGGATACATCTTTGTTGGTGGGGTATGAAAGGGTGGACCTTGAAAAGGATTACCTGCCTTATAAAAAGGGCTGGCATTGGGCGGAACCTGATGAAAAAGAAGCTGCTGAAAAAATGAGGTGGGTTTATGAGAACCCCGAGGCCGCCAGGCTGATGGGTGAGACCGCAAGTATGAAGCTGAAGGATTTATTATCACCAAGGCGCGCGGGCGAGAGGATGATCGCCAGGTTAGATTCTATTTGATGAATCAGGCAGCAAATTTTTCAATCAATTGTGCCGGGCTGATTAATTTCGCTAATTCCTTCCGTAATACCATGGGGCTGAAATGTTCCCTCGCAAAACCCAGGGACTTTATTTGCCTGTGTTCCCATGCATCTTGGTTTGAATATAAGTGCACCACCTCGTTGACGAAGGATTGGGAATCATCAGCGATTGCAACCACCGAGCCATCTTGGATTCCAAAGCCCTTGGCAGCCAGCGGGCTTGCGACACTGGGAACCCCGTGTGCCATTGACTCCGCCAATTTAAGGGGGATTCCCGCCCCAAAGCGCAGCGGGCATACCACCACCCTGGCTTGGTCGTACAACGGTTGTAAATCCTCGACCCTTCCCAATAGTTGGGCGGTATTCCCGGCAGCAGCGATGATTCTTTTGCAGGGATTGGCGCCAACGATGATCATTTTGCATCCGGGTAACCGGGCGCTTATTTCTGGCCATGATTCCTTTAAAAATAGTTCCAGCGCATCCACATTAGGCGCGTGGGCATCAGTCAAACCGCCAACAAATAGAAGATTTTTCCTCGCATGAAAACCGGGTGCTTCCTCATTGGTTTCCATGGGATGACCATAGACAACCACTTTTTTACCCGGTAAATCATCCAGTACTGTTTTCCCATCAGCCTCACTGACCACCAGAACGGTGTCGGCTTGTTTCATGATGGCAAACTCACGATTTTTCAAGTCTGAAAGTTGGTCTGAAGCCAGGGGTTTTCCCTCAATTAAAGCGCGGTCTAGTTCCCTTTGAAAAATGATCGCCTCGGTATCATAGATCAGGTGCGCCTTGGGAAAGAGTTTACGCATGCGCCAAAGCATGGGTTCGGCATGGTGTGGCTTGCAAACAATTACCGTGTCATAAAACCCACGCCTGCCTTCAAGGATGCCCTGAAGGTCAAAACTTCCGTGAAAGATTTCTATCCCTTGAAGTTGTAATTCCTTTACCGTTTCAGGGTGCGTTGCAGGATCACTTAGTGGTATATAGGTGACCTTATGACCCAATGTGGCCAGGTCGAGCAGTATTTTCCTCGTTCGGGGCATTCCCGCCCCCCTGCTAGGATCTGGCACATAATCATCCATGACCAGGATGTTACGGCCCATTTTTTTATCCCGCGCATGGATTGTTGATTCCTCATCCTTTATCAGGGAAAGCTCTTTTTCAAACTTCGCCTTGAAGATTGGGGCGTTGGTCTGGCAAAGCTTGAAAGCCCTGCCGGACAAGTTTCCATTTTCACGGTGAAGCACCGCTGAATGGGGCTGAACCAAAACTTTATATCCGAGCCTTTTGATGCTCATGCAAAGGTCGACATCCTCAAAGTAGGCGGGATTATACCGTTCATCAAAACCATTCAAGGTTCGGAATAAATCCGTCCTCACCATCAAGGCTGCGCCCGAGCAGAAATCAACCTCCCGCACATGGTTGAATTCGCAGGCGCCAGGGTTGGGGTTACTTCTTCCATATCCCCAGGTGGAACCATCCCTGCGAACCAGGCAACCCGATTCCTGCAATCGCCCATCCATGTGGATGAGTTTTGATCCAACCGCCCCCACATCATCCCGGGTTTCCATCAATTGGGAAAGTTCCTCACACCATCCCGGAAGTACGGATGTGTCGTGGTTTAAAAACAATAGATATTTGCCCCTGGCATGCTTGCTCGCGGCGTTGTTACCCCTTATGAAATCGAGGTTTTCAGAATTACGGAGGATGATGGCGTTTTCTACGCGGTCCAGCAATTCATGGGTGCGATCGCTGGATGCGTTGTCCGCGATGATTATTTCAAAAGAACCGTGGGTGTGGTTTGCGACACTTTGCAGGCATTCCAAAAGCAATGCCGCCTTGTTGTAAGTCAACACAATGATGCTGACCAATGGCGCTGGGGCTGATTCAAATGATATGCGGGATTTTTTGTGGGAAAGGAACGCTTCAAGTTTGTGTTGGAAGTAGGTGTCAAGAATATCGCCTTGATCTGTGTTTCCGTGTTTGTTTTTTGGTGCTTTGGGTAGCGGTGTGGTGCGTGCGATGAACCATCGCCTCAGGTTCCGCCAGGCGGGCTTGATGGGTTGTAAAAATTCCAGATGCTTGAGTTTTGAGTATGCTTTTTGGAAAACCCCGGTCATGCAGCACCTTTGTTCTGGACCAGTTTTGATGAGGCCCATGGTGTTTTGACCAAGCGGGCCTTGATATCAAGCGGAGATTTCGCCCCTGGTTTTGGAAGATGGGTGAAGCCATCGTTATCCAAGTAAGGGCTGTAAAAGGGATCCCCCGATTGAATGAATGATTCATAACGATCCATGAATCTTTTCGTGTCCGCAGGGTGGGTGCGATCCGCAAGCCTTGATTGTGATTCAAGGTGAAATAAAACGGAATAAGGTGTCTGTAAAATCCTATAGCCCTTTTCTCTCAGCCGCAGGCAGAAATCTGTGTCGTTGAATCCGATTGCAAATGATTCATCAAATCCATTGATCGCTTCAAAGGCGGCACATGGGACGATCATGCAGGCAGCTGTAACAGCGGAGTAATCCCTTGTCGAAAAGAGGCTTCCATTGATGCCCATGGTGCCGTGGGTGTGGAATTTGTGCGCGTGATCCGCAGGGCCC
>SYCV01000172.1 GCA_005786805.1 Planctomycetia bacterium | reverse complement strand
CGTCTGACTCATGGTCAATGATCACGATATCCATGAGGTTTGCAGGGACTGTTTTTCGAAGGCTGTCGAGGCAACCCTGCAAAAGGTCGCTTCGATTTTTTGTGGGTATTAAAATCGCCACCCGGGTGTCAGGCTTCAGCGCATGGTCGATACGGAAGAAATTATGGTGAAGTGCGGAAGGGCTGACGGTCGCATTGGTATTTAACCTTTGCAGGTGCCTTTCCAGGGCACCCATGGTTGATTTTGTAATCTCGAAAAGATTGGTGCAATGGCTGGAACTGCTGCTGTGCAGTCTCCACCGATATAAAATATCCGGTATATGCGCAATATTGTTTGATTTTTCAGCCATGCGTAAAAACATGTCGACATCGTGGGAGACCTTCAGTGACGGATCAAGGCCGCCCGTGGCTTTCACCAGGCTGGTGCGGGCGCAAATTGGATGCACCACATAGGGGTGGCTAAGGTAGTAATCGTGCGAAAACGCGGGGCATGTCTTAATCTGGTGTATATGATTTAGGTCTTCACTGGTTAGCGCCTCATCGCCGTAAAGCAGGTCCGCGTCGGTTTCAATGATTGCCTGCGCGAAACGATGCAGCGCGTGGGGTTCGAGGTAGTCATCATGATCCATGAATAACACATGCGTTCCGGATGCCAGTTTCAACCCTGCGTTCGTGGCTGCGCTTACTCCCTGGTTCTTGTCGAGTATAAGGGCATGGATGCGCTTGTCGGTTTTCTCGGCATTTTTTAGAACAAAGGGAACCTGTAAATTTCCCGAGTGATCATCAATGCACCAGAGTTCCCAATCCTGGTAGGTTTGGGATTTGACTGACTCGATCGCCTGCGCCAACCATCGGGGGTTGGTGTTGAATACCGGCATGACAATCGAGAATTTAGGTTTGTTGACGGGCCATTGGGTGGTTCGGAATTTTTCGAGTAATTCACTGTTTGGCAGATAATGTTTCAGCCAGTTGGACCAAGGTCCCGTGGGACCGAGGATTGATTTTCCCAAAGGGGAGTGGCGTAGTTTTCGCAAGGCCGATTTTAACAGCGAAAGCGGGCCCCGATGTTTCAGAGCCCGCATTATTCTTGATATCAAGCTGGTTTTTTCAGCCATCGAAGGTTGTTCCTCGGCGTGTTCAGAAAGGCATCCAAGAGGCCAGTTTCCTGCGCCAGGTCTGGGCGGAGGTCGGTTCTCCCTGCTTGGTCGCTATCACCAGGTCATGTGAGGTCTCGCCCTTGGATCTGCCACACCACATCCCGGGATGGACCACATGGGGATGTGCGAAACCGCTGTCGGCGAATAATCTGGAGAGATATTTTTCCTCATAACCGACGACTTGTTCGGGGCAATGGGGATATTCGATTCTTGCGGGTCCCCTGCGATGTTGCAATTTGAAGGCGGACTTACCCTGCGAGATCAAGCCCTCGACCTCCTGGTTAAGGATGAAGAAGGTGATGAAAGCTTTTCCACCCGGGCGAAGAACCCGGTGGATTTCACCCAGGTAGTTTTCCATGTCCCGGGGCAGCATGTGTGTGAACACCGAGGTCAAAAATGCAAAGTCAAAGGAATTACTTTCATAGGGAAACCTGTACTTTCGGGAAACCTGCCTGCCTGATTCGTTGTAGCATTTGTTGTAAATGTCGGAATGCTTGAAGTTGAAATTGGGCCAGCGGGAGGTGATGTTTTTCTCACACCAATCGATGCCATGCTTGACAATGTCAAACCCCTCAAACCTGCTTTTTGGTTCAAGATAGTTGACCATGGCAAGCGCCATCCTGCCAATGCCACAGCCAACATCGAGGACATCATGGGAGGGCTTTAATCCACCCAGTCGGGTGAATAATTGGAGAAAATCATCGCCGATTTCCTTGAAGTTGCCCGCGCCCACATACTGTCTTTCCTCCTCGGACGGCATGGGAAGATCCAAGTGCCTGGCTGTGCTCATGATTGCCTCCTTGCGATGAGTCTGATACGCATTATCCAATATGATTCAGTTAGCTTATTTTCCCAATTCGTGCAAGGCTAACACCTCATCCACATCGGATTGGCAAATCAGTCAAAATAGGCTTGACGAAATTACCTATTATCTCTTACTTATGCAGTATTGTTCGTTACAATAATTATTCTGTGGTTCACAGATATTATTTTCTGGTCTCAAGGGGATTCCTTACTCGATGGCAAATAGTACCGAACCGGATATGCTTGACCGCTGGAAAATTTCCGATGCCTTCGAAACTTACAGGGTCAACGAATGGGGCAAGGGCTATTTTGGCATCAATAACCTCGGGCATGTTACGGTTCTGCCCACCAAGGACCCCGAGGCATCCATCGATCTCAAGGAATTAATCGACCAGCTTCAAGCCCGAGGTATCCAACTTCCCATACTGGTTCGTTTCACTGATATTCTCAGGCATCGTGTTTCAGAAATTCACGCTGCATTTCAAAAATCAATCGATGAATTCGAATACAAGGGGCAGTATTGCTGCGTCTATCCCATCAAGGTCAACCAGCAAAGACAGGTCGTGGAAGAAATCATTGATTTCGGCAAACCTTTTCAATTCGGGCTTGAGGCCGGATCCAAGCCTGAATTACTCGCGGTGATGGCGTTGACCAACGGGGGAAACACCCCGATCATCTGCAATGGGTTCAAGGATGAGGAATTCATCCATATGACCATGCTTGCCCGCAAGATTGGCAAGAACATCATCCCTGTTGTTGAAAAATTCACCGAGCTCGAACTCATAGTCAAGCAGGCTGAGATCACAGGTGTCCGGCCGGTGATCGGGATTCGGGCAAAGCTCGCGGCCCGTGGCGCGGGGCGATGGCGCTCGAGCGCTGGCTACCGTTCCAAGTTCGGCCTCACACTCACCGAAATTCTTGAAGCTGTTGATTATCTCAAACAGCGGGGCATGGTTGACTGTCTCCAGTTGGTTCATTTTCATCTAGGCAGCCAGATCACCAACATTCGCAGCATCAAGGCCGCGCTCACCGAGGTGGGCAGGGTCTACACCGAGATGCACCGTGTTGGTGCCAATGTCAATTACATTGATGTCGGTGGCGGTTTGGGCATCGATTACGATGGTTCCCAATCGGATTTTGAATCCTCGATCAACTACACCCTGCAGGAATACGCGAATGATGTGGTCTTCCGCATCAAGAGCGTCTGCGATGACGCGGGTGTTCCTCATCCGATCATCATCAGTGAGTCAGGCCGGGCGATGGTGGGCTACCACAGCCTCCTTGTTTTTGATGTCGTTGGTGTATCGAACTTTGACCGTTACACCGTTCCGCCCCAGATTCCAGACGATGGGCCCCAGCAGCTTGCGGACCTTTTCGCCATCTTTCAGGATCTCAAGAAAAAGAACCTGCAGGAAAGTTACCACGATGCGCTCCAGGCGGTGGATGAAGCTGTCAACATGTTTAACCTGGGTACCATCAATATTGAACAGCGCGCCCTGATCGAGAGATTGTTCTGGGCTGTTTGCAGCAAGATACTTCGCATGGTCCGGGAGCTTGATTACACTCCCGAGGAACTCCAGGGCTTGGAGGCGATGCTTTCCGACACCTACTTCTGCAACTTCTCGGTGTTTCAATCCATGCCGGATAGTTGGGCCATCAAGCAGCTTTTCCCAATCATGCCAATTCACAAGCTTGATGAAATCCCGACCCGCAAGGCCGTGCTGGGTGACATCACCTGCGACTCGGATGGCAAAGTTGATCAATTCATTGACCTGCGCGATGTTCGAAACACCCTGCAGCTGCACGAGTTTACCGGCCAGCCCTACTACCTTGGGGCTTTTCTTCTGGGTGCCTACCAGGAAATTTTAGGTGATCTTCACAACCTTTTTGGTGACACCAACGCGGTGCATGTCAGCCTCGATGAAAACAATCACTTGAACATTGACGAGGTCATCAAGGGTGATACCGTGCGCGAGGTACTTGCGTATGTGCAATACAAAGCTGATGAGTTGACCGATCGAATCCGCAAGGATGTTGAAAAAGCAGTGAAGCTGGGCACAATATCAGTTCCGGAATCCCGTGAGTTCCTAGACTTCTACCAGTCCGGGCTTGAGGGATACACCTACCTCGAAGAGAACTAGGATCATGGCGGAACTGGCTGTCAACCTGGGCAGGCTTCAACTTTGCAATCCCATTCTTGTCGCCTCCGGTACCTTTGGTTACGCGAAGGAAATGGAGTCGATGGTTGATTTTTCCAAGCTTGGGGGAATTGTACCGAAGACGGTCACCCAGAATCCCCGTGCAGGAAACCCGCCACCACGAACATGTGAAACATCCGCGGGGATGCTCAATGCGATCGGCCTCGATAATGATGGCTTGGAATACTTTCTTGCAAATCATCTTCCCTATTTGAGAAATCTTCCCACGAGGATCATAGGTAACATTGCGGGAAAGACCGAAAAAGAATTTCTCGAGATGGCCCAGAGAATCAGCAGGGAAACCGGACTTTCAGCGTTGGAACTCAATCTTTCATGCCCCAATGTTTCGGGCGGGGTTGACTTCGCGATCGACCCTGAGAAAACTGCCAGGGTCATCAAGGGCGTCCGGGAATTCTGCAATCTGCCTATCATCGCAAAGCTGACTCCGAATGTGACGGATGTTTCCATTATCGCGCAGGCTGCTGCGGAAGCGGGCGCTGATGCGGTTTCCCTGGTCAACACCTTCATGGGGCTTGCGATCGACTGGAAGAAAAAAAGATTTGTCCTTGGTAATGGCACCGGGGGCCTTAGCGGCCCTGCGATCAAGCCGATTGCCCTTCGCATCGTCTGGCAGGTCGCAAAAAAAGTCAAAATCCCGATCATTGGAATTGGGGGCATCGCCACGATTGATGATGTCATGGAATTCATCCTTGCAGGCGCATCCGCAGTGCAATTGGGCACGGTTAATTTTTATGATCCCACCGCGGCCCAGCGTATTGTTTCCGAGCTTCCCGCGGCGCTCAAGCTGCTGAACCTGGATAGTGTGTCATCAGCGGTTGGCCTGCTAGCCCGTTGATCATTCATGGGGCCCCTTTCATGCGCCTGAAACTATTTCACCCTGCTTTAATTTTGTTTTTGATGTTTGCCCAGCAAGTTATTGCAGAGCCCCTAAGGATTCAAGAAGTCAAGCATGAGCCGGTCACACCCAAGCCTGGCGAGCCCGTGGTGGTTACCGCGGCACTCAAGGCGGGCGCCTCCAATGTGAAGATCAGGATCCAAAGTATCCCACCGGGAAATTATGTTCGCAAATCGGATCCAGCTTATGAAAAAGACTGGATCGAACTACCCATGCATGATGATGGCAAGGATGGTGATGCCAAGGCAAATGATGGGTTTTATACTATTCGCATCCCTGTCAATTATCAAAAACATCGCTGGTTGATAAGGTACCGTATCACGGCAACAGATGAGAAAGGGCAGGGCTATGTGCTGCCTGCGGCGGATGATACTTGCCCGAATTTCGCATGGTGGTGTGATGCCGGCCCTGCAAGTTGGGTCGGGGCCCGCCAGCCTGGAAAAACTTCCCCTCTCACATTTCCGACCGATTTTTTGAACACCCTTCAGTCAATCCATCTAGTGGCGCGGGCCGAGGATGTCGCCAGCAGCCAGTGGGATGGTAATGCCCACAAACAAAAGAAATTTGGCACCTTGGTTTATCGGGGTGTTGTATACGATCATGTCCAATTCAGCAACCGAGGGCAGGGTAGCGCGCATATCTCTGGTAAAAATAAATGGGGCCTCAAGTTCAACACCGGCCATGATGTGCCCTTTGTTGACCATGATGGCAAACCTTTTCCCGCGGAGTCAGGCAGCCTCAATCTCAACCCCGGTGGCTCGACCCCTTATCTGCCCGTGCTTCGTGGCATCACCGGGTTGGATGAGGTTTTATCCATGCGGGCATATCTTCTTGCGGGAGTGCCCAGTCCGGTATCAACCTGGATTCAATGGCGGGTGGTTACCGGCCCCGATGAGGTTTCCTTGAAGAATCAATACGAGGGAGACCTTTGGGGTGTTTATGTTGCGATGGGTGATATGAAACCGAAGATGCTCGCGGAAAATAAACTTCCCGATGGCCTGACTGTGAGCATTCAAAGCGGTATCAAGCACACTCCCAGGGAAATGATGGATGCAGGCAAGGTATGGGAGAAATTCATCAATGAACTGAGGTCCAACCCCAAGGAGGATTGGTGCAGGAAAAATCTTGATTTAAAAGCTTATTATAATTTCCATGCGATGAACCGTTTGCTGGGGAATGTGGACCTGCGGCCTGATGGTAACCATGGTTATTATCGCCATCCGGATGGGCATTGGTCGCCTATTCCCTGGGATAATGACATGATGTTTGTTCCACGCCATCATCAACCCGGGCATATAGATGCGATGGTTTGTTTGAATCATCCAAATATCGCCCTTGAGTATCGTAACCGCGCGCGTGAGATACTTGATCTTTTTGCAGGTGACGCATCTGAAAAAGGGGGGCAGGTAGGTCAAATGGCTTATGATTTAAGTTCCGCGCTCACGCCCAAGGGTTATGCGGTTGATTGGCCCCGGTTGGATGAGGCGGTTTGGAACCGGCATCCGAGGTCGAATCAAAAAGATACTTACTTTTTAAATCCTGCGGGTGCGGATCATTTCGGGGGCCCATGGAAACGAACCCTTGAGACAAATGATTTCGCCGGATTTAGAAAGTATGTCATAGATTTTTGCACCGATTCTAGGCCCGGTAAAAAATATGCCCCCAACGATGGCGACCAGCGTGGTTATGGGTGGGGTTATCTTGCCCATGAGGCCAGGGATGACAAAATCCCAGTAAAACCCGATGTGACCAGGGACCCCACCATGATGCGCTTCACCGCGTCCAAATTCATCTCACCGGTGAATCACCAGCAAGCAATGCTGGAATGGCGTGTGGGTCGCGTGGGCCAGAAAGGGTGGTATGAATTGGCTGACCACTGGCGAAGCGAGGTGGCCTCCTCCATGGAAATAATTATTCCCCCGGATGTTCTTAAAATAAAAGGGGAATACCGGGTTCGCGCGCGCTGGCGGGACAATACAGGACGCTGCAGTCATTGGAGCAATCCATTTGTCGTGATGGTGCCCTGAGATTCTTCGTTTGATTAATTGGTTTGATCGTGATCATTTATCGGGGAATTTTCATGCGTAAATACATCATCACCGGTGTGCAGGGTTGTGGCAAAGGCACCCAGGCCGCGTTGCTTGCGAGGGATTTTGACCTTGTTCACATCAGTGTGGGTGATATTTTCCGCTGGCATATCCAATCGCACACCAAGCTTGCTGCCCGTATTCAACGCTTTACCATCGAAGGTAAACTTGTGCCTGATGAATTGGTTGAGGAGGTCGTCAGGCAAAGGCTGGATCAACATGATTGGAATTTTGGATTCATACTTGATGGGTTTCCCAGGAATGCGAACCAGGCATCCTTCTTTCTTGAAAGCTTTGACATAGACGCGGTCATCCTTGTCGATGTGCCGGACAAGGTGGTGCTCGACCGTATCATGAATCGAAGGCTTTGTGAAAAATGCGGGCTTGATTACAATCTGATTTTTCATCGTCCGAAAGTTGATGGCATATGTGATGTCTGCAAAGGCAACCTTGTGGCCAGGGCGGATGACAATCCCGAAGCTGTTCGTTCAAGGCTCAGGGATTATCATGAAAAGACCGCGCCGATCCTTGAATTATTCAGCCGCAAAGAGCTGATCATAAAGGTGGATGGCACGAGGGATGCAACCGCGGTGCAACAGGAAATCCGCTCGAAACTGAATCTTCAAAAATAGTCTCTAGTCATTCCTTATGGATTTGGGAGCCTGGCTTTTAGAAATCAACCTGGGCTTGAAGTCCCCAGGCATTCGCCTGGGTTTTGACCGATGGGGAATTCGCATCACCATACCTCTGGGGCGAATTCAAATAAGCGGGAATGTAATTGAATGATAATTTTGTGTACGGGTTCATGTACCAATTAAAGCCGAAAGTTGGGTCGATCAAGGTACCGCCTTTGATTCCCGCGGAATCAAGGGTGATGTAATTAAGCCTTGCACAAAGCTCCCATGCACCACCAAAGGGATGTCCTTTTTGGGAATTGTTGTTTGGGATGATCCTGTCAAACAGGGCGAGGTTCCTATCATATTTGCGATGTTCCCCTGTGAGGAACCAGGTCATGAAAAAATAACCACCCGCAAATATCGGGGTGTTTCCATTGGTCATGCTGACGGGAACGATATCCCCTTCTGCTTGGAAGGAGAATGGTCCGCGAACCAATGCGGTTTCAATATGAAAATCCTGGTAATAGGAGGTTCCTTGGGTCAAGGGTCCGTTCGCTGGGTCTGAATTCCTTAGGAGCTGCGATCCAGTGTTCACCATGGATTGGTTTTGCCTGAAACCTGTGGTGCCAAACTGCCCTTGGATAAGTCCAAGTTCCGGAGCGTTGCCCCCAAACCTGCCAAATTGTATGCCACCATTAGATGGCCCGAGGATGGAATAGATCGCGCCAAAGTGAAGTAAATCCTCACCGTCGTTTTCATAATAAAGGCAATGGGTTCCTCTAGCTGCGAAACCATACCCCCCAATGTCTGTCAAATCGTTACCATAAAAATCATTGAATCCCCGGAAACCACTCACATACCATGTCCATTTGTTGTCTTCAGTCCAGTCGAAGAAACCAACCCCGGTCCTTCGAAAAGGATGAAAAATAAACAAGCTGGAACGATCGAGGAAGGGATTGAAGCGGAAGCTTGTCAATTCCTCGAGGCTGAAAGGTTGCTTGAAGTGTCCGATTCTCACATGCCCCAAAAGAGGAACTTCAAGCACATCCATGTAAACATCCGTGACCGTGGGTCTGCCAAATCCACCCAGGTCAAACTGGAATCGATAATCAACATTTTCAGCAACGGAACCAAACGCTGTCAGTCTTGCCCTTCTTATACCTGTTCCATCGGGTTCCACCCCGG
>SYCV01000171.1 GCA_005786805.1 Planctomycetia bacterium | reverse complement strand
CATGCCACCCATGCCGCCCATACCCAGGCCACCCATTCCACCCATGCCCATGTCGCCACCGCCATGGTGATGATGGTCGTGGTGATCTCCACCAGCGCCCTTGGGTTCAGGAATATCTGCAATCATGGTTTCCGTGGTAAGAAGAAGGCACGCAACGCTTACACCATTTTGCAATGCGCTACGGGTAACCTTCACAGGATCCACGATCCCTGCTTTTCTCATGTCGCAGTAGGCGCCTTTCTCGGCATCAAACCCAAAGTTCTTTTCTTTGGATTTGTTGACGTTGTGAACAACAACCGAGCCATCAAGTCCGGCGTTTTCAGCAATCATCCTACATGGCATTTCCATCACGGTTCTCAAAAGATTCAAGCCAATCGTTTCTTCTTGATTGTCGAATTCGAGATTGTCAAGGCACTTGCGAGCCTGAAGAAGCGCCACCCCGCCGCCCGGAACAATACCTTCCGCAAGAGCTGCACGGGTTGCATGAAGGGCATCTTCGTAAAGGGCCTTGCGTTCTTTCATTTCAGTTTCAGTTGCGGCACCAACTTTAAGTTGAGCAACACCACCTGCAAGCTTTGCAAGTCTTTCCTGAAGCTTTTCACGATCATAGTCGCTTTCAGTTTTTGCGATTTCCTTCCGGATCATTTCGCAGCGACCTTCAATGACTTTCTTGTCACCGGCACCTTCGGTGATGGTTGTGTTTTCAGCGTCAATCTTGATTTTTCTGGCTCTTCCAAGATCAGAAAGCTCAACCTGTTCCAAAGGAATACCCAAATCCTTGAAAATCGCCTTACCCTTGGTGAGGGCAGCTATGTCTTCAAGAATGGCTTTCCTTCGATCACCATAACCTGGAGCCTTGACAGCAGTGATGTTCAAAACACCCTTGAGCTTGTTAAGAACCAGAGTCGCAAGGGCTTCACCATCGATGTCTTCAGCAATGAGAAGCAATGGTTCTTTTTTCTTTGAAATTGCCTCAAGCAGAGGAATCAAAGCTTTTGCCGAGCTGATTTTTTCCTCATAAATCAAAATGTAGGGGTTATCCAACTCGCAAGTCATGTTGTCGTGATTGGTAACAAAGTGGGGTGAGAGATAACCACGATCAAACTGCATACCTTGGACAACCACAACCTCTGTCTCGGTGATCTTGCCTTCTTCAATGGTTATAACCCCATTGGTTGCGCCAACCTTGCTCATGGCTTCCGCAAGCTTTTTGCCAATTTCAAGATTGTTGTTGGAGGCGATTGTGGCAACTTCAGTTATTTCCTTGTTATCCTTGGAATCAACTTTTTCGGCCATCTTGGCCAATTGCTCTACAACTTTGTCGACGCCTTTTTGAACACCACGGGTAATTGCCATGGGATGGTGACCAGCAGCGAGGTACTTGAGGCCTTCGCGGAAAACAGCTTCAGCAATGACGGTTGCGGTGGTTGTTCCATCACCAGCCACATTACTGGTTTTACTTGCGGCTTCCTTGATAAGTTGCGCACCCATATTTTCAAATGGGTCTTGAAGTTCAATTTCCTCAGCAACAGTAACGCCATCCTTGGTGACCGTCGGTGAACCCCAACCCTTGTCAATGACGGCATTTCTGCCACGAGGCCCAAGGGTGCATCTTACTGCACGGGCAAGTTTGCTGGCACCAGCAAGCATTTTAAGACGAGCTTCATCAGCATAAGTCAGTTGTTTAGACCCCATCCAAATACTCCTTTAACCACGAAACTAATAATTGCTTTTTAAGTCCCATCTTTTTCCGGTCACAAACCGGGGTATTTTAATCAAAAATATCATTCTCACCGGCAATGGTGTTTACGAATGAGCATTTATCTTAGCAAAGGTTATGCCATGAATTGCTTTGGTTATAAGTTGTTTTTTTACATAGGTTTATAAAAATCATTTGGGATGGCGGATTATTAACAACTGTCAGACTGGCAGACTTGTCAATTCTGCCATGGCATTTTTGTCATATCAAAGTGCTTTAATTTACTAAACTGTTGGAACAGGTTTGTTAATTCTAATCAAGGCGCTTATTTCATGAACCAGGCAGATGATCAAAAGGCCCAATCCAGGCCTGAGCCAAGTGTTAATCTAAACTTATCCCGAAATATTTTGCTTGCAATAGGCTTGTTTAACATATGCTTTTACGGGTTTGTTTTAAATTCTGCCCCCAAATCATTACCCAAAATGCTGGAGGCTCAAAACAATGCCATTGCAGAGGATAAAAAAATGACTCCCGAGGAGTTTGAGTCTAAATCTGCCTTGGTGGTTAAAAATGCAACAAATAATAGTTGGGTAAGTATAGTTGTGGGTGTAGGGATTGTAATTCTTGCCTTTTTAATCCCTTTGGCGCCAAGTGGTTTTGCAGTGTTTGCACTTGGTTTATTTGTGATTTCGCTTGGTTATCAAGCATATCTTGGATTTGAGGTTTTCACGGAAGGTATATTGATCAAGGTGATTTGCATTTATGCGTTTTTCCAAGCAGTTCGTTTCTCCTTGGAATATGAACTTAGAAATGTTCCAAAAATAAAAAAGCATCAAATCCAATTTCCTGAACCTGATGCTTGAACAAACAAAATACTAAGATTTCAGCATTCCAACTTGCTTGGCGTAGGGAAAGATACCGCCCGCATTAAGGATGGGAGCTATCTCACCCAGGGGGTTGAGCGGGTAAGTTTCCTTGGTTGTCAAGTTGTGTAACTTGCAATTTGGAACATCCAGTTTCAACTCATCGCCGGTGCAGACTTTTTCACAAAGCCTATCCTGACATTCAAATGGAACCAGGTATCCCCCATTTACCGCATTGCGGAAGAAAATTCGCGCGTAGAACTCCGCGACCACAACTTTTATTCCAGCGGCATCCAAGGCCACCGGTGCGTGCTCGCGAGAGGAGCCGCATCCAAAGTTTTTTCCAGCGATTATGAATGTGTACGGGGATACAAATTCATTATCAGTGTGAAAGGGGATGTTGCCCTTGGGGAGTCCTGATTGGGATGGGGGAACACTGCTCAGGGCGTACTTTCCAAACTGCTTGTATTCTTCTGGAATCGCAGGATTAAAAGTGAGATATTCCGCAGGAATAATTTGATCAGTATCAATATTATCTCCGAGGACATATGCCTTGCCTGTGATTACATCTTGAATCTTACTCATGCTATATACTCCCTGGGGTCGGTGATTGTTCCGGAAATGGCGCTTGCTGCAACCGTGAGCGGGCTGGCGAGGAAAACCTCAGCTTCCTTGTGACCCATTCTTCCGGGGAAGTTGCGATTGGTGGTGCTGATGCAGCGAATTGCCTGGTTTAATCTGCCAAAAGTATCGCTGGGGCCGCCTAGACAAGCCGCACATGAAGCCTCGCCCATTTTCGCGCCTGAATCAAGGAAGATTTGTTCCAAGGTCTTACCATGCATTTTTTCAGTTTTTAAGCCCTTGGCAACCTCAGTGGTGGCAGGTACCACGAAAGTGTCTATTTTCACATTGTGACCATGCATGATGCTTGCAGCGGCGCGGAAATCAGTCATTTTTCCGCCGGTGCATGAACCAATATAAGCCCGGTCCAGCTTGGTACCCTTAACCTCACTCACAAAAGACTTGTTGTCGGGGCTATGTGGTTTCGCTACCACGGGTTGTAGTTTGCTGATATCGTAAACTTTCTCGTAGGCAAATTTTGCCCCTGGATCGGTATACATCGGGGTAAAAGGAACCTTGTGCTTGTTTTTGGCATTGATGAAATCAAGGGTTATTTTATCTGGTGCGATAACCCCGTTTTTACCACCAGCTTCAATCACCATGTTGCATAAGGTCATGCGCTCTTCGATGTTAAGGGCAAATACTCCGGGGCCGTCAAATTCCATGGCTTTGTAGGTTGCGCCATCGCAGCCAATATCCCCAATAACGGCAAGAATAAGGTCCTTTGCCATCAGATAAGGGGGTAGGTTTCCATCAAAGACAAAACGCATAGTCGGTGGAACCTTGAGCCAAAGATTGCCGGTGCCCATTACAAAGCCGGCATCTGTATTTCCGATTCCAGTGGCGAATTCTCCAAAAGCACCCGCGGTGCAAGTATGGCTATCAGTGCCAAGTAGCACTTCACCCGGCCTGGTGTGGCCTTCCTCGGGTAATGCGATGTGACAAACACCCTTGTACTTTTCCGTCCCGACATCGTAGTAGTAGGGGAGTTTTTGCTCACTGGCGAATTCCCTAAGAACATCGATGTTGCGGTTTGCCATTTTGTCCGCGGTAAAAATGTAATGATCTGGGATGATCACGACTTTCTTGGGGTCCCAGACCTTGGCGTCTTTTCCAAAATTCTTTTTAAATACCCCGATGGTTCCCGGGCCACAAACATCGTGGGTCATTAAAATGTCAATGTCTATCCAGATGTTTTGCCCCGGTTCAACTACTGCTGACTTTGAATGTTTTGCTAGGATTTTCTCTGTCAAGGTCATGGCTGGCATGTCGGCGCCTCCGTGAGGGGTTGCTAGGTATAAATTTAGTATATTTGTTCAGCGCCATTGGACATGGTGCATGATCAAAAGTTTTTATTTCATTATCATAATAACAAAGGCTTTCGCGGGAGTATTCCTGCCAAATCCAGTCATTTGTCATACATGGGGAATTAATGGGCTTGAATTTATCCAATAAGGCAGTGGTTTTACTAAGTGGTGGACTAGATTCCAGCACCACGCTGGCGGTTGCAATCAAGGAGGGGTTTGAATGCCACGCGCTTACCATCAATTACAAACAAAGACACCATGCTGAGTTGGAGGCTGCAAGGAAAGTCGCGGCCAAAATGGGGGTGGCTGACCACAAGTTGATTGATTTGGATTTAAGGGCCTTTGGCGGGTCCGCGCTTACTTCCGAGGAGGCTGTGCCTAAAAGTCGTTCCCAGGCATCCATGGCTTGCGAAATACCCGCAACTTATGTCCCTGCCAGAAACACGGTTTTCCTTTCCATTGCCCTGGCTTGGGCTGAAAGTCTTAATGCCTTTGATATTTTTCTGGGTGTAAATGCCGTGGATTATTCCGGATATCCTGATTGCAGGCCTGATTTTATTCGATCTTTCGAAAGCCTCGCCAATCTAGCAACCAAGGCGGGGGTGGAGAAAACTGGAAAATTCAAAATCCATGTTCCCTTGATCGTCATGTCAAAAAAGGAAATCATCAAGCTTGGAGACTCTCTTGGCTTGGATTTTTCCCTTACCCATACATGTTATGACCCTAAAAAAAGTGGCAAATCCTGCGGCCTTTGCGATGCTTGTATTTTAAGACTCGAAGGCTTCCGAGAGGCTGGTATTGCCGATCCCATACCCTATGAAAGGGTTGGATTATGAAAATCTCAGAGATTTTTTATTCCATTCAAGGGGAGGGAATTCTTAACGGAGTGCCCTCGGCATTTGTTCGCACCACCGGATGCAACCTTCGCTGTGTTTTCTGCGATTCCCCCCAGACTTCCTGGGTGCCTGAGGGTATTAATTTTTCGATTGAAGATATTGTTGCCAAAACCAATCCATTTGAAACAAATCATGTGGTCATCACCGGGGGCGAACCTTTTCTACAGCCCGAACTTGTTGAACTTTGTTCCAAATACAAGGAACTTGGTTACCATGTAACTGTTGAGACCGCGGGCACGCTTTTTCAAAATGTTCAATGTGATCTTCTTAGCATCAGCCCCAAGCTTTCCAACTCAACCCCCCAACTCAGGGAAAACGGCAAATATAAATTGCGACATGATGAGATCCGATTGCAACCTGATATTGTGCGAAAACTCATGGATATGGCGGAGTATCAATTGAAGTTTGTGATTGATTCCCCGGCTGATACCAAGGAAGTGCATGATTTTCTCAAATCACTTGGCAAGTTTGAAAAATCAAAGGTGCTCTTGATGCCCCAGGGAATCACCCGGGAGGATCTTGAAAAAAAATCCCATTGGCTCGTCGATTTATGCAAGGTTGAAGGGTTTAGATTTTGTCCCAGACTGCACATTGATTTGTACGGTAACACGCCCGGCACATGATTTTCAACACACTTTGGCGCGCTTGAGATGCCAGTTTGTTTCTTTCTCATACATCCGGGCAATCCTAAGAAGCTTTTCTTCGGAGAAAGGTGCCCCCAGCAATTGAAGACCGATTGGCAGGTTTTTGGAATTAAAACCACAGGGAATGCTGATGCCTGGTATTCCGGCAAGATTGCAACTGATCGTGTAAATGTCTGACAGGTACATCGCTAATGGGTCGGAGCTTTTTTCTCCCACCTTGAAAGCACATGTTGGAGATGTTGGGCCTGCTACCACATCACAACCAGCAAAGGCTTTGTCGAAATCATCACGAATTAGTCTTCGAACTTTTAGTGCTTTTAAGTAATAAGCATCTATATATCCGCTTGAAAGAGAATAATTACCCAGCAGGATTCGCCTTTTAACCTCGGAGCCAAACCCCTCACCCCTGCTTTTGCAGTACATGTCAATGAGGTTTTTATGGTCCTTGGATCGATGTCCATAATGCACGCCATCATACCGGGCGAGGTTGCTTGAAGCTTCAGCGGTGGCAACAAGATAATAGGTTGCGATCGCATAGGCACTGTGAGGAAGAGAAATTTCCTTGATGGTTGCGCCTTTGCTTTTTAATACATCAAGAGCTTCCCGGACGGATTTTTCTACTTCCGGATCCAACCCGCCTGCAAAATATTCCTTCGCTACACCAATAGTGAACGGTTTTACTGGAACATCAAGGCTTTTGGTGTAGTCAGGGACATCATTGGATGTGCAGGTGCTATCACGCTCATCCTTGCCTGCGATAACTTTTAACAGCAATGCGGTGTCAGCCACATCATGACTGAAAGTGCCGATTTGATCCAGAGAGCTGGCATAAGCCACCAATCCATAGCGCGAAACCCTTCCATAAGTGGGTTTCAAGCCTACAATTCCACACAAGCTTGCAGGTTGGCGAATTGATCCGCCTGTATCTGAACCCAGGGATATCGGAGCTTCGCAAGCAGCGACAGCCGCCGCCGATCCACCACTTGACCCGCCGGGAATACAATCAAGATTCCACGGATTTCGAGTGGTTTGATAGGCACTGTTTTCCGTTGAGGAACCCATGGCGAATTCATCAAGATTGGTTTTTCCAATAATGACAGCGTCCGCTTGTTGAAGTTTTTCCGTTACATGGGCATCATAAGGAGGAATGAAGTTTTCAAGGATCTTGCTTCCACAGGTTGTTGCGGTTCCCTTAATGCAGATATTGTCTTTGACAGCGATGGGCACCCCTGCTAAAAGACCAAGTTTTTCCCCTTTGGCGCGCTTAAGATCGATTGATTTCGCGGTAGCAAGGGCTGTTTCCTCGTTGATTTTAAGAAAACTTTTAACCTTGGGTTCCCTGGCCTTGATTAAATCCAGAAAAGCCCTGGTTATTGTCTCAGCACTGGCCTCGTTATTTGCCTGAATCTGGATAAGTTCGCAAGCTGTTTTTTCAGTTAGATTGCTGGTTGTGGTGGACATTTCTGGCCTGTTGCAAAGTACTATGGAATGCAAATATTCCGGATGGGCAAATGACTATTCTAAAATCGCAGGGACACCATAAAAATTCCCTTGGCGATTCGGGGCGTTTGCCAGCGCCTCATCGACAGCCAGTGATTCTTTTAAATCATCTTCCCTGAAAACATTGGAAACATCGAGGGCATGAGCCAAAGGCTCGATATTATCGGTGTTGATTTGTTGAAGTTGATTAATGTAATCAAGTATGGAAGTAAGTTGGGTTGCAGCCAAAGCAAGCTCATCAGGCTTGAGTTCAAGCCTCGACAAATGAGCAATCCATTGAATTTGTTCTTTGGTAATCGCCAAGGGAAACCCCTAGAAAACAACGATTAAACCATGCCCGCTTGAATTTGGAATGGGCGCTTCTTGACGGGCCGTTGAATCCTTCCGGATCGGATGCACTGGACGCAAACGGTAAGTCTTTGAACAGAACCACCAACCTGGCACTGGATGGTTTGCAGATTTGGGCTATGCAAGCGCTTGGTTTTTCCAGTTACCTTTCGGCCAACACCACCGAGGTATTTTTCCTTACCACGATAGGTGTAGGAGTTCCCTTGGCCAGCTTTTTTATCACAAACATCACATTTATATGCCATGATTCCATCCCCACGGGGAAAAAATTACTCGTTCATTACCATATAGGTTTTATCTTAGGATTTTTATTAGAACAGGCAATGTTTTAAGGAAATTCTTCGATACTGTTCATTTTTGTTTAATAATGAACCACTTCGAAATTTATATATGAGAAAGTGTCGATTTGTATACTATACTTCCTTAGATAACGATTCTAACGAAAACATGGATGCAATAGTCTTGGAGATTGGGGAAAGATAGAAAATCTCTTGCGTTATGACTTATTGCTTAAGACAATATATTTATAAATATTTTCGCAATATTTCACATGGGAAATTCGTTGATTTCTTATGTTTAAGATGCGTGTTTTTCGGAGAGTAGCAAAGTCATGGCAAAAGATAAAAATGAGAAAAAGGATAGCGACCCAGATTTCCTTATTCCAATTGAGGAAGGGGCTATTGAAATCCCCGAGCCTGAAAATGATTCCACCATTGCCATGAGTGGTTCGGACTCAGAAAAAGCAGAAGCCTTGGATCCACCTGAAGTTGAAGTGGATATGTTTGAGGAAATCGCTGAAGTTTCTGTTGAAAATACAGCATCCACACCACCCGATGAATCCGGAGATTTCTCCGGGTTGGATGAAATCGAAACCACCAAGCAGCCTGAAATAAAGAAAACAATGCTTGCCCGTGATTCTGATATTCAAAGTGCTTTGGGTGATTCGGGCCTTAATGCTCCCGATTTCGGTATGGGGTCACTTGATGAAGAAAGCCCTGCACCCAGTCCCAAGAAAACCCAACTGGCTTCCAAGCAATCAAAACATACCCAATTTGCACCCGCTGGTTCCGAGCTAAACATCGAAATTGATGCAAAAGAAAATAATGAGAATGAAAGTAATATTCCTTCTGAAAAGCAAGAAACGCCGTTGGATGAAGAAGTTCCATCCGAACTAAATGCAAATGATCTTGATTCTGGTTCTTCGGTTGAACAAGAGTCTGTGCAAGAACCTGAAGCTGCTGAAACTGCTGCTAATGAAGACGATGATATCAGTAAGTATATTGATGAGCCATCCAGTGCAGATGAGGAATCTTCATCTGAAGACCCAACTGAAATGGATTCAGGAGAAACCGTTGTAGTTACAGAACCGGAGGCAGTTCAACCCCGCAAACGAGGGGGCATATTAATCGGCACGCTCGTGGGAACCATTCTTGGTGCGGGTGTTTTTGGCGGTCTGTATGAATATGGTATCGAAATCCCCCAAGAATTTCGAATGAATAAAAGCGAAGCGGTAATCGCACTTGAAAATGGAAAAAAGAGAGCCGAATCAGATGCCAAGAACAAAGCTGACGAAGTTGTAAAAATCAAGGAAGAGGCAGCTAAAGCTGATGATGAATATAAAACCAAGGAAAAAGTATTCCTTGCAAAGCATGAGGCTAAATTAAAGAAGGCGGCGGATGAAAAAAAAATAGCCCTTGATGAGGCAGACAAGACTTACAAGGACAGCCTTAAGGATGCGGAAAAGAAGCTGGCGGACCAGAAAGCAGAAGCTGACAAAACCTTGAAAGAAACCATGGTGGCAGCGGACAAGAAGATCAAGGAAACAGAAGACACTGCTAAAAAGGAAATTGCTGAGGAAAAGAAAGCCACCGAGAAAAAACTTACCGAGGCTGATACCAAATACACCATGCTGAAGGGTGAAAAGACCAAGGTCGATGAAGCATTAAAGAAGTCCGAGGATTTTGTTGCATCGATCGGCTCTGAACTTGCCCAGGCAAATTTGGTGAAAGATAAGTTCAATCCGGCGAATGTGGTTGATGGGTTGAAAAAAGGCATGGAAATCATTCAGAGTAAAGATCCCCAAGGCATGATTCGTGGACTGCAGACTAATCTTGCAGATACCACTGTCAAGTTCACCAAGCAGATCGAAGTGGTTGACAAGAAATTAAAGGAAAGTCGTCAACCAGGGGAAATGCTTGATTATTGGCGTTCAATCATGGAGAAAAAGGGGCAGGCAGAGTTGGAGAAGAAAGCCACCGAGGATGTGGAAAAAGTGATGGTGGATGCCTCCGCAAATGCTGAATTAAAGGCCAGGGCGGAAGTTTTAAAGGGAATCACCCTTAGGAACCAAGGTAAATATGTTGAAGCCAAAGCTGCTCTTGAAAAAGGAAAAGCGGGTTTGAATGCTGGTGATATTGCATGGAAACTCCAGGCTGATGTCGCCCTTAAGGAGGCAAATGACCCGGTTTCCCATTTTGTTGAGCTTAGCAAGAAACAAGAATCGATGAATCAAATCGATGAATCCATAAACTCCCTAGGGAAGGCGATTGAGCTTTCCGCACAATTCAGCCCCAAGCGCAGACCTGAGTTGCTATCGGATCGCTGCCTTGTGAAAATTGAGCGCGCGCAAGCTCGGGCAAAAGGCAAAGTTCAGCCAAACGATCCTATTCTTTTGGAAGCTGCTAAAGACGCTGATGAAGCCATCCAGTCCAAATCAGCACTTTCTTATTATGCAAAGGGAAGAGTCGCTGAAGTTCGAGGCGAAGTCATTGATGCGATAGAATTTTATCGCAAAGCTGTCAATGAGAACAAAGCCCTCGATGCGCAGGGTATTAAATATCGAATCGCTTTGGCAAGGCTCCTAAACTCTGTGTTGCCCCCGAATACAAAACCAAAGGAACCCGAGGCTGAAAAAGTCGGAGTAATCGAGAAAAAGGACAATGATATGATTTCTAGTTTAACAGCACTACTGTTGACAGGATTTTTCTTTCAGCAACCAGAAATTGTTTTCCCACCCGAGAGCCCAAAGATCAGTCCCAAGGAATCAATGAAGCTGGCTGACCAGATTCTTGCCTCTCCTGATGCGCCATTTGATGCGAAAGCCCAAGCTTATGCGATCAAAGGGTTGCCCACCAAGGCAATCAGGGAATATGTCAATGGCCTTCGTGATAAGATCGGGCCAATCCATTTTGAGAACCTGATGAAAATAATTGAAGATCATCCCAGCCTGACGAATCATAATCTTGCCAATCAAGCGAACCCAGTGGAAGCTGAAAGATTTTTCGCGACAGGTCTGGCTCTTTACTTCAACAAAAAGTACCTCGAAGCTGAAAAAGCATTCATGGCTGCTGTTGAAAATGAAAGACAGGATGCCCGCTATCAGTACTATCTTGGTCTTGCCCGTCTTGCACAAAATAAAGCTGAGGCTGCCGAGGCATTTGAAGCCGCATCCAAATACGAAAAACTTGGCCGGCCTTCCAGGGCCGCGGTAAGCACTTCCCTTGAAAGAGTGCAGGGGCCGCAAAGGCAGGTTTTAAACATGTACCGTAACAATCCAAACCGCTAATTCTTTTTGCGCTTGTCGATTTTGGGGCGGAAGAATGGGTCGCTTAGTCCTTCAAATTCTTCCTTCCCTTTACCGCCCGGAAAAAATAATTCCTCCCATTGCGCGGTTTCATCGGGGGTAAGTTCCAAGGGTTTTAGTGGTATCTTGAGTTCTTCCTTTGGTTTGCCATGGTCTCTGAGGTGGAATTCCAAATCCAGGCAGCCCACATGAAGGCAGCCTTTTTTATTTGCCGCTTTAATTAATCTTTTGTCGTCAGATACCACAATCAAGTTTTTTGGGTATTTTTCATCAGATACCGCATTTTCAATATAAGTGTCTGCATCTGAACCAGTTGTGAATATCACATTTATTTCCGGGTACTTTTTTGTTTTTTGGGGCCCTGCTATGCCCTTTTTGGCATCGTACACCAATGTGATTTCGTGTGTGTTTCCAGGAGTTTCCTCCAACAAATCATGCAGGTTTTTCAACAACCACGACCGTTCAATCTCCAAGACTCCCGGGGGAACGGAATCGCTTAGTTTTCTCACAGCTCGCAACAGGTTGTAACCATCAATCAAGTAATGCATGTAAATACTTTCTAAGATGAATCCAATAGACTTGAATTATACCAATGATTAAAGGGAAACGGCCATGGTTAAAAATATTCTTCTTTTCGATATAGATGGGACATTATTATCAAGTGCGGGTGCGGGAAAAGACGCATTGGAAAAAGGGATGGCTTCCAAATTCGGGGTCAAACACATTGTTGATGGCTTAAGCCTGAGTGGTCGCACCGACAAGGCGATACTTCATGATTTGCTTAAGCTGCATGGTATAGAGCACAATGATGAATCTTACCAGACGATGATTAAAGCTTATCTCGAGCATTTACCCGAATGCTTGAAAAATGTGCAAGGTAAGATTTTACCGGGTATCAAGCAAATGCTTGATGAATTAAAATCCAAGGGTGATTGTGCGGTCGGGCTTCTAACCGGTAATTTAAGGGCTGGGGCGAAAATAAAACTTAGCCATTTTCATATATTCGACCATTTCCAATTTGGAGGGTTTGGTGATCATCATCTTGATCGGGATGATGTAGCCCGGGAGGCCTTGGCGGAAATTCATGCAAGAATTGACAAAGATTTTGACAGAGCAAAAGTCTGGGTGTTGGGAGATACCCCATTGGATATCAAGTGTGCCCGTGCCATTGGCGCGAAAGTCCTGGCAGTTGCCACCGGTTGGCATACCACCAAGGAGCTTGAATCGCACAGGCCTGATTTGGTGTTTGAAGATTTGACAGACTTTGAAATGGTTCTTGAACGAATCTTTGCATAGGTAAGATTTTCAAGTGTCAAATCCAAGTCTTTTTAATTGTTTTACCATTGCAGTTCGTGAATAAAACCGTCAGGATAATAAATGTTGGATCCTTTTGATACTTAGGGGAATACAATGCTAAGAAGACTTATTGCCCTCGCCATCTTTTTCGCAACCACCGCTGCCATTCATGCTGAATACTATTTGATCAGGGTGGATCTGACAAAGCCATTGGATAAAGCCCCCGCGGCTGGAGCAGGTCCCGGGGTGCCTATGCCGGGAGTTGGTCAACCTATGCCACCTGTCGCGGGCCCTGGCCCTGGCATGAGGCCAATGCGCCCTGGTTTTCCGGGAGCGGCACCTGGTGATGGTGGTTTTGCCAGTGGTATTATTGGAAATGATGAATTCACTCCAAATTCACGATTTGTATTTACGGTGGTCGAACTTACCAAGAGGCTTCCCATATCCCAGCAGGTTCTTCCATGGGTGATTGTTGACCAGAACAACAAAATAGCGCAGCAAGGTGCTTCAGGGCAGCCTAACCCTGCACAGCCGAATCCGGCCGGTGGCGTGCCTCCCGGAACACCATCCGCAGTAAATGATCCCAAACTGAAGATTGGCCATTGGAACCGTTTTAGTCATCCATGGAACGGGCAGACCATGCCATTACTAACCACGGATTCAAGAGAATTAATCACAGGTGAATATTTTGTCCCAAATAGCTCGATGGAATTTGTTCAGATCATTTCTGATGAGTCCGTCAAGGGAAAATCCGTGCCACTTCCTTCGTTAACCAAAATCTTTTCTGATCGCAATGCCGCATTGAAGGACAAAAAAAATGTAAAAGATGTGATTGATAATGTCGCGAAGTTTGCCCTTGAACATGGCTTGACCAAGGAATTCAAAGATACGATGGATTTGCTTGTTAAGGATACAAAGGGCAAACCTGCGATACTTGAGAGTTACTCCAAGACAAAAAAAGAAGTTGAAGAAAAATCTGCGAATGATCCCGCATTTAGTTCCCTATCCTCAAGTTTTGTCGGATTTAACCAGGAAAAATCAGATCATTTCGAGATCATTCACGATGGGCTTCCAAGTGATCCCGAGGTGAAGATCTGGATTGAGCACCTTGAGAAAAATTACACGACTTTTTTCATGTGGTTCTCGCTAAATGGAACCAAAATTGATTTACCCAAGACCAAACTGCCGGTCTTGATCACAACTAAGCCTGATGTTTTCAATGAGATGCATATGGCTTTGCTTGGCACCAAACCCAAGGCACAGGGTTTTATAATGCCACGCGAGAAACTCTTGGTAATGTGCACCAAGAGGCTTGATCCCATCTCTGAAATGCTTGGCATCAAGATGAAGGAGTGGACAACAAAAGGCTATGACTTCAATCAACTTCTACAGGGTAAATTGAATCAAGGTCATCCCGTAAGCGCTGAGCCTTTGGAGGTTTTTTATGCTGGTGCGTTGTCAGTTCTTAACCGTGCTTTGGACCAGGAAACCGTCTGGAATACAATTGGGCGGTTCGGGACATTGCAGATTTTTTACGCGACAAAAATAATCCCTGCCAATGTGGTTCTACCACGGTGGTTTTCCGAAGGGCTTGCCGGTGTTTTTGAAACGCCCCATTGTTCTCCCTGGATGTCTTTTGGGGGACCAAATTCGTATTATCTGCCGATATTTAAACAGATGTATAAGACTAAGAGGACCACTGCTGAATTTTCTAACATCCTTTCCAGATTGATGGTTAATTCAAGTGTTGCTAACTTACCTTCGCAGTCTGGAAATGATCAGTTTAATTCAGAGGCATGGGCCCTGGTTTATTTTCTGATAAAGAAAAAACAGCCTGAATTTATCGCCTTTTGTAAGAGCTTTGAGTCCCTGCCCAAGGATGTGCTTCTAACCGAGTCAATTGTTGCCAAGGTTTTTGCCAAGCATTTTTTGAATAACGATCCCGATCTTAACAAAGCCAAAGCCACTTTCTGTGCCGCATGGATTGATTTTATCTTCACTGAAAATCTCGAAGGGGAGAAATTCTTCGTTGATCTAAGGAGAATTCAAAGTGAAATGCTTAAAACCCAAGATCTTACCACTGTACAAGATCCAACCGAAAACATGATCCTCAGGCTTTTGTTGGAGGGGGGATTGGAAACTGGTGTCAATCCGGGTAATGCTCAACCGGGTGGTCCCGGGACAATTTCTCCAACACCGCCTGCAGGTAGATAAAAGTTAATTTAAATACCTGATCCGTCTTGTTTATGCGAAGTGCCATGATTCCATGCCTTGACGGAATCCCAATAAGCCTTCTCGATTTTTCTGGTGATAGGGCCTGGCTTTCCATCACCAATCGGCTTGTTGTCAACAGTTACAACTGGTAGCACCCCGGAAGTTGTACCGGATATGAACAATTCGGACACCTGTCCTAATAGTTCAATATGCAAGGACTTTTCTCTGGTGGGAATCTCCGCCTTTGTCGTAAGGTTAAGAATATGATTTCGGGTGATTCCAGGAAGAATTAAATCGCTGCAAGGGCTTGTATATAAAACACCATCCAAGACTCCAAATAAACTTGAATGCGCTGACTCGGTGATGGTGCCATCTTTCAAATAAAATAAAACCTCATGGCAGCCGGCCTCCTTTGAATCTTGTATTGCCAGCACATTTGCCAAAAGGTTAGTTGATTTGATATCGCAGTGATCCCAGCGGATGTCCGGGCGTGAAAGCAGATGAATTCCCTTTTCCCGCATTTCTGAATAAGGATCATTGAATTCCTGTACAAAAAGAAACTCGAATGGTTTTACATTTTTCGGGAAAGCATGGCTTCTTGGCGCTGATCCCCGCGTGATTTGAATATAAACAATCGCATTCTTGAAATTTCCCGCATTGATGGTTTCGTAAACTCTCGCAGTGAGAGTTGGTATATCAACCCCTTCTATTCTGATCAATTTTAAGCTGCGCTCAAGCCGGATGAAATGCTCTTCTTCAAGCCACATTCTACCTTGGTCGACCCACATCACTTCGTATACCGCGTCGCCAAAAAGAAATCCCCGGTCCAGTGCGGGAACTTTGGCTTCTGATAGGGGACAAATCTCGCCATTTATGTTGGCAAGCGCAAAAGGTGTTTTTTGTGATTCTGCCATTATCTATTCACCCTTTGAGTTTTTGAGTGGGAGGCGGATTGAAAACTTGGTCCCTTTTCCAGGTTCACTTTGGACGCTTATGGTCCCACCATGGGCTTCTATGATTTTTTTTGTAGTCGGTAGCCCGAGTCCTGTTCCACCGGGGCGGGTTGAGTAAAAGGGCTTGAATATTTTTTCAAGCCCCTCAGCGGAGATACCTTTTCCTGTGTCTATCAAGTTAAGAGTGAGCGTATCAGGAGATAGAGTGGCTTGGATGGTAATTTCCCCGCCTTTGGGCATTGCCTGTTCAGCATTCAAGATTAAATTCAGCAGGGCTTGCTTGAAGATTTCACGGTCTAGATAGACAGGAGGGAGGTCGGATGGAAGGTAGCGATTTACCTTTATACCGGAATTCCTGGCTTTTGGTCCGAAGAAATCAATAAGCTCCTCAAGGACCAGAAGCAGGTCACAAGGCTGTAATTTTAATTCCTCAATACGGGCGAAACGAAGGAAATCGTTGGAAACCTCAACAAGCCTTTCACACTCGCTTTGAAGCCGCTGCACTCTTTCAAGAGCCCTTCGTTCCCGTTGGGTTTGGGGATCATTGAAATCCTCGGCAAGGAGTTGAAGATTTAAGCCGAAGGTGCTGAGATGATTCTTGATTTCATGGATGAACCCACCTGCGAGTTCCGCAAGCTCCGTGTAGGGGTCACTCATAAAAAGCTCCTGGTAAGGGCCCGCAAAAGGGGCCCTTGAGTTCCAGATTTTAAATGAAAATGGACTGTAATGCTGTTAATCGCGATTGTCGTTGTTTCCACGACGGTTGTCATGGTGGCGTCTGCCGCCATGATCACCACCACGATCACCACGGTCTCCGCGATGCCCACCAGAACCACCACCATGACCGCCGCGATCACCACGGTCGCCACGATCACGATCTCCGCCACGGTCATGGCCTCTATCACCGCGGTCTCTATCCCCACGGTCATGGCCCCTGTCACCACGGTCTCTGTCACCACGATCCCGATCGCCTCGGTCACCACCACCCTCGATTTGAGGTCGTTGTTGCTGTCCTTCAGGCTGGGGATTGGGGTTTCTCTCACGAAGAATTACTTTTCGGGAAAGCTTGATGCGATCATGTTCATCAATTGCTATCACTTTGACTTCGATGACATCGCCAACCTTGCAAACTTCTTCAACCTTGCTGATGAACTTGTCTTCGAGTTCACTGATATGGCAAAGGCCATCACGACCGGGCAGAATTTCGATGAAGGCGCCGAAATCCTTGACGGAGGAAACTTTGCCCTCATAGATTTTTCCAATCTTGACTTCCTCGGTGATGGATTCAACCTTCGCCCTGGCTGCTTCAGCACCCTTGGAATCGCTGTGCGAGATGAATACAGTGCCATCGTCCTTGATATCGATTTTAGCACCAGTCGATTCCTGGATGCCTTTGATGTTTTTGCCACCTGGCCCGATAAGAGCGCCGATCTTTTCAGGATTGATTTTTACTGTAAGTAATCGGGGGGCAAACGCACTGATTGTCGCCCTCGGCTGTCTCAGGGTGGAAAGCATTGTTCGAAGAATGTCTCTTCTCGCAACGCGGGCTTGTTCCAGTGTGTCCTTGATGATGTCAGCACCAATGCCATCAATCTTCAGGTCAAGCTGTATTGCAGTGATGCCAATACCTGTGCCAGCGACTTTGAAATCCATATCGCCATAGTGATCTTCATCACCCATGATATCTGTAAGAAGGGTGTACTTGTCTTTTTCCTTCACAAGGCCAATGGATATGCCCGCCACGGGATTGGTGATTGGTACGCCTGCATCCATGAGGGCAAGTGTGCCACCACATACAGAAGCCATGCTTGATGAACCATTTGACTCCATGATGTCGGAAACCAGCCTGATGGTGTAAGGGAATGCTTCGCTGGTTGGTATCACAGCCTGAAGGCTGCGCTCAGCCAGAGCCCCATGTCCGATTTCTCTTCGTCCGGGGCCGCGGTTGGGTTTGCATTCACCAACGCTGAATGGAGGGAAGTTGTAATCAAGCATGAATTTTTTGGTGATCTCATCGGTTATGCCATCAACCCGCTGCTCATCGCTCGAGGTGCCAAGCACGGTGGTGACCAAAGCCTGGGTTTCGCCTCGTTGGAAAAGTGCTGAACCATGGACCCTGGGAAGTGTGCTGACTTCACAATAGAGCGGCCTTACTTGTCTCAAGTCACGGCCATCAATTCGCTTGCCTGCAAGAATAAGGTCGCGAACGATCCTTTCCTCGAGCCAGCCTAGTGCTCCGGAAACTTGTGCAGGAGTATGCACTGGTTTTTCAACTCCCTCAGGCAGATACTTTTTCTTGATCTCGTCCTTTAATTCCTTGATGGCTGCATATCGTTCGGCCTTACCGGAAGTTTGCTTTCTTTTTGCGAATTCATCATAAAACTTTGACTTGAACTCCTCAATCAATGGGTTGACAGCGGAAGCTGCGGGAAGTTCCTTGGTTGGGAGGCCCATTGCTTTTCTTAAATCGTGAATCAAATCCACTATGATCCGGATTTGGTCATGGGCAAACATGATCGCCTCATAAACCTGATCTTCAGGGATTTCCTTGGCGAAACCTTCAATCATGGTTATGGCATCCTTGGTGCCTGCCACGATGAGGTCCAGCTCACTTTCCTGAATTTGCGCATAGGTGGGGAAAGCCACCAATTCGCCGCCAACTTTTGCAATTCGAACAGAGCCAGTTGGCTGAAGGAATGGAATTTGAGAAATATGAAGTGCAGCACTGGAGCCGATCATTGCTAGCACATCAGGGTCGAAATCGCGATCGCAAGAAAGGGTACTAGCCATTACTTGGACCTCACGAAGATAGTCAGCGGGAAATAGGGGGCGAATCGGCCTGTCGATAAGGCGGGAGGTAAGAATTTCCTTGGTGGTAGGCCTGCCTTCACGCTTCATGAATCCACCGGGAAATTTTCCGGCGGCATAGGTTTTTTCACGATAATCAACAACAAGGGGGAAGAAGTCCTTGGTTGATTCAGCGGACCCTTCCACTGCGGTGCAAAGGGTCATTGTGTCTCCAAAACGGACTATAACAGCACCATGGGCTTGTTTGGCTATCTTGCCTGTTTCAAGAATTAGTGATTGAGCACCGAACTGTTTTTCTACTCGAATTGCCTGCATAATTATAAAACCTCCAACTATTTCATCTGGTAAGCACCAATGATGAAAAAGCAATAAGCGGAACTAAAACCGGGTTTACGGGGAAATTGCTTGCGAAAATGGAGATAAAAGAATTGAGAATCCTTCTGGTGAAGGAAACTTGAAACCTTTTCATCTGAATGCAAAAACTACTATCCAACTTGCATGTTCCCTAACAAAATTCCTGACCAAGGGAACAACCGGAGAATGAACAGCTTAACCTGATTTTCAACATGAAACTTACTTTGGTCTTTATTACTTTTAGTAAACCACAGTCTACATTATTTGCGAAGACCCAGGCTGCCGATCAATGTGGTGTAGCTTTCGTGATCTTTATTTCGCAAGTAAGATAACAAACCAGACCGTTTGCTGACCATCATCAACAAACCGCGACGACTGGCATGATCCTTCTTGTGGCTGCGCAGGTGCTCATGCAATTCATTGATCCTTTGGGTCAATAATGCAATTTGGACTTCCGGTGAACCGGTATCCGTCGCCTTGCGGCGATACTTGTCAATTAGCTGAGACTTGCGTTCCTTAGTGATCGACATATAGTTCTCCACCGACTTCCGTCAGGCTCACATAAGCCTTTCTTGGTCCATAAACCTATTACGTAAACTAAAATCCTATCATTCTGGGGGTCGAAATCAAGAGAGAATGTGTTTAATTTAAATAAAAAGACCTGACTGTTTTGGCAGTCAGGCCTTTTTTAAATAAATCCATCCAAATTACTTGGACTTCTTTTCACCAGCTTTGATTTCGGTTACTTCGTCCTTGTCATTGGTGATTACAACTGCTGGAACACCCTTTTCACCAATTTTGCCAAGTTTCTTTGCAACTGCATCGTCAACCTTTGCGTCTTTTGCGATTTTCAAGGTCTTTTCTTCTTTCTTAACCTTGATTGTAAGGCTTGAACCTGCTTCATACTTGGTGATTGCGCCCTTGTGTTCGCCAGCGATTACACCAAAAGCAACAAAAGCAACTGCAGCAGCAGCAACAAACATACGACGAAACATAATGATATACTCCACAAAATATTACTCATTCCAATCCTTGGAATCGCTTCCAAGGCCGGTGATTTCGGGAGTTACTTGCCCCGATAAACTTCACCATACCTTTTAAACCCTTAAATTACGCACAGGTTTCTAGGTTATAATCTAATTTTGCAACTTTTTTCTAAAGCTCAAGCCTAAACTTAAAAAAATGCTAGAAATGCCAAATTATGATAAAATTATTAGAGTAACGGCCTTCAATCCTTTACTTGCCCAATTTTACCGCCCATTTGGCAGCTGATATAAGGCTGCTTTCATCAGCGATTCCTTTCCATGCGATATCGTAGGCTGTTCCATGGGCAACACTGGTTCTAACAATTGGTAAACCTGCAGTGATGTTCACCGCCCTGCGTTGGCCCAAAAGTTTCAAGGCGATATGGCCCTGGTCGTGATACATTGCGACCACGCCGTCAAATTCTCCCTGACTTGCCCTTAGAAAAAGGGTGTCAGCGGGAATGGGGCCTGAAACATTCATGCCTTGTTGTATGCAAAAATTTGCTGCAGGCTGGATGATGGTTTTTTCCTCATCACCAAAAATTCCCCCGTCGCTTCCATGTGGGTTTAATGCAGCGATGGCAATCCGGGGTTTTCTGTTTAAAACTTTTGAAAGCAACCCCTCAAGCAATTGGGCCCTTGCCACGATTTTTTCAATCCCAAGTTCACTGAAGATGTTTTTCAACGCGACATGCAATGTGACATGAGCCACGGCTAATTCTGGCAGTGCCAAAATCATTACATGCTCGGGAGCGTTGGTCCTTTTTGCCAATATTTCGGTATGCCCTGGATAATCAAGGCCCGCAAGGTGCAAACCTTCCTTGTGGAGTGGTGCCGTTACTATTGCATTGGATCTTTTTTCCATTGCCCAATCAATCGATTGGATAAGGTAATCATGCGCCGCCTGACCCGCGGCGGCGTTGATCTCACAATTTTTGACATTTGATAAGTCTGATGTTTTTACGGTTGCGCAGCAAATCAG
Organism: Planctomycetia bacterium; assembly: GCA_005786805.1. Classification (GTDB taxonomy): domain Bacteria; phylum Planctomycetota; class Planctomycetia; order Gemmatales; family Gemmataceae; genus UBA969. The sequence goes on along the minus strand of SYCV01000171.1, from coordinate 10,106 downwards.
ATCCGATTGGAATATAGCTTGCTCCGGTTCGCTGATTGTCTTGATTTTTAAGTTTACTTTTAGCATGTTTATGGCTTTTTGAAGCCAAGTGGGATCACCCACCACGACCGGGTCGCAAAAAGTCCGGATTTGATCCCATGCCTTGACGATGATTTCCGGTCCCACCCCCGCGACATCTCCCATGGTGATCAGAATTTTTGGATTGGATGCGTTGGTGTTATTCATTTTTCTCGCCTTGGATTTGTTTAGTTGCTGCAAAGTTTTGCCAGTAATTTTTCCATGAGTACCGTGGGGGGGATTTGACTGGACCCCTTCATTCCCATGTCGGTTTCAGTAAGCCAGCTTAAAACTTTGTTGATTTTATTCCGGCCAATTTTTCGAAGTTGTGCTTCAGCGCCCGATTTTGCAAAAGTGAAGAACCCGGCTTTTTCAATTGCAAACGCCATGGGTTTGCCTTGCATTGCGATTCTTCCCGCGGTTGCAAGCTTTCTTAATTGTGAGCTGAATGCCCCCAGTATTTTCATCGGTTCCTCGCCTTGTTCGAATAATTCAAACAAAAGCTGGAAAGCCGCCGAATGATTTCCCTGGCCTATGTAATCAAACAAAATCCAGATTTTTTCGAAGTGACCCTGGCCAACCAGGATGTCAACATCCCTGGAAGTTATCTTTGGATTTTCCGCGGCATAGCATGATAGCTTGGCAATTTCCTGGTCAAGCCTCCCAAGGTCGGATCCGATCAGTTCAACCAATAGGTTAGCAGCATCATTGGCAATTGGTTTCTCATGAAGGTCCCTTGCTTGGGAAATACACCATGAAACCAATGCATCTTTTCGGTTTGGAGCCTCGCATGTGATTAAAGCCTCTTTGGCAAGCATTTTGGACAGTTTCGTATTCGAGGGCCATGAGGATGTCTCAAGAATTAAGACTCCATTATTGCTGGGAGTTTGGAAATATTTTTCCAAAGCGGGTCTGTTCTTGCTTATGAAATCGTCGGCCTGTTCCACCCAGGCAAGCCTTTTCCCCCCAAAGAAAGATACTGTGGTGATTTCCTCCCTTACCTCCGCAAATGAGGATTTGTCGCCGACGAAAGAAGCCAGTCCGAGTTCCTCATTTCCTGCAAGAATTTGATGCTTTAGCGCCTTGCCAGCTTTTCTGCGCAGGTAGTCTTCCGAACCAGTGATCACATAGATTGGTTGAGGCTCAAGCTTTGCCTGGTTTTTCAGAAACTGTTCGACTTCCATTAAAATTCCCCAAATAAATATCAAGCAGTGATATTCATGCTACTTCGTGGCGGGGGAAAATCGAGATTATTTTGGCCTAACTGGATTAGTGGGAAAAGTGGGCATGCCTTCAGGGCCGATTCCGGGAAATGAAGTGGTGCTTGCGGGAGCAGGTCCATTACTGCTGGGAACGGTGCTGGAAGGGTTGGGAAAAGTGTTATTTGGTTTTGGAGCGGGGACCGCGGGTATATCCTGGTTCATGGGACTTGAAGGAGGGGCATAACCTCCGCCAACTGGGGAAACATCAACGCCTATGACCCTGGCCTTGGGAGTGGAAAGGTCGACCTTTACTGCTGCTGTGGTTTCCGCGGACCCGATATTTCCAGCAAGATCAGATGCTTCGACTTTTACAAAAAATTGGTAGGGCAGTCCATCCGCTGGCATTCTCCAAACATATCTTCCAGTATTGGGCAGATTGGGAACAGCAACCACCCATGGGCCTTCCGGTGTTTTAGCATAGGAAATATTGATAGGGTTTGGCCCCAGATATTTATCAGAGGCAGTCCAGGTAACGCTGAGATTACCCTGGTCGATACCCCTGCCCACATCAACACCAATAAGCTTGACAATTGGTTTGGTTTCGTCAACCTCAACCCAGAATTGTGGTAGATCACCGGATTTCGGTGGATGTTCACCTAAGTCGACACCACTTCGCGCAACCAAGGTAAAACCATAACGGCCTTCCTCGGGCACATCAACGATGCATGGGGGTTGCTTGGGTGCATCCTGGTCATATTTGCGCCAAACTTTTCCACCATCGCGAGTCACATAAACTTCCACCCTTGAAATATCCGAGGGGCCGACATCATCGATCTTGTAATTGAGTTGAAAGCGTCTGCTCTTAACCATGGAAATATTGCCTTTGCCAGATCCGTTTTCTTGCGAGGAGTTTCCTGCTCTGGTTCCGTTGGGTTGGATAACGATTGAGCTTTCGCCAAAATTACCACATTTGTCCCTGACGCTGAGGTGGACCTCAATATTCCCGGCGGTGCCTGGATTCCAAACATGTTGGCCCTGTGCAATTTGCTGGGCAGACAAAGGCACCCAGTCCTTGCCGTCAGAGTTTCGAAATTCCAGTCTCATGCTGGAGAGGTCCAAGGTCTCGTCTCTTAGGTCCCAATCTATGGAAGCGGATCCATCCTTGAAAATACCCCTTAGGACAACCGAGGGCGGGGTGCTGTCTATGCAAACTTTCAGTGAAGGTTGTGCGACATTGATATTTGCAGGAACCATTCTTCCATCAATTTCCTGGCTTTGCACCGAGAACCAATACCAACCGTCCTTTTGTGCGCGAAAGAGGAATTGTTTCTGGGTGGGTAGCGCGGTACCTACATGGGAGTAGGTTTTTCCAAAATCTTCAGAGACATGGAGAAGGATTTTTTGAATCTTTGTTTCAGCGGGATTGGACGAGAACGGAATGATGAACGCGGAATCTCTTGAATAATAAGTGTCTGTTGGAGGCGCAGAAAAAACAAATGAAGTAAAAATAAAGGAGGAAATCGCCAGCAAGGCGATCGAAACTGCGGTCACAGTGATTTTCCGCAAAACATGCATTATCAAAGCCCGTGTAAGGAAGGGCGCTTATTCTGACAATGTCAGTAATATCCCCTTCCTTAAATATCGGTTGGATGATTGAAATTCTTGAGGATTTTGAATAGGAATGGTTGCAATCAAATGGATTTTAATTCCGAACTTGGTTCGGAGAGTAAATAAAAAAATCTAAGTTGTGGAACTTTTAGGGTACCCAAGAATGTAGTGATTTATCAGGTTCCTTATAAATTCCGGCGGAATAAAAGCCAAAACCAGGGTTATCATGCATATGCTGAAAGTTGTCAAACCCATCAAAATACCAATGCCAGTGTGAAGCAGGATTGAGCCGCATATGTACAACCATCTTAAATTCCGATTCCAAACCAGAAATGGAAAAGATGTCTCGAGAACAAGGGTGTAAATACAACCGGAAGTCATGATGATTTCCCAAAGCACTTTGTGCTTTGTAAGAAATACAAGTAGAGATGTGTAAAGGGAAATATGCATCGGGTTGAAGGAATAGTTTGCTAATACTCCCCATAATGCCGTCCCATTCCACCACGAGGAACCCTGTAACTTGGATGTGGCTGCAGCAAGGTAAATGATGCAGAAATGAATCTGGATCATTCGGGTCACAAAATTTGTAAGTACCAGTGGTTTTGGTTGAGAATCCCAGTTGGGGTCTCCAGCTTTCTTCCTTCTTAGTTTTTGCAGGTAATAATCCAGGGAGTATATTTCGCCACCCGGAGCGATCATCATGTAAAAAAGCAGGATGATTATCATGGCATCCATTCCAAACAAAGCCGTGGGTGCCCTATGCACATAGCACAATGCCCCAAACCAGGAAATAATGGTGCTGGTTCGTGAAAATAAACCAATACCCATGAATAGATTCGCAATCAAAAAACCGATGTGAAAAATCCAGATCCAATAAGGATTCATGGAATGGTAGAAAATAGACCAGCTAAGGTTTGTCTTGGTGATTTCAATGGTGTTTTCCGTCCATTCCGGAGCCATGACAAACATTGGCGTGTCTTTTCTAAAATCTTCCGCCAGTTTCTGGTTGATAAATCCGTCAGGTCCCACAAAAGCCAATAATTCAAAGCTGTAACAGAAGGTGATATAAAAAATCAAAAACCCTGTAAGCAACCTCATCAATGCAATAGTGTGGGGTTCAGCGGGGGTGAACCAGAATTTGTCCAGTAATTGCAGGAAATTCGAGGAAGCCCCATCGGCATCCTTGCCTTGGATTTTATTTGATGAACTTTTGGGTCGATCAAAAATGGAGCTTTGGCCAATACTCATGGTTTGCCGCCTTCCTTTTCAGGCACAATTTTCACATCCCCGGCATGAATATTAAGGGAGTTAATGGAAACTGTGGGTTCATTTGGATTGGTACTTCGTGTGATTGGAAGAAGGAAATATAAAAATGGATCATTAGGGTCAATCAACTTTCCATTTTTGTCAAAACTCCCCATGAAGTATGGAAGATAAAGGGTTGGATCCAAGGCGTCTTCACCGCGGGACATTTCCGCAGGGGTAATGATGGCATGGGTTACCCTGTAAATCTTAATGTTATCTATGCTGATGTTGGGTTTTTCTGGTGGGTGAGCGAATTTCTTGGTCAGGTAAAGTGCGTATGCGGCCAATGTCTTTTTTGAGTATTCCGCAGGTTCTTTGAACATATAGGACTGGGACATGGAGCGATTTAGAGGCGTGATCTGGGGTTGGTGCGCCAACCCTGAAAGATTGCGCCTTTGTAATTTTTCCTCCCAATTTTCCGGTGAATTATTGCTTGCGACATTAGTACTTTCAGTTATTGAAAGCATTCGTTGATAATGCATTTGAATTGGGCTTTCAGAGCGGTTGGGTATTTTAAACCAGCGGAATGAGCCATCGTCATATTGGATCTTGGACCAAAGTAAAACAGGGGGGCCTGGTTCAGGAGAATAGAAATGGTAAGCGTTGTTAAGATATGTGAAAGTCAAATAATGCCTGAAATAATAAGCCCAAAGGTTTGTGGCAACCCAGGATGCCGGGGCGTTTGGCGGTTCAATTGAGGTTACTGCGGTGACTATTCCCGCAAAATGAAAAAGGACAAAGCAGATTGCGGCTGTTTTTTTTGCAACTACTGGAAGTAAAAAAAAGATGCCTAGGAAAAAAGTTACATAAGTGAAAATGGAACTTGCCAGAATCATTGAATCCCAGCTTTGGTCCATCGATAAACTTGAAATAAAAAATGTGAGTGACAAGCCAAAAGTTGTAAGTCCAAGCGTCATATCGGAATTATTTTCGTGGAGTCTTTGATTGCATGCCAGGCTGAAACCCCCAATCCCAATAATGGAGCCTATAACCAGCAGATTGACTTTTAAAGTGATTATGTCGGGTTTGATTGAGCTGATTCCAAGAGCCAGCAGCACAAGGCAGATAGCTGTGGTTATCCAAATTTTCGGGTTTCTAAAATTATTCATAAATAGGACCTCCATCTCCATATTAGATAATTCGTCATTTCCTTGTAAATACATAAGTGACAGTGGGGTTCTTCGAAGCATTCAGTTTTTTATGTTTAGAAAAGATGTAAAAGAAGAAATAGCCAAACTAAATTGTATTTTTTCCTTTTATTGAAAAATCCTATGAAGGTGTTCAATTGAACATCAATGGTTAAAGATTGGAAATGATTTATTATTTTTAAATAAAACTATGAGCATACTGTTAACTTAAAATGCCGTAACACTTTACCTTGACGGAATAATCGTCATAATTATAAAAATCGTTAAAATTTATCTATTTTGCTTGCCAATTGCTTTTTTCCCTTCTAACATTTCAAAGTCGAAATGATTCGATGCTGCCACTTCTTGGAATGGAATCCAAACGGTTACTTTAGAAATGTGAATTGTTTGCTCCTAAAGCAAGTGGGGTAGCGGTTTTTTTTTAGGATTTGTGAATTAGCGTTTCAAGGAAGAAACCTAGTCTGGAATCTTTTTGAAGACCCCAAAGGTCTTCTTTTTTCAGGAGGTTTTTATGATAAGTTTTATTCTTGCGATCGGTTTGGGTCAGGCTGTGGCTGGTGCTGAATGTGCTGGAGGTGTATGTTCCGCTTCCGGTTCTGCAGTGGCCTCTAGTTCTTGCGCTTCCGGAAATTGTTCTGCCTCTTCATCAAGCGGTAGGTTGTTCCGCAGAGGCCGGTCAAGCGGTGGTTCCTTGGCAATGGTTCCCTCAACGCCTGAAGTAGCCAAGGAAGAAAATAAGACCGTTGAAGCCCCCAAGCAGGTTGAATCAACTGAATCCTCGAGTTCCCGAAGGAAATCGTTCCTCAGTTTTCGCAGATAATTTTTGACTGATATATTTTGTTCAATAAACATTGATCAAATATCAAGCTAGCCCTGGTAAATTAAGGGCTAGCTTTTTTATTTTGAAAAACACCATTTTCTGAATTCGCCGGGGTAATCCGTGGTTATTCCGTCGACCCCCATTCTTTCAAGTAATTGCCATTCATCAGGATGGTTTGCAGTCCATGGCAACACCTTGAAATGATTCTCATGCATTAAATTCACCACATGATTATTGAGTGTGTCAAATTTGGGGCAGAATAAGGTTGCCCCTACATCCCGCATTTCTTTAATGAGATTTGTCTGGATGGTTCCATCCGTAAGTAACCCTAGCTTGCAAAATGGTAATATTCTCCTGGCTTCTTCAAGGATATTATGATCAAAAGATCTCACTATCATGCGGTCATGTAGATTCCTTTTTTTGCATTCTTCCAAAATTACATTCAATATTATCTCACTTTTACATTTCAGGTAAGGAAGCTGTTTTATCTCCAGATCAAAACAAAGATACGAGGCGGAATTTCGCCAGTCGGGATGTTTTTCCTCAGCGTGACATGTCGTGCTGGCATAAAAATCCACAAAGTCAAAGAATTGGCCCAAGGTGGGGGGTGCCCAAGGATTTAAACCGTGCTTATTGCAAAAAATTTGGGAAATAGGGCCAACTTGAAATTCCTGCATGGGAAATCGCGTATTTTTTTGAGGGGGTGTTTTTAAAATCGTTTGCAGGGATTTTAGGGTGAACTCATTGATCAGATATTGATGGGATGATTTATTGGATTGAAAAAAATGGTCATGGAACAGAATCACATTTTCATCCGCACAAAGATGGAGGTCAGTTTCAATTGAGTCAACTTGGCAGTCCAATGCGAATTCAATCGATGTGAAAGTGTTTTCCGGCCTGTTCCCTCTTGCTCCCCTATGCCCCTGCAAATGAATTTTCATTTATTGTTCCTATTCAAATACCGGGTTTTTATAAGGTTGAAAATCAACAACCTCCAGCGATACCGATTTAATACCATTCCACTCATTTATTTTAGGGGTAAATGCCAGTGAGCAAAAACCACCATTTGACATGAGTTCATCCTTTCTTTTTCCCATTCGGAAAGCGATGGCCCAAAGTTTGAATCCCTCCTGTGAAACTTGGAAACGGAGATGCATTCCGTCCGTGCCTGCCAGTGTGGGTTCCTTTTCAATTTTCAAGTTGGTGGCAAGGTAAATCGGGCGCTTATTACCCATTCCATACGGTTCTAGCTGATCTAGTTCCCTTACCAGGGAATTGGTCAATGCAGACAACGGAACTTCGGCATCCAAAATCAAATTGGCTGGTTTGATCCCCGCAGGGTATTTTTCTTTCACCAGTGAGCATAGTTTTTTTCTGAGAAGGGGTATTTTGTCTTTTTCAATTTGCATGCCTGCAGCGGCGGCATGACCACCCGCCCGCACAACTAGTGCCTCACATTCAGCCAATAACTCGTGGAGTTTTACCATTCCACCGGACCTTCCAGAACCAGACCATATATCTTTAGATTCCGGAAGTGATTCCTCGTCCACGGAAGGTCCTGGAATTACAGCCGGGGAAACCGGTGGTGCGAGAACAATCGTGGGTTTACCATATTCCTCGGTTAACCTGCCCGCAACTACACCTACTATTCCCGGGTGCCAATTGTTGCCCGCCAGAACCAGGAAGGGATCATCACGAAACTCCTCTGATTCCGCTACTTGTCTAGCCTCGGTAAGAATTTGTCTTTCAATTTTTTGTCGTTGTTTGTTTTGGTCGGAAAGAAAAAGTGCGATCTCTTTTGCTTGATCCATTCGATTGGTTATCAAAAGATCCACAACGAGTTGGGCGCAGCCAATTCTACCGGCGGCATTCAATTTTGGAGCGAGATTGAATCCAATATCAGTGGAGCTTAGTTGTTTTTTCTCATTAAGGTTGCTTTCTTTGGCAATGGCTTGCAGTCCGAAGTTTGAGGATTTTGTAAGCCTCTCCAAACCGCTTCGCACCAGAATTCTGTTTTCATCAAGTAATGGCACGACATCGGCGACAATTCCGAGGGATGCAAGGCTAATCGCCTCAACTAGAAAGTCCCGCAGAAAATCTTCCACCTTGGTGCTGCCGCTATGTAGAACCGCTATCATCCATGCAAGTTTTAATGCCACTGCAGAGCCAGAGAGTTCTCCAAACGGGTACTCTCCGCCTGGTAATCGCGGATGGACAACAGCGGCTGCTTCAGGAATTGTGGATTTCATTTCATGATGGTCGGTGATAATCAATTCTATATTCAAGGATTTAGCCAGCTTAGCTTCCTCGATACTTGCGATTCCACAATCTACAGTGATAATTTGGTTGACTCCCGACCTAGCGAGACTTTCCAAAGCCTTCGAATTAAGCCCATAACCTTCCTCGAGTCGTTTTGGCACATAAAATCTGGGGTTGCCACCAAGAATTCGAAGTAATCTAAGCAAGATTGCGGTGCCTGAAATGCCATCGGCGTCATAATCGCCATAAATGCAAATACATTTGCCGTCTTTAAGACCCTTTAAAATAAGTTTTGCGGCATTCATGGCTCCCGGAAGAAGGGCTGGATCATGGAGCCCTTTTAAAACTGGGTTAAGAAAACGAAAGGCATTTTCCGGGGTGCTTATGCCCCGGTTGATCAGGAGTTGGGCTATTACCGGTGAAATTTTGCTTTTAATTGAAAGCTGGGCGGCTTGTTCTGCATCGTGCGGAAGTAGAACCCATTTTTTTGAAGCTGACAATAAACACTTCCTTTTAAAATTAGATGAAACGAATAAATTTTAAATGAGCATGGTCAACTTTAATTGAGTTTAACTAAATAGCTTTTCTTAACAAGTGGGTAAAAAATCTTGCCCAAATTATGGAATCGGATTCATCGTAATTTTACGAAAGATTTACCAAATAATTGTCGATAAAAGTAACAGGATTAAAGTTAATTCAAAATGAATGAAACCTGGGATTAAACGATGATTCGATTTACTTATTACGCTTTCTTATCACTTTGTGTTTTGTCTGGGATTTTTTACGGTAATTAATTAGTCTGATACCTTTCCGGTTAGATATAGAGCATTTAGATAATTCATTTCGTTTGTATCAAAAATAATAGCTCGCAGTCTGTGAATGCTTAACACTTCAAACGATTATAAGTAAATCGTAATTTGGGTAATTAACCCATAATCAAGATCGATTATTGGATAAAAAAGTTTTCTGTAAATTTTAAATCCAGGTTCAGACAGCAAATCTAAATCATGAAATTTTTGTTTCAATTAATGTCATAATTTTTGATTCAAAAAAGATATTGCCATAAGTAGCTTAATCTAAATGGCTTGTGATAACCAAATAATAGTTTTGATTTCAAGTATTCCTATTTTCAAACAGAAAATCAGAGAGTGGTTTTTTGAGCTTGGGGGTTATGGGGTAATTAAGAAATATTTGACTGGAATTTTGATCAATCCTGCTAGGTTGAATAAGGGTTATACAAAGAAGATAGGGGGCAAAAAGTTTTTGGGAAACTTATTCAAGCCGGGAAAGATTGGTTGCCGATTGATTACCTGAGAAGTGCGAGATCTAAGTTTTTAGAGACATAAACAAAGATCTTCACTTTGAGAGACGGAAGAGGAACAGGGCAGGCAGAGGCCCACAAGCTCGGTCGGGATTGTCTCGCTGGGATGGGGCTTGTTGCTAATAATTATGTCTCTATATGGAGGTGTTGATTCGTGAACGCTGCTTTTTTACTTTTGACCACAGCATGGGTTGCTGGTGCTGATGCTGCTCCCGCGGCAGCTCCTGCAGTTACTTCAACAAGCTCATGTAATAGCTCTTGCTGTGACAAGCCGAGCTTACTTGACAAACTTCGTGCAAAATTCGCCAAGGATTGCTGCGAAGCACCGAAGTGCGAAGCTCCCAAAGTCGTGAAGTGCGAAAAGAAAGCTGACCCATGCGATCCAT
>SYCV01000002.1 GCA_005786805.1 Planctomycetia bacterium | reverse complement strand
GGCCTGTGGGCTGTAGAGGCCCCAGTTTTCGGTCTTGTTCATCTCGGGGCGTTGCTTGGCAAAGGTATGCACGATTTCGCGAGAGAACTGCCGGGAATCGGAATCGCTTAGCATGTCCCACTGCCAGACTATGCAACCCATGCGGGCAAGCTGGACGCACATGGATTGAAATCTGCTGATACCGCCCTTTTCAAACCGTTCCTCCCCGGTGGCGATTTCCCTTCGGACTTTCTCAGGTGTTTCCTCGCTGAGTCGGGCGTCTTTCCAATGGCCATGTGCGAACAAAACACCAGGGACCTTGCCCTTCATGTTTTTTGGTTTGTAGAGGTTGCCTGTGACAAAGAAACCCGGGCTGCTTTCGAAATACACTTTTTCAACGGTGTGATCGGGGCGTTCAATCTTGCCATGGATCACAGCATTGAGAGGGGCCTTGGTTGGCATGGGCCAAAGTCCCTGCGAGACCAGGATCTGGGTGCGGACATATTCGGCCCTGGTATCCCATTCAATTTTGGTTTGTGGCGGAGAGAAGGGGAAGTAGCCATTGAGGTCCTTGGGTGGAGCAAGGCGTTTGTCCGAGGGTGGGACATCCGCCCCACAAACAAAGAGAGGGGCCAAGAGTGATCCACAAAGAAAAGCGGCGGCAATTTTGAGTTTCATGATTCAAGTTTCCTGATAAACACAGGCGGGATAACAATGGAAATGACAATATTAAGGCATAAGCCGTATTGATGCCAGCAAAAGCGGGCCATATGGGAAAAAGTGATGGGGTCAAGCCGGGTTGAATTTGAACCCATGTTAAAATCAGTCCTGATAGAAAGATCGGGCGCACCTGCCTAAAAAAGAGCAATTCTTTTGGATAAAACGCTGGGTTTCAGCGATTTTCGATTAATATAAAAAGGTGTATCTGCCTGGAATTGTCCGACCTACCCGGTTCAAGTGAAAATATGTCCCAGAATATATATGGCATGATGATGTTCGTTTTGATGGTGGCAGGTGTTCATGCCGCAGCGCCAACCGAGATGGAGTCTGCTTTTCAAAAGCACGCGGGCCCGTTCTTGAAACAATATTGCAACCAATGCCATAACGCGGACAAGATGAGTTCCGGGATTCGCGTGGATCATCTTACCGCGGCATTTGCTGATAATGAAATTCGCCTGTGGGATGCGATCCTGCACCAGGTAAGGGATGAGGCGATGCCCCCGAAAGGCAAGGCCCAGCCAACAAAGGCGGAGCGCGAGCAAATAATATCCTGGATTCAAAGATCGAAGGAAATCGCAAGGCTTAGGCCGACTCCCAAGAATGGTGGCGCGAGAAGGCTGACGGTGGCCCAGTATAAAAACACGCTTCGAGAGCTTTTGAAGATCGATGATATTTTCACGGATATTCTCCCCCCGGATGCGGTTTCCCGGGATGGGTTTTTAAACAACCAGTCCACATTGCAATTATCCCCGCTGTTGTTGGAATCGTATTTTGAAATAGCGGACAAGGCGCTTAAAGCCTGCATCGTGGATGAGAAATCAAAGCCTGTCATCCAAAATTTTCGAATGGACCTCGGAGCCTCCATCAACAAAAATCCCTGTCCCGACCAGCTTATCCTAGGTGCCAACAGCCTACTGCTTAACAACAGGGATTTCGTGGTCACCCAGTCCAAGCCAATAAAATCCTTTGCCTTCGACCCTTTTATCATGCAGACGAAGTACCGGTTTATTGAAGGTTATGAAGGCAACAGCACCGTCCGTGGCTGGAGAAATTATGACAGTATCTACCATGCGGTTTACGCCTGCATGCGGGGATCCACCGGTTATCCAAAGGGATTGGCCTACAGCACCGTGCAACAGGGTTTGTTGTTGCGCCCTGCGATTCCCAGTGCCGAGATCTTCGGTGTTGATAGCACCTACGGGCCAAGGGCCAACTTCAAAATCGCCCTGCGGGAACTTCCCGACCAGGGGCGCTTTCGCATCACCGTCAATGCCGCGAAGTATGATGATGGGCTGCTGATTGATCCAGGCGTGGCTGCCCAATCCTCAAATTCTGAAAATGCAATTGTCTGCAATGATCCCTCGCCTTCCTCTTTCATAACGGTCAAGCAGGCGGGTATCTACCAGGTTGATGTTCATTCCGCTGCGAGGGAAAAACCAGCCCAGATCGATTCCTCAAGGCTGAATGAAAAGTTGATTGGGAACTGGCCCTTGAATGGTAACGCCCTTAGTAATCCCGAGACAAAAACGCTTGAAGGTAAACTTCAGGGTGATGCCAGGTTTGTGAACTCTCCCTTTGGCAAGGCGCTTTCGCTCGATGGTAATGGTGACTCGGTTTTAATCCCCCGCAATGAAGCGATGAATGTCAAGGATGGTGAGTTCACGGTTGCTGCCTGGATTCATCCCACCCAGCTCAGGCAGGCTGGTATTGTTTGCCTAGGAAAATACAGTTGGACCCATGGCTGGTATTTTGACATGCCCAACAACAAGGGCGTGCTTAGGATCGAGACCGCGGGCCCGGATAACCAATCCAATGGCACCGTAAGTTCGCCCCCGGGCACGATTCGACCCAACGCCTGGCAGCATGTTGCCGCAGTGGTTCGCCGGGGAAATAATGAAACACGCCTTTATGTAAATGGTTTCCTGGTGGGCAAGGGAGTGATAGGGCCGGCGAATCTCGACAACCCCAAGGTTGATCTTTACCTTGGCCGAATCCAGGATGCGCAGCAATTCAAGGGCGAGTTGAGCCAGGTCAGGATTTACCAGAGGGCGCTGGACGAATCAGAAATCCAATCGCTGGTGGAACCGGGCAGGAAATTTGTGCAGCCACCCCGAGAGAAACCTTCCGAGTTGAATCTTTCACTGGGTGAAAGGCAATTCTCGGGGACATTAAACCAGCCGGCGTTTGTCGTTGTCAGGTTGCCTGCGGGCGAGATGAAAGTGAACGCCCAATCCAATGGCGCCAAAAGTTTTGACCGGGTGGTTTTCACACCTTTGCCCAAGTCGCATGAACTCACCAGGAAGTTTATCTCGTTTGAAAAAAGATCCCCGCAACTGGGTGTTTCCATGGGTTTTCGCAGGGATTGTGGCAGCACCCTGGCCCCGATAGGCCAAGCCAGGCCGGTTACCTCCTGCAAGCCTGGGGTGTTTGTGTTTGAGGGTGCCATTCGAAATTATCCAAGCCCTGATGTTGAAAAAGACAATGTGAATTACCTGGCTGGGGTTCGCGAGATTGGTGTTCATAGTGAATACACCGATGGGCGCGAAATGCCACGCCTTCTGATAAGCTCGGTCGAGTTTGAAGGGCCGTTTTATGAGACATGGCCTCCCGCGACGCATAGGAACATCTTTGTTGATTTTGACAGGAAAGATGATGTCAATGCCTACGCGAGGAAGATCATCAGGGAATTCGCGACGAGGGCCTATCGTGCCCCGATCAGCCCGGAAATAGAATCCGCGTTGTTGAATGTGTTTGAAAAGTCTTCCCGATCCGGAGCCAGCTTTCAAGAAAGTATCAAGGATGTGTTACAGGTGGTGCTAACATCGCCACAGTTTTTATTTCTGATTGAGAACAGCCAGACGCCCAATCCCGAGCCGTTGAACAATTACGAGCTGGCCTCGAAGCTCTCTTATTTTTTGTGGAACGGCCCGCCCGATGAGACCACATTGAAGCTTGCTTCCAAGGGGGAACTTCGCGACCAGCTTGGTGCCGAAGTGTTGCGAATGATAGGCGATCCCAGGTTTTCCGGATTCATCAATGAATACGCATCGCAATGGCTTGCACTTGAGAAGTTCCAGGTGCTGGAACCCGACCGCAGGCAGTTTCCAAGATTAACCCGGGATGCGAAGGCCCAGTTACTCAGGGAGCCCGCGCAATATCTTCAATATCTGGTTCGAAACAATCTCCCAGTCAAGAACCTTGTCGAGTCTGATTTCATCATCGCCAACGAGGTGGTTGCAGGTTACTACGACCTTGGTGACAAGACGGAGAGTGGGTTTGATTTCATTCCCATCCAGCATGGCAGAAAAGAGCTGGGGGGTTTTCTTGGTCAGGCCGCGATCATGGCGGGGCTTTCCGATGGGCGCGAATCCAACCCGGTGAAGCGGGGTGCATGGCTCGCCCGAAGAATCATCGCAGAGCCTCCTGATGACCCGCCACCCAATGTTCCCGCACTTGCCGAGGATTCCAAAAAATTATCCCTGCGCGAAAGGCTTGAGCAGCATCGCAACCAGAAGGGTTGCACCCAGTGCCATGCGAAAATAGATCCATGGGGAGTGCCTCTTGAGGAATTCGATGCGGGTGGAAGATTAAAGTTGCAAAAGATTGACGCCCGGTCAGTGCTTCCTGACAAGAAAGAGGTATCAGGCCTTGATGACCTGAAACGGTACCTGGTTGATGATCGGATCGACCAGCTTGGATTTAGCATGTTGAAGCATCTTGCGATTTACGCCTCGGGGCGAAATCTATCTTTCAATGAGCTTGAATTTCTGAAAAAGGAGGGCTTGAAGTTGAAGGCGAACGGATATCGCATGCAGGATATGATTCTTTTTGTGGTGAACAGCAGGATATTTACCGAAAAATAGAGTACTATTATAATCTGATGGGCATCTTGGGGCATACCAGCCGGAGAAAGCAATGAATCCAACCGGACAACTAGATCGCAGGGCATTCCTTAGGGGGATGGGCGGAGTGGCAATGGCATTGCCCGTGTTGGATGCCATGGGTGCCGAGGTTGCTGAACAAATCCCAAAACGATTCTGCGCCCTCTACACGGCAAATGGCATGTCCTTGCCCCGAGCGGAGCATGGAATTGATGATTGGAGCTGGTTTCCTTCAGCTAAAAATGGCAATGACTTTGTGTTTGGAAAATCGACCGAGCCATTAAGCGCCTTTCGAAATCAATTGAGTTTCATGGGCGGGTTGCATCACCCAAGCGGGCCGAAGGCCGATCCCCATGTATGCTCCGATATGTGGCTTACAGGTGCCCCGCTGCATAATCCAAAACCCGGGACTTATAATTCCGCGGGCCTCGACCAGGTGATCGCCTTGCACACCAAGCAATTCTGCAGGCAACCCTCGCTGGTGTTATCGATCGATGCTGGAACCGGGTTTTTATCGCGCACGGGAACTATCTCCTACAGCTTGGAGGGAAGGCCCATCCCCGCGGAGAACAACCCTAGGCGTGTATTCAACCGGTTGTTCCGTGTGGATCGCGATTCAATGAAGACGGAACGCGATGATCTCAAGCGCCGGATTAAATTGGTGGATGCGGTGGTTGAAAGCACCAAGGCGCTGAACAGTGTGCTGGGGAAATCCGATCGTGAGAGGTTGGAACAGTATCTCACCTCGCTCAATGAGGTGGAATCCCGCTTGATATCCTCGGAAAAGTGGATTGATGTCCCGCTTAAGAAACAGGATTATTCCCATCTTGACTTGAATGTCACCTCGGAGGGCGAACCCGCCGATTATTACCGCACCATGTTCGATCTCATCGCGTTGGCGTTTGATGCGGATATAACCAGGTCAGTGACCTTCATGTTGAACCGTGAGGATGGCATGGGCATAAGCGATACATTCCCCCTGAAGTTGAAACTTTCAAAAACCCATCATGGTCTTTCGCATGCCAATGACAAGGCTGGCCAGCTGGACTTTGCCAAGTATGATCTCTTCCTGAGCCAGCAGGTCGCGCATTTCCTTAAACTTTTGAACAAGTACAAGGACCGAAACGGCTGCGTGCTTGACAACACCATCGTGCTTTTTGGCAGTGGCGCCAGCACCACGCATAATCCCAGGAATCTTCCAACCCTGGTTGCTGGCGGTTCCAACATGGGCCTGAAGCATGGCACCTACTGGAAGAACGGCGAGCATCGCATGTCGAACATGTACCTCAGCATCCTTCGGTCTTTGGGAATCGGGAGTGATTCTTTCGCGGACAGCACCGGCACGCTGGGTAGCCCGGTTTTCACCCGTACTTAATCTTTGATTGTCCGGAGTATCGCCTATCTTGCCTTCACTTTTGCCAGGAAGATGTCATTGCTTCCCAGGTTGGTGAACTCATGTTTGCCGAAGGTCGCGTTCCCGCTGCAAGCCCCGGAAAGATAAAGGTTGCCTGAGGAATCAGCGACAATGCTGTAGGCGTGATCCGTTCCCTTGCCCTGCACCTGGTTGAACCAGCGCTCTTTTCCAGCACGATCAAAACTGATGATGAAAATATCAGCGGATACTGAGGAGGTTTTCTCGTTGCCTTCAAACAACACTTTGCCGGTGAAGGAGCCTGTTAGAAATGAGTTACCCTGGTTATCGGTGGCGACTCCGAGACCGTAATCAATGCCGGGCCCGCCAGCGGTTTTGGTCCAAAGCTCGGAACCATCAGCACCGAAGCTCATCAGTAATAAATCGCTGTCGCCATTGCTTTTCACCACCCTGTCCTTGAGTTTGAGTTCGCCCTTGAACATCCCCGAGGCCCAGACATTACCGTTTTTGTCAGCGGTGATCTCATGGATCATGGCTCCACTGCTGCCCTGCCCCTGCGCAACCCAATGAACCTTTCCTGTGGAATCAAGCTTTGCAACCAGGATATCTCTGCCATTGGAATTGGTGAGCTTGATATCGCCAAGCAAACCATCGCCACCCGTATGGCCGCCCACAAAGCAATTGCCCTTGCCATCAACGGCGATCCCATGGCCACTGCTGTTGCCCTTGCCCTGGGGTGTTTTAACCCAGAGAAGTTTGCCATCGGTGGTGTAGCGGGCGCAAAAGACACGCGAGGTGCCAGGTTCTGAAAGTTTAACCTCGTCAAAGTTTCCCTCTCCCGTGAGGGCGCCTGTGACAAATAAATTTCCGAGGGAATCCACCGCGATGCCGTGGCCGTAATCATAGCCCTTTCCCCCGGCGGTTTTTATCCAAAGCATCTTTCCCGAGGTGTCATACTTCGCGATAAAAATATCGTAATCGCCCGAGTTCGGAAGCGTGACATCCTCAAACTTCGCATCGGAGCTTTCATAATGACCAGTCACATAGGAGTTCCCCGCATCATCGACCGTGATCGCGTATCCGCGGTCGATTTTTGAGCCACCACCACTGCGCACCCATAGGAACTTTCCCTTGGGATCCACCTTGGCGATGAAGAAATCCATCAGCTTGTTGCTGGTGAGGGTGAATTCGCCAAAGGTCGCGGTGCCTGTGAATTCCCCCGTAAGGTAGACATTCCCTTTGCCATCCACCGCGATGCCCCGGGTTTTATCATGCAATTTTCCCCCGGCATGCGCCACCCATTCAAATTCAGGAGCGGATTCCCTTTCTGCAGCATGGAGAGAGCCACCCAATATTAAACCGAGAATCACCAGTAGATTGTTGTTCATGAAAAAGCCTCCTGAAATTGGTTGTATCAAATCATCTTGCAGGCTTGCAGCAGGGTTTCCTGCACCGCAAGGTCGTGATCGTAGGAAAAGTCAGTTTGTTTTTCCCCCCGGATGATGCGAGCCATGTCTGCCGCATCCGCGACATACCTGGTGAACTTTGGTAGTTTGATCTCATGCGTGCCCTTTTTGTATTCACCCCTTGGCTTTGAAAGAGAGAGCCTTACCGAGGGATTATCCAAAGGCTCGATTTCGAAGGTGCCTTCGCTGCCACAAACCACCAGATGCCTTCGGTTGCCTCCCTCAACCTCCATCGCGGATGATTTGACACTTGCAATCGCCTTGGGATAGGAAAGCACCGCCAGCATGTTGTCCATCAAGCCATCATCGATCGAGGATGCATGCTGGTTATAACCCTCGACCTTGGTTGGTTTGCCAAGGATTCCAATGACAAGGTCGGTGATATGGCAGCCCAGTTCGAACATGATGCCCCCTTTGAACTTTGCGAGATTTTTTCTTTCGGGAGGAGAAACCACCTTGCTCATCACGGTATGCACTTCAAAGATATCGCCCAGCCAGCCTTTTTTAAGGAAGTCACGAAGCATGATGACCGCTGGGCTGTAGCGATACATGAAGCCCATCTGGGTAAGAAGGTTTTGCTTTTTCGCGTTCTCAAGGATGCGTTTGTACCGGGGCAGGGAATCGCCCGCGGGTTTATCCAGATGGATGTGCTTTCCCGCGGCAATGCAAGCCTCGGCATTATCGAGAAGATCAGCAACACGGGTTTCAACAAGCACCGCGTCAAGGTCTTTAAAATTCAAAAGTTCCTCGCGGGTCATCCATTTCAAGTCGCCATAGACAGACTGGGTTTGGGCGCTTTTCCTGAGTGCCTCATCTGGTTCGACCAAGCCCACTACCTCGTAATCACTGGATGCCCGGTAGACGGAAAGTTTGCTGGCATGTGCATGTCCAACGCCTATCTGGCCGATCTTGATACGCTTCTTTGCCTGGCTGGAGTTGCCCTCCTGTAGAATCGTGGCTGCAAGAATTCCCGCGGAGGTATGTTTCATCCATTGGCGCCTTAGCATGGTGTTGTTCCTTGGAAAGGAGTTTTCAATCGAGGGGTTTCTTCTCAAAATCGGTGGGGTTGACCCAGCCTGCGTTCAATTTTTCGCCTTTGATGTACCGGTCATAAAAATTCACATGGGCCTTGTTGGAATGTGGGTATTGGTCAAAGATCTGGCCCTTGCCTTCCATCCGGGGGTCTTGCTGTGCCTTCAACTTCGCGAACATCTCGTTTTTAAGGGAGGCGCAGATTTCAGCATTCGCAGGGTCCGATGCGAGATTAACCAAACAGTCGGGGTCTTTTTCCAGGTTGTATAGTTCCGCTCCGGGGCGCTTCGCGAAGCACCAGTTCCAAAATTTATCCGTGGGGTTTCTTCGATGATCCTCCAGTATCAATGTCTTGGTGGGGCTTGCATCAACATTGAGATATCCTGTTTCAGGATTACAGGCGGGCCAGCGGGAAGGTTCGAAGTTCTGAAGATAGATCAAATTTGACTTGATGATCCCGCGGATGGGATAACCAACATCCCCGGGCCTTCCTATGTCGTGTCTTTCCATGCCGATGAGAACATGGTCCCGAAACGGATTGATGGATCCGGACTTTGCCGATGAGAAGACATCCCTGAGGCTGATACCTGGAGTTGGTGCCATTCCAGTCTTCTTCCAGTCTAGGTTTGCAAGATCGATGAATGTGGGTGCCAGGTCAACAAAGCTCACATGATCATCCACCACTCTTCCCGGATTGGTGATTCCTTTTTTCCACATGATCGCAAGGGGCACATGATTGGAATCAACATAGGCACCGCCCTTGCAGCGGGGAAAAGGCATGCCATGATCGGAGGTCACAACAATAAGGGTGTTGTGCAACAAACCTTGTTTTTCCAGTTCATCAAGCATTTTGCCAAGGTGGCGATCGAAGTGCTCGACCTCGAAGGCGTAATCGAGCATGTCGTTTCGAACGGTATCATTGTCGGGCCAATAACCAGGCACCTTGGGAATGTCAGAAAGTTTCTTCTGACCTTTTTTGACGCCGGAACCAAATTCATATCCACGATGGGGTTCTAAGCCACCGTACCAGAAGGCCCAGGGTTTTTCTTTCGAGGTGGTGCCCAGGAACTCCTTGAAGTTTGCCGCATAATCATTGTTGCTGATGCCGTTTGCAGGGGGCGGGGTTTTATGATCATTGAATGGCTTCCCGGTCATCTGCCTCGGTTTGTTTTTATCATCAAGGGCGACACCGGGTCCCCAACCCTTGGCGGTGTGGCCCACCTGCCAGCCGTTTTCCGTGAGCGCCTCTCCCCAACCCTTGAATTCTTTCGGGAAGTAACATAGATGGTTGGCAGCCTCCTTGAGTTGCCAGGAATTCCTGCCTGTCAGGATGCAGGCCCGCGAAGGCGCGCACTTGGCATTGGGGGTAAAGGCATTGCGGAACAAAATCCCTTGCTTGGCAACTCGGTCGAAGTTCGGCGTTTTAACCCACGGGGTTCCATAAGCCCCGGCATGAACGCCCCAGTCATCCGCGATTGCGAAAAGAATATTTGGCCTCTCGGGAATAACCACATCCTGTGCCGCGATCGACAGGCAATTCAAAAAAAGGATTGTTGTCATGATCATGGAAGTTTTTCCCGGGTCTTGAGATTGAACTTCTCGCCTGAGTTTAAAAAATAATAGAACTTTTCGCCTTCCATCAGATCGCGCCTGGGATCATATATTGCAACCTTGCTTGATCCAATCACCTCCAGGTCATTTCCCCGGACGATCACAGCGGTATCCTCATCAATTCCAATGCCCAGGAGATGGCGGTGTTTTTGCACCACTGCGATGAGGTCGTTTTCCCGCTTGCGCTTGATGAGGTGTTGATCGATCGCGCAGTCCCTGATGAAGCCGAGGCCTGTCTCATAGCCTGGCGCCATCATGATGGTGTTGCCTTCGCGGGCCCCACGCACCATGTAGGAACTTTGGATGGAAGCACCCGCGGAGCTACCGCCAATCACCCCGCCTCGGTCCAGAAGATCAAACAATGCCTTCTGTGTTTTGGTATTGAGATAACTGTCCGCGTAGCGCCATTGCCTGCCGCCATCAAGCCAAACCCCGGTGGCCTGTTTAAGGGAGTCGGCAAATTCGTCAGAGTCCGCGACTTTTTTGTCGCGGGTGTGAAGTACAAAGACCTTGGCAGCCCCAGCCTTTCGTAACGCTGGCGCAGGCCTAGTTTCATTATCAAAGTTATCGCCTTCCATCGCGGTGGGCACCACTGCGATCACTGCTTTATCACCCCCTGAAAGTTCGAGGAATTTCCTCATGATGCCCGGGTCCTTGCCGCCTCCACCCACGATGAGAAGGGTTCCCCTTGAAGGGCCGATGGTGCTGGTTTGCGGAGGAGTTGCTAGTTGCTTTTCAAGCCAGGGTGCAACTTTTTGCACCCAGCGAACAGCGTGCTCCCTCTGGCCTTTGCCATTGAAATGCACACCTTTGCCGTTGCCATCGCGGTACTCACTTCCAAGCTTGTCGGAGTCCGGTCCCTCGAGGGCGGTGTTGTTGTTCCACAAAGCCTTCTGTGCCAAGCGTATATCTTCCGACCCTGTGTCAGCGGGGGAGTGATAACTTACCTGTGCGACAAACCATGGAAAATCCCAGCCCACTTCACGACGGCTTTCCCGTATGAGTTGCTCGAGATATTTCTGATACAGTTCGCCTTTCAAGGTGCGTGTTGGGTCGGACTGGTTGGCATCTGATTCGCCCTGATGCCAGAGCACCGCCCTGAATCCCTGGTTGCCAAGTGGCTGTAATTTCGTGACCAGTCGCTGGAAGATGATCCCCTTGCTTTCCCATTCGCCGGATTCAAGCTTGGTAACATTTCCCAGAAGCGTTGGAGGATTGGGGAAGGTTGTTTTTTCAGGCAGCCATTCGCGGATGCTACTAGCGCCTACACCCGTCGCGACGATTCCCACAGGGACATTGAATTGTTCAGCGATGGCATCCGCGAAGGGTGGGATGAAACTTCCACCGCCACCGCTTGCGCCGGGTTGCGGGTCATTCGCGGCTTTCCAGCTTTTGCCATCGAATGCAACAACCTTGTCAGATTTTGGCTTGAGTTTTTCCTCCGCGTGATTTGCGGAGTTGGATTGCCCCGCGATGACAAAGACCTCGCCAACGCCCACATGTGCCACCGAGGATGAAATAAAGGGGGCATTTTGATCAAGGGCGCGAACCTCAACGGAGTACCACGCACCGGTGGGCGCCTCCAAGGCTCCCCTGAAAGATTCACCCTTGGGGGTGGAGAGAAGTTTTTGCCAGTCCCCTTTGATCCCATTGCCAGTCAACCTGGCTTCAATCGCGCCAATCTCGGCTTTGGTGGTCTCAAGCTTGCCTGCAACGATGATTTTTCCCTTGTCTTTCGAACTGCGTTGAACGATCTGGTAATCAATGGGGGTGTTGATTGTGAGTGTGTCTGCAAAAATGCACGAGTGGCAAAGAAAAAGCAAAGATACAATCGCGGCTGAAGTTCGCATGAAAATAATTCCTATGCCGGGTTTTAATCCTAAAGTTTCAACATAACATAAAGGTTTTGCAATGTGGATGGTAAATGCCTAGGGAGTAAATACCGCCTATTGGGCAGGTTCCGTTTCCCAAGGAAATTGTGCGGGTATTGCGGGTGTCATGCGAAACAGTGATGATTTTGCCCCTTGAAATCCGATGATCTTCAAGGAGTTTGTTTGATGCCATCTTTTGCAAGCACCTCATCGGGTAGTAATAATTCCCCGGGGGTCTTTGCGAAGAAGGGTGGCACGGTAAGGAGCCTGACAGCGCCCCTGCAATAGCGCACCCGCCAAAACTTTCCATCCTCGCCGGGCGGCACGGGCACACTGTAAAAATTAGGTTCACGACCATTTAGCCAGAAGTGGGGTCTATCTTGACTGTCGCGAACTTCACCATGCTCACCGCCAAAAAGTCCGATCATTTTGGTTCCCTTGGGTACATAAAAGTAACCCATCCACAACCCATAAAAGCGATTCATCGGGTTCTCCTGGGTTGAGGCGATGGTCATCAATTGTCCCTTGGGCCAGTTGACCTGGGTGCGGTCGTTTCCATCCTTGACGATTATCTTGTATAGGCCGGGTTGCTTGAGTGAAAGCTTTATGGTTCGCTCAACCCCATCGGGAGGTATGGATGCGTTGGTTTCAACCAGTGTTTCCTTTTCACCAGTCTGGCTTTCTCCGCCGATCTTATAGAGTTCGACTTTCACATTTCCCCTGTCACGATAATGGGCGATCATCCCGCCTGTGATATTTAGTTCGATATTGGAGGGTTGGCTGGCGTAAGTCAGGAAAGACTGTGTGCCCCTACCCGGGGTGAATTCGCCGGCTGGTAAATCTCCGGGGATCGCCAGACGACTCATCGCAGGCAACAGGTTGGCACCAAAGTTGACTGGTTTGAAATTCAACTCAACCAGCTTATGGGCTGAGATCCCCTCGGTGATGAAGGTTTCAATTTCCTGCGGGGTGAAGGGTACGCTCGATTTCCAGGGGTTCTTACCCTCGGGGACCTGCCATTTTGCATCCGTTGGAATTGAAACCGTCTTATCACGGCCTGCAAGGTCGCGATATAGGGCGTAGGCATGAATCATCATGGTGGTTCTCATTCGGTAGGCGTGCTTGATAAGATTTTCGAACGCGAGTTGCCTCGCTTTGCCATCGGCGGTGGCGTAACGGTGGTAAAGGGTGCAATACCTGGTGTAAAGCGCGAGGTCATCAAGGCGGTTTTTGATTTCAGTCGCATCCGCCATTACCCTGGCTTTTTGCAGGGAGCGGTACATTCTTCCGAGTTGGTCATCAACCACAAGGTGGGGCTTGGAGCCATTGATCTGGTCATAGAAATCCTTCATGGCGGGGCTTGCGGGGCCGAATGCGCGGGTCAGGAAATCCCGCTCGATGGCATCACGATTTTTAGCCTCGCGCACATCCCAAAGCATGCGGGCTGCAAAATAGTAACCCAAGCCATTGGGGCCCCAGTTGTCACTTGATTCCGCCGACATGTAACGGGCACCCTTGGAATGAAACTCCGGGATCGTGCGTTGTAAATAATCCAGGTTTCCT
>SYCV01000170.1 GCA_005786805.1 Planctomycetia bacterium | reverse complement strand
CATTGCATAAATCTCAATTTGGGAAAATATAATTTTCTCGGTTAGGTCTAATTCCAAATTGTATTATGACTTTCATATAAAGAATAAGAAAGTTAAAAGTACCAATGTGGTTTGTTGATAGGTTTGTTATTTTGGTTTCAAGGTGAATGAATGGCCAATTTCACCATTTTTTCGGTCGGCTGATTCCGATTGTGGTAGGTAGGCCCGCACATAATCTACAACTGCCTTCTCAGGGGAGACGGAAATTCGAATGTGCCCGGAGGGAGGCATGAATTTACCCCTAATATAACCATATTCCTCGATGTTTCGAAGCTTGCTATCGTATCCGGGATGACCAGGCTGGGGTACCATGAGGTAAACAATATTATCCAGCTCTTGCATGGCATAAAAATGATCATGACCATGAAACACCGCAGAGACTTTATATTTGGTTAAAAGTTGGTGTATTGGGGCGCTCCAACCCGGGCGATTCAACCTGAATTCATCCTTGCCATCCTTTCCCTTTCCGCCCCATTCATAAAGGACAGCGGCTTCACTTCCTCCCCTTGCTGAGTTGTCCAATCCGCCAACCAAATGGTGGATGAAAACAAATTTGAAGGCTGCCTTTGAATCTGCAAGTGTTTTTTCAAGCCATTTGTATTGTGATTCACCAAGGGTTCTTGCCCAGTTCCCATCACCTTTGTTACCGCCTCGTTTTTTTGTGTACCAAAAGGGGTCCAAGGCCACGAAAAGGGCATCACCCCATTCCCACGAGTAATAATTTTCCATTCTGTTGATGGGTTTTATCGATGCCTTGTTGCCTGTGTAAAAACCATCAGGAAAAGGATTGGGAAAATACTTTCTCCTAGTAAGATTTGACCAAACTGGCATGTTGTCATTGGACTCATCATAACGATCCCCACGCTCTCCATCGTGATTGCCCAACACAAGGAACAAAGGTGCGCTTTTTGCAATTAATCCAAAGTAATAACGCTGGGCAATATACTGTGGAAGTGAATCCTTGTAGTTTGCATATTTGTCGGTCATGAAGGTGTCGCCAAGGTCGATGTGAAAATCAGGATTGTCTGCAAGGCAGTTCGCAAGGGTTTTTTCATAAACCGCAGGCCTAACACTTTGGTCAAGATGAGAATCTGATTGGATGGTGAATTTGAAGGAAGATCCCGATTTACGGTGGGTGTGGAATGATGATTCTTCCTGGACAGTGAAATTAGCTGATTTATCGGAAGAAGTGTTCAACCTGTAAAAATAGCGGGTGTCAGGGATCAAATCCTTCAGAATGAATTCATGAGGGGTGCCATTGTTTAACTTTGTGATGGAAGATTTAAATTCCACCGATCCTTTTTCTTTCCCATAGGAAACAAAAGCAAAGATATCCTTGTAGGCCAGTACACTTGCGGTGATGGATGTTGGCCCTGGGCGGCCAAGAATGACATCAAAAGGGTGCTCGGGCGCAGGCCCAGAAAACACATGCTTTGGCCCGCCTCCATCCTGTTTGTTTTTCTTTTGGCCCCAAGCTGGATTTTCCGATGAAATAAAAATCAATGTGATTAATGATCCGAAAAAAAATGCAGGGCGTACTGATTTCATAAAAATATTCATAACAGTCCTCAGAGTGCTTTTAACTGACTGTGAAGGTTTGGGTAATTTTCAGGATTTATCAGGCTTAGCTTTGCCTTTTTGCATACCAGACTCGGGACTAACTTTTTTACCACCCTTTTTCAGGGGCGCTGGTTTTTGATTAGGATCGTATTTTGGGTTTGGTGTTGGAAGTTGGGCTTGGATTTCTGATAGATAATCAGTGAGTGCTGTGTTCAATTTTTTTGTTTCCTCTGGCATTTTTGAGCTGAGGTTGGAACTCTCCCTGAGGTCCTTTGAAAGATCGAAAAGTAATAATCGATTGTCCTCATAAAACTTGATGAGTTTCATGTCCCCTTTGATGATGGCGGAGTGTGGCGTGTCTCCCTGGTAATGTGGAAAGTGAAAAGCCAGGAAATCCCGTGACCTGGCCACCTTTCCCTGGCCATCATTAGATAACAAAGAGGCAATGCTGCCCCCCTCCATATCCCTGGGCAGTTTGGTTGAGGCTATTCCTGCCCATTCACAGAAGGTTGGAAACAAATCAAATCCAACAACCCTTGTGTGGCACCAAGAATTTGGTTTTACACCCGGCCCCCGGATTATTAGTGGCACTCGAATTCCGGCTTCGAATAAATCACCTTTGCCACCGGAAAGGGCGCCTTTCCCACCTCCACTTCCATTGTCAGACATGTAGATGATGAAAGTGTTTGCTGATAACCCAAGGTCATTGACGGACTTTAACACCATTCCGACCCCGGTATCGAGATCCTCGGTGATAGCGGCGCGCTGAACATTTTTACCAGTGCCAAGTTTTTCATATTTTGCAAGTGTGGCTTTTAACGCGTTTTCCTGCGCATGCAGCGCATTCCATGAGAGTTGGATATAAAAAGGCTTGTTTGCTTTTTTGCTTTTCTCCATGAAAGCAGCGGCTTTTTTAGCCATCCCGAATATATCCACTGGATTGGGGTCTGTGTATTTGTAAGCCTGTTCATTTCCAGTGTCTCCATCATGCTCATCATAACCATGCTGACCGGGACCTCCTCCTCGGATGTGCCATTTGCCAAAATGTGCTGTCGCATAACCCGAGGCATGAAGCATATCCCCTATTGTTTTTTCATTCGTGGATATATCCTTGATGTTTCTTGGCTCAAGGAGTTTCTGGCCTTCAACTGCAGGTGCTGCCTTTGTCCAATGCAATCGAGCAGGGCTTTTCCCAGTCTGGAGACTTATTCTTGTTGGCGAGCATACTGGCGCTGGAGCATATGCCGCGCTGAACCGCATTCCTTGGCTCGCAAATTTCTCGAGATTTGGAGTGTGAAAGATGTCCCCCTTCGAGCCCGCCACATTTGGATGCATCGCGACTGACAATCCGTTCCATCCCTGGTCGTCCGCAAGCATGAAAATTATATTGGGTTTTTCAGCTCCAATCGCAAGGTTTGGGGCAATCAAGGCGATGCATATCAACAAGATTCTCATTCCACATCTCCTGTCAGGTAAATGATTCCTTGATTAGGTTTAGCGCATTTTTCCAGATTGCGACGCATCACTCTTTGTAAGTTTTCCTGCGTTTTTCCTGTCAGCCTTTTCATACATTTTTATGATCGCATTCATTAACGATTCCTTGGTGATTGTGCCGTCCTTGTCAGCAAACTCCTCCGCATGGCCTTTGATGAAACCAGCCATGGCGGATTTTACGGGTGCGTTTTTACCGGAGTACTCCTCCCTGACGAGTTTTCCATCCTTGTTTGTGTCGTAACCGGAAAATGTTTTTTCAATCTCTTTTTTTAACTCTGATAGCAGCAGAAAACCGTCCTTATCCAAGTCAAGCTCATCAAAATGGGCTGCGATCCATGGAAGTCGAGGTGATTCTGATCCCGCTTTTGATGATTGATTTCCTTTTTTGTCAGATCCTTTTTTATCGCCCCCTTTTTTATCCTTGGTTTCTTTTCCATCGCCACGCCGGCCCTGGTAAACAGCATTTGTCTCTTTTCCCAAAGCATCAGTGAATGTGAAATTATAGGACCCATCACCATTGTTTGTGTAATGTATCGAATTGCTTTTGCCATTAAGATCATATTTCACAGTCATGGATTTTTTGGAGTCATCTCGTGAGAACCCTGTGATTTTTGCTCCCTTCAGTGGTCTCCCATCCGGTCTGATGGGGGTTGCCCTGGGCTGGGGGTCTATTTGGTCATCTTTAACTGTGACTATTCCCCGTAAACCGCCATTAACATAGGGGTAGATTTTGGTTGAATAATATCGATAGCCATCTTTTTCCATCCTTCCATTGAACTTATCCAAGTCTTTGGGTTCCTTACCCGTTGAATCAGTGAACCCATAAAGTGGGAAACCATCCAACGCATAGCCAATAGGATTGTTCGCGCCGACGATCTTTTGAAGATGTACCGGAGCGACATGATAATGGTAATCATCGGCCCTTCCACAATGACCGCCAAATTCATCAAGTTCGCCGGCAATGAAAGTGTCCGTTTTTCCATCGTTTTTTATGGGGTTGAAAATAGGCACACCGTTTATCGCAAGTGCGATCGCCCCTCGGAACAAATTTGACTTCGCATTTACAGGAGTTTCAGCGAGCTTGGGTTTTAATGGTATGCGCCAGGAATTTTTTCCATGGTAGGGTTGAGGTATCGGCACCTGCTGTTGCCATGCCCTGATTCCAATCATCATGGGATGATCGGGGATCCCATTGGATTCTATGTAGAAAAAATCATCATCATTTCTGAATTTGACTTTGTCATTGAATGGTTCAAAATGTTTTCGAATCAAGCTGGCGGATGTGTTGGTTTCCTTGTCCAAGGCAAGCAAAGCAATGGAACTCATGAGGAGACTAGCGCCCGCCAGGGGAAAAATAGATGCGCCTTGATAAAATTTCATCAAAGACGGCCATATCGATAAAGCTGAAAATGTCACAATAAATGCGAATGTAATTGCTAACTTTATGGATCGATCGGCATTATGACTTGGGGCAAAATTTATTTCGTTAATTTTGTTTGATTTTTCCAAGACCCATTCGCGATCAGCTTCTATGAGTTCAACCAATGGAAGGGTGACAATGGACCCATCAGATTTTATTAATTTTACATTTTCACCCTCGCTAAAAAGAAAGAAAGCGTTTATTTCTGCCGAACCATCTGAAAACCTCCATGCTTTTAAGCTTGATTCATGTTCATGGCCGGGATGAGCCTTTGAAACACCACAGTAAAAGAGCAGGGC
The DNA here is from genome assembly GCA_005786805.1 of Planctomycetia bacterium. Taxonomy (GTDB): domain Bacteria; phylum Planctomycetota; class Planctomycetia; order Gemmatales; family Gemmataceae; genus UBA969. The sequence goes on along the minus strand of SYCV01000170.1, from coordinate 6,128 downwards.
GATTAAAACCAGTCTCATTTTAAAAGGTTTCATTTTTCATTCCTCCATGGCAAGGCACCACTTATGTCAATGTTTGGTTTTGTATTCCATCTTGGTTTCCAGCCTTCTTTTTCAACCTTATGCCGAAATATCACGGTGTTGTCCAAATCAAGGTCCTCCGTCCATATCCATTTTGCCCCTTTGAAGTCTGCTTTATAAAACGGCTCCTTGGGGTTCACCCTTTCCTCGGTATATTCGGTGGCGTTTTTCCATTTGCTGTCATCAAAATCAATCTTGAACCAATCATCAGGAATCGGGTCATGCTGCACTTTTGGGTTTTGAGTGTCAGAATTAAGCGGTCCCTTGAAAAAACTTTTTGCTTTCCAGCTTGATGATGTGACGGTGCCGTCCGCGAATTTCAATATGAAGCCGCCGTCTCCAATGTGTGTCCCATATTCCATTCCTGTTTTTGGGTCTGCATTATCCTTGGCCATCACTGCAATTGTCATGGGATATTCTGGAAGAATATCCACGGATACAACATTGTGCGGGATGAAATCAATTGAATCCACCGCGGTTAGCTTTCCGTTGATGTACATGATGAACCAGTTGTCGGCATAAATATTTGCCTTGATGGTATCGCTCATTGATGGCTTTAAGAGGCCGGATGGGGGTTTGTTGCCTTTACCTTTGTCTTTCCCTTTTTCTTTCTTTTCTTTTCCCTCAGGTTGCGCCATAAGCAAGGTTAGAGAGCAAATTGTAAAAGTGAAAAAAGCAATCAAAAAACAAAGGGCTTTCATGCCTCTTGGTTGTGGATGTAGTTGGACCATTTTAGTTTTCCTCTATTATTTCACGGCCAGGTAAGTGATGGGATTCATGGTTGAAAAAAATCATGGGTAGATTGTTGTTGTCGACCAGTTCCGCGGAAACATTGGCTGGTCCACCTTTTGCCTGTGGCATTCCTGTGAAAATCATTTTCTTAATAAGACCTGAATTTTGATCGTACCAGAATTCGACTTTTTTAGGCCCGCGATGCTGGGCCGACTTTTTAGTGGCTGATATTCCATGAAGCCCATTTTTATCGATGGATAAAAAATCAAGGTTGTATGATGTTTTAAGTTGTGTAAGGTCTGATCTCAGGTTGATAAATGGTATACCATGCTGATTACCAGGAACTGACCCCATGAATCTTGTTGCGTTTGAACTAACACGGACCGCCCCATCAGGAGGGATTGCCCAACTGATGCTGCCATCACTTCCAGTTATAAAAAGCCGGTTGTCAGGAAATTTTCTAATCAGGACATATTTGTCAGGTTGTTTAACATGAAGAGTTGCCCCATCAATTCCAGGTTGACGATCATGAGTCATTTCGGGTTCGTTATCCAATGATATGATCCTATATGTCCTATCCTGAAATGATGATGCGGAATTCGCGAGGCGTTCAATTTCATAGGTTGCACTCGCGTTGGATGTTAGAAATCCCCACAAAACCAGACTTAAAAGGCAAAAAACACCTGCAATGCCAGCGGTAAAAGTTGAATGGTTCCAGAAATTTCCTAAAGATGTTTGTTTGACATCCTGAATTATCTGGGTTTGTTGAAAATGTTGGAGATTGATGCTCTTTTCAATTTGGACCACATCGTGAAGCCTGTTGTGAAATTGGATCAAAGCTGCAAATTCAATCGCATTGGCTGGATTGGATTTTAACCAGTTGATTAATTCCATTTCTTGGTTTTCAGAAAGTGTTTCATCAAGGTAGCCATCCACCAAACTTGGTATTTTTAAATTCATGATCCAAGTTCCGCCCTGATTTTTCTCTGGATGCAGTCCCGCAATTGATCTCGGATTCTCTGAAGGGCCTTGGCGACTGAGTTTGCCTCCATTCCGATTTTTTCAGCAATTGATGCGGGTTTTAAGTCTCCCTCGTAACGCAATTCACATAATTCCTTGGATTTCTTATCCAGGGTTTTAAAACAATCCGCCAGATGATCAAGTTGATTATTTGTAGTTGATGTATCGGAAAAAGCTTGTTGCAAAGATTCCGTTAATGATGGATCCAAAAATACAAGCTTTTTATTTTTTTTACGATAATGCAAAAGCACTTGGTTTCTTGCGATTCCCATTGCCCATCCCGTGAAAGGTTTTGACCTTTCGTATTTCCCGAAAGAATTCAGGACTGCAACCGCTGTTTCCTGAAGTATGTCATCGCGATCCTGATAGTTACGCACCATGGAAAGGATGAATCCGGAAACCAAGGGGGTTGCCAGAGTCCATAATCGAGTCATTTCAGCAATCTTTGCGTCCATAGGTCACCATCAATTTGAATCGTCCCTACCTTTATTTAACAGCGTTCCATGTTTTATGACCGCAATTTTAAAAATTTCATTAAAATATAATTAAGTTGTAAAGATGTTTAATGATTTCGTTTGAAATGTTATTCTTTTGTATTGTAACCATAGATTTGAATATTGATTTATTAAAGGAACGCACATGATTCATGTTATTGCAACAATCGATTTGAATCCCGGCACTAGGAATGCTTTTGTTGGGGAAATGAAAAAGATTGTTCCCTTGGTTAAGGCTGAGCATGGTTGCCTTGAATATGGCCCCGCTGTTGATCTTGCAAGTGGTGCTGCAGACCAACCACCATTGCGTGAAAATACTGTCATTGTTGTTGAAAAGTGGGCTGATCTCGACGCGCTGAATGCCCATCGTAATGCCCAGCATATGATTGATTTTCGACCAAAAGTAAAGGGTTATGTCAAGTCCATCCAGTTGCAGATACTTGCTCCTTGTTAGAACCGTTCATATTGATTGGATTAATTTTATAATTTTACTTTTCAACTGTTGCGTGTAATCAAACCGAACCGTTTTATCTCTTAAGGTCTCGTTGTTTTATAATTTTATTCTTTGAGGCCTTATTTATTTCCGTTTCGTAAATAGATCACAGACAGATTTTTTAATCACTTTTCCCATGGCGTTTTTGGGCAATTCTGAAACTGATGCCAGATGTTTTGGGATTTTGTAAACAGATAGTTTTGTTTTGCACCAGTCTCGCAGGGTTTCCAGTTCCAATATTTTGCCTTTATTTGGAACAACCGCTACTGCAACCGCTTCACCCCATGTCTCATCTTCAATACCCACCACAGCGCATTCATTGATCTCAGGATGCAACAGTAGAGTGGATTCAATTTCCAAGGCTGATAGTTTATAACCCCCGCTTTTTATGATATCGGTTGAAAGTCTCCCCATGATTTTAAAGTAACCATTTTCAATTACCGCCATGTCTCCGGTGCGAAACCAACCACCTTCCTCGAATGATGCCAGGGTGATTTCATGCCTGTTCCAATATTCCTTAAAGACGCCCGGCCCATGGACTTGTATTTCCCCCGGTTCGTTTTCACATTCGATAATTTTTCCCTGTTCGGATTTTAGACGAACTTCAACATTAGGTAATGGCATTCCGACATAACCAGGCCTCCGCTCGCCATCGTAAGGGTTTGAAAGTGCCATCCCAATCTCGGTCATCCCGTATCGTTCAAGAAGTTTTTGCCCTGTCAGTGCAAACCATTTGTCATGAATTGTCGCTGGTAGTGCCGCTGAACCTGAAACCATCAGGCGCATGTTTTTAAATCCATCAATGATCGATTTTTTGGCGTTATTTTCAAGGCTTTCAATTTTTTGGATAAGCTTCACATATATTGTGGGGACCGCCATGAATAAAGTGTAGATATTCTCCCTGACCCTGTTTAATATCGCATCAATGTCGAAGCGGGGGAAAGGTTCAACCAAGGCCCCCGACCACATTGCACAGCAAATCACATTGATAATTCCATGAATATGATGCAGAGGAAGAAATAAGGGTATTTTATCAGAGCCACTCCATTCCCATGCCTCTACAAGGCTTTGGATTTGTGCTTGTATGTTGGCATGGGTCGTAAGAACGCCCTTGGGCTTATTTGTGGTTCCGCTGGTATAAAGGATCATCGCGGACCGTGTTGGATTTATTTGAGGCAGTTGGCGCTCATGGGGGGAATGGTTGAAATCAAGTGTCAGCAATTTGACCTTTAGTTTGACGCAAATATCGTTCACCTGCTCTTTGATTTCATTGGTAGTAATGACTACGGTGCAACCAGAATCCGTGATCGCGTATTCCCACTCCGGTTGGGTGGCTGATATGCATAGCGGTAGCATGATTCCACCCGCCCGCCATATACCCCATTGGACACAAACAAAATCCTTGGCTGATGGAATCAGCATCGCAACCCTGGCTTCATTCAAATCTTTTTGGTCACCTAGTAATTCAAAGGCTATTTGCTCAGAGCGATCAAGCAAGTTTTGATAAGTGTGATCACCCAAGTCGTCTTTAAAAGCGACAGCTTTTGAATGGGAATTCGCACGTTTAATGATTACCAGTTCACTCATGTTTACCCGAATATTGCTCGATTTACAATGAAAATAACGGAAGGACCTAGGAGACATCCCAGGCCTGTGTAGAAGGTTGCTGTCATGGCCCCATAAGGAACCAACTTGGGATCTGTTGCAGCCAATCCAGCCATGACGCCACTATTGGTTCCCATTATCCCCCCAAAAATCATTGCTGCCCTGGGGTTATTCAATCCAATCAATTTTGCAATGAATGGGGTAAGTGTCATTACCATGATGGCTTTGACCAAACCTGCCGCCACACTTAATGCGATCACTTCTGAACTTGCCCCGATAGCACTGCCTGTAACCGGGCCGACTATGTATGTCGCCGCCCCAGCACCTAGGGTGGTTATACTTATTGCATCCCTATATCCGAAGCAATAGGCAACCAATCCACCAACCAAAAAAGATACTGTGATTCCAGTAAACAAGGATAATGCACCGATCATTCCACTTTTGCTGAATTCTTCAGCCCTGACACCAAAGGCAGTGGCAACAATCGAAAGATCACGCAACATGGCCCCCCCCATCAGTCCAATACCCGAAAGGACAGGCAGGTCTGAAATCCCTTGCTTTCCATTGGTGATGATGCCGCCAATATAAGCCGTGACTAATCCTATGAATATTGCTATTGCAGATCCATGCAGGCGGCCTCTGGTCAGTTTGTCTGATAAAAAATAAGAAACCCAGACAGTGGTGCCTGTCAGGGCAAACGCCAGTAGCAATGAGTTTTTTTCAAGCACAACTAGAAATTGTTGGGTGGCGGAGGTCATTATCATTCCTCGGAGTTTGAACCGGGGTTTCCGATTCTTATGAAAATCCCAACGATAGCAAAGCTTGCCGCCACTGTTGATGCGCCTGCCAGTATTGCAACGATTCCGCCATTGACTGCTGCAAGGACATTTTGGCTGGCTGCCATGGCAACCACAATTGGAATATAGATCGAGCCCCAGAATGCGATTCCGGCCTCGGTGGGAGGTTTCATGTAACCTTTTTGCTGCAGAAAGGCACAACTTGCAATCAACAAAAGCATGGATATTCCAACTCCACCAATATCCGCTTCAATTCCGGCTAGGCTGCCAAGAAACCTTCCCAGAGTCAAACCTAGCAAAAGGCATGTTGATAATAACGCTGTTCCGTAAATGATCATTTTGGTACCAAAGGAATATTAAATGTTATGTGACATTATGGTGGTGGTTCAAAAGTATTTTGAATTACAGTGAAGGATTCCCTATAAATTGTTGATTTCAAGTCCTTGCTTTTATCATAAAGCGTTGTCAAGTTATCAGTTTACTTTGAGCTAAGCTATATGTTCAGCAATGCTTACGATGATATCATAGGTTAGATGTCTAATAACATTTTTTTGAGAGGGAGCGAATAATTTCAATTTTTTTCAAATGTAATCATCGCTTTTGGGGAAATGAATCCTGTTGCATAAGTGCTATGAATAACTAATTGGGATGTGATTCGTTTTGAAATCTAAACCAAAATCACTTGCTCAGTAAGCAGAACAAGCAATGCGATTCATACAAGTGGAGGGATTAGATTATAAGCGATTAAAAATTAATAAACGGAAGATAAAATTAAAGCTTCCCGACAAGGACTCGAACCTTCTTTGTTTTTAGCTGAAATATTGATGAAATTGCTTAAAGCATTGGGAAAACCAATGTAAATAAAACGGTAGGTAGTTTAGAATAGGTAAAACAAATTATGCATTCATT
>SYCV01000169.1 GCA_005786805.1 Planctomycetia bacterium | reverse complement strand
GGAGTTGTTTTCACTTTTTTACCTAAAGATGCAACTGAAAGATTATCCTGTGAAAAAGTCATTGAAAAATCATGCAAGGAATCAGGTTTGAAATTCCTGGGTTGGAGAGATGTTCCTGTTGATTCCAACAGTGTTGGTTGGCTTGCAAGGTCACAAGAACCCTTTATGAAGCAAGCTTTTATTGGAAAAAGCTCAAAGTCCATGAACCAGGACGCTTTCGAAAATAAATTATACATTTTCCGTAGAAAAGTTGAAAACTGGTCCTACGGCAATGCCCAACCAGGAATGCCCGCACCTATCTATTTTGCCAGCTGTAGTTCACGAACAATTGTTTATAAAGGAATGCTAAAGCCAGACCAAGTTGACAAATATTTCCCCGACCTGCTTAACCCTTTGATGGACTCAGCCATCGCGGTTATTCACAGCAGATATAGCACGAACACATTTCCACAATGGAGCCTTGCACAACCATTCCGATTTCTCGCCCACAATGGCGAAATCAACACCCTTCAGGGAAATGTACATTGGCTAAAAGCCCGATCCGCGATGATGCAAAGTGAACGATTTGGAAAGGACATAGAACATGTTGTACCTTTGCCTTCAGATGGACTGAGTGACTCTGCGATTTTAGACCAAGGTTTGGAATTACTCATTCAGGCGGGACGCAAATTACCTCACGCTATAACCATGATGGTTCCTGAAGCCTACGAAGGCCAACCTGAGATGGATGCAGCCAAGAGAGCTTATTACCAATACAGCAGTTGTCTAACCGAGCCTTGGGATGGCCCAGCAGATCTTTGTTTTTCAGATGGCACTTTAGTTGGAGCGATGCTTGATCGCAATGGCCTGAGGCCCAGTAGATACATAATAACTGATGATGACCTGGCAATACTGGCAAGTGAAACCGGTGTATTGCCCATCCCAAATGAAAAAATTGTCCAGAAAGGCAGATTGCAACCTGGTCGTATTTTCCTGGTTGACACAGATGCAGGTCGAATCATCACCGATGAAGAGGTGAAAGAATCCCTTTCCAAGCAAGCCCCATACCTTGAATGGATTGAACAGCATCACCTAACACTTGAGAAACTACCTGAAGTCGAAATCGAAGATGGCTTTTCAAAGGAGTTCACCACGCTTCTTGAAAGACAGCGTTCATTTGGTTATTCCCAGGAGGATATCACGCGTATTCTGCTGCCAATGGCCAAGGATGGAAAAGAACCCGTATCCAGCATGGGGACTGACATCCCGCTTGCTGTTCTTAGCAATCGCAGCCAGTTGCTTTTCAATTACTTCAAACAACTTTTCGCACAAGTCACGAATCCGCCGATTGATGCAATTCGTGAAGAAGTTGTCATGAGCACCGAGTCTCTTCTTGGCAGCGAAGTTAATCTACTGGGGGAAACTGCTTTACATGCTCGAATGCTCAGGCTTAAAACTCCAACCCTTACAACGAGCGAACTTGAAAGAATCAAACGATGCAACATCACAGGTTTTGAAAGCAAAACCATCAAGACATTGTTTAAACGAAGTGATGGGCCCTCAGGCCTTAAAATAGCATTGCAAAGGGTGCGCGAGGAGGCAACAGCGGCGGTTGAAGCGGGCACCACCATCCTTATCCTTTCTGACCGTGGTGTCGACAAAGATCATGTTGCTATTCCTTCACTCCTGGCTACCGCTGGTGTGCATCATCATCTTTTACGCGGTGGACTTCGTGGCAAATGCGGAATAATTGTTGAAACCGGGGAAGCAAGGGAGGTCATGCATTTCTCTCTTCTCATTGGTTACGGAGCAAGTGCAATTCATCCCTACCTGGTTTTTGAAACTTTTGAGGGACTTAACAACGCAAACATGATGGTGGATAACAATGGTTCTCCACTAAGCTTGGGATCCGCTGTCAAGAATTACATCAAGTCGATTGATCAAGGCTTGCTTAAAATTTTCAGCAAGATGGGTATTAGCACCCTTTTAAGTTACCGAGCAGCCCAAATTTTTGAGGCGATTGGCATCGATAATGATGTGATCAATGAGTTTTTCCTTGGAACGCCTAGCAGAATATCCGGAATTAGCCTTGAGATCATCGCAAAAGAGTCAATTCATCGTCATGCTTGCGCTTTCCCTGAAGACAAAAACCTTGAAGAACAAGAACTTGATATTGGTGGTGAATACATGTGGCGACGACGCGGGGAGTACCACATGTGGAACCCCGACACCATTCAAAAACTTCAATACTCAATTACCAAGGAAAAATATTCCTCTTACAAGGAGTTCTCAGAACTGGCCAGTGAGGAAGACGAAAACCTATGCACGATTCGTGGCCTGCTTGAGATCAAAAAATCAGCTCGACCAATTCCTCTGGAGCTAGTTGAATCCGCAAAGGACATAGTAAAAAGATTCTGCACCGGTGCTATGAGTTTTGGCTCGATCAGCAAGGAGGCCCACGAAACTCTTGCGATCGCAATGAATCGAATCGGGGGAAGAAGCAACACCGGAGAAGGTGGCGAAGATCCTGCACGGTTTAAGAAGGATTCAAATGGCGATTCCCGCAACAGCGCCATCAAACAGGTAGCGAGCGGAAGATTCGGAGTAACCTCAAATTATCTGGTGAATGCGACGGAATTGCAAATCAAAGTGGCGCAAGGGGCAAAACCTGGTGAAGGTGGCCAATTGCCCGGCCATAAAGTTGACAATTTCATCGCCAAGACCCGGTATAGCACACCCGGTGTGGGATTGATATCACCACCACCTCATCACGACATTTACAGTATTGAAGATCTTGCTCAGTTGATATTCGATTTGAAAAACGCAAATCCCCATGCGGAAGTTTCTGTAAAGCTTGTCGCAGAGGTAGGGGTTGGAACAATTGCGGCAGGTGTCGCCAAGGGATTTGCCGACAGGGTGTTGATAAGTGGTGATTCAGGCGGAACAGGAGCTTCTCCACTGTCGAGCATTCGCCATGCTGGTATCCCTTGGGAATTGGGATTAGCGGAAACCCAACAAACCCTAGTACGCAACGGATTAAGAGGCAGAGTAAGGGTTCAAACTGACGGTCAATTGAAAACCGGCCGCGACATTATTATCGCTGCCTGCCTTGGTGCTGAGGAGTATGGCTTTTCCACAGCTCCACTTATCGCAATGGGTTGCATCATGATGCGCAAATGCCACTTGAACACATGTCCAGTTGGGATAGCCACCCAAGATCCGATTTTGCGGGCACAGTTCCAAGGCACACCTGAGCAAGTCATCAATTACCTTTTCTTCGTTGCCGAGGAAGTGCGCGAATATCTTAGCGCTATGGGATTCCGAAGCCTTGATGAAATCATAGGAAGAGCGGATCTACTTAAACAAAAGAAAGTTGAACATTGGAAGGGCAAAAATGTTGATCTTTCATCGATATTACAAATGCCATCCGTAGCGATAGGTACCCCGATACGGTGTGTTGAAAAACAATCTGATCGAATAGCCGACCAACTTGATTGGGAACTGATCAAGGTTTGCAACCCTGCAATTGAAAGAGCCGAAAGGGTCAAGCATGACACCTTGATTTCAAACAAAAACAGGACAACCGGAACGCTATTAAGTTACTTTGTCACCTCAAAACATGGTGAAGATGGGTTGCCCGAGGATACTATCGACCTAAATTTCAATGGTAGTGCAGGGCAAAGCTTTGGTGCCTTCATAACCAAAGGAATAACCATGCGAGTAAAGGGAGACGCGAACGACTATGTTGGAAAGGGATTGTCAGGTGGAAAAATCATTGTCTCCCCTCCTGCTGATTCCAGGTTCAAACCTGAGAAAAACATTTTGATTGGAAATGTCGCCCTATACGGTGCCACAGCGGGAGAAGCATACTTTCGAGGCATAGCAGGCGAGAGATTTGCAGTCAGGAATAGTGGCGCCAAAACTGTTGTCGAAGGCGTTGGCGACCATGGTTGTGAATACATGACCGGTGGGGTAGTCGTGGTCTTGGGCAAGACAGGGCGCAACTTTGCCGCTGGCATGAGCGGTGGCCTTGCTTTTGTCTACGACATTGATGGCGACTTCAAGGATAATTGCAACCACGAGATGGTCGACCTTGTACCCATAGTGGATTACAAGGATATTGCCACAATCAGCAACCTTATAAACCGGCATGTCCTATACACAGGCTCCACAATTGCGGAAAATATTGTCAATGACTTCTCCACGGCCCTGTCACACTTCAAGAAAGTATTCCCCAAGGACTACAGAAGAGTGCTTGAGGCAAAAAGAGTTGCACAAAGACAATGGGAACTGGTGAATGGTTAACATGCTCCCTATTGTTAATATGATTCTAACTTTTATTTAATTCCCACAGGCTTAATGGTTTAATAACATGGCAGATCCACGCGGTTTCTTGAATATTGAACAACAAAAACCCACTCCTCGCCCTGTGTATCAGAGGATCAAGGATTACAGCGAAATTTACCAGCCACTTCCTGAGGAAAGCATTCGCGCCCAAGCATCTCGTTGCATGGATTGCGGTGTTCCTTTTTGTCATACCGGATGCCCTCTTGGTAATTTAATTCCAGATTGGAATGACTTGGTCCATCGAAATCGATGGGAAGAAGCCCTAAAAGAACTTCACAGCACCAATAATTTTCCCGAATTCACAGGAAAAACCTGCCCTGCCCCATGCGAGGCCTCCTGCGTTCTTGAAATAACCTCGCCTTCAGTAACGATTAAAAATATTGAACTAGCGATCGTGGACAAAGGGTGGGAGATGGGATGGATTGTCCCAAATCCACCTGAGAAAGAAACGGGTAAGAAGATTGCTGTAATAGGTAGTGGACCAGCCGGACTAGCCGCAGCCCAACAACTCCGACGAGCCGGTCACTCTGTAACTGTTTATGAAAAAGATGACACTTTTGGCGGATTGCTCATCTATGGGATTCCCGATTTCAAAATGGGAAAATTCTACATCGAACGAAGAATAAAGCAAATGATGGATGAAGGTGTCAAGTTCATCAACAATGCGGATGTGGGCAAGACAATTGATGTAAACGAGATACTATCCTCCTTTGATGCAATATTAATGGCCACTGGCGCAAGCATTGCGAGAGAATTGGAAATACAGGGAAGAAACATGACCGGCATCGAGCTTGCGATGCCTTTTCTTACCCAACAAAACCGGAGATGCCTCGATAAGCCAGTTTTGGAAAAAGAAATATTAGCCACTGGAAAAAATGTAATCATCATAGGTGGTGGTGATACTGCCGCAGATTGTCTTGGTACCTGCCATAGGCAGGGAGCGAAGTCTATTTTGCAAATCGACTATAATCCCAGGCCACCTGAAAACTATAACTCAGAGACCCCATGGCCTCTTTGGCCAAAAATTCTTAGGTTATCACCCGCCCACGAGGAAGGTGGCAGGAGAGACTGGCAGATTAAAACCTCCAAATTTGTTGGTGATTCAAAGGGGCATGTAAAAGAGTTACATGCTGTAAGAGTCAATCAATATTATGATGAAACTGGAGAACGACAGTTTGAGGAAATCAGGGGAACAGATCTCATTTTCCCATGTGATCTTGTCTTGATTGCCATTGGTTTTACCGGGGCCGACCAAACCTTACCCGCGATGTTTGGTGTTCAAATTGATTCAAGAGGGAATATCGGAACAGGGCGAAAAACCTACAAGACATCGAAGCCAAATATCTTTGCCGCTGGTGATGCTAGACGCGGCCAATCACTGGTAGTTTGGGCCATCGCCGAAGGCAGGGAAGCTGCCCGTGAAATCGATGAATATCTTACCGGCAGAACTAGTCAACTCAAAGCAAGGGACACCTCGCTTCTTCAAGTTGGCTTGCCAGGCATGAGGTAAAAGCCAGTAAAAATTAGCCTACTTAAGCGTCTAAGGATTCTATGCAAGAATCCGATCAATAACCCTGCCTGTACTTATTGGAAAAGGCCGATTGAAGTTATTTTTAATTTCAGTTGCCGGATTGATACCCAGCAAATGAAAAAGCGTGGCTGAAAGATCTTCAGGTCTAACTGGATCAGTTGAGGGGAAAGCTCCTTTGGAATCTGAGGCCCCGTAAACAAAACCTTTTTTAACGCCACCTCCCGCAAATAGAACCGTGTAACATTGGGGCCAATGATCCCTGCCGGAAAGATTATTTATTTTGGGGGTTCTTCCAAATTCTCCCGCCCAGAATATCAAAGTGCTGTCTAGCAAGCCTCTTTCCTCAAGGTCCAGGATTAACGTTGGAAGGGTTTTATCCGTGATAGGCAATAAATAATTTTTCATGATGGGATACATCGGTTTATCCTGAAAGCCATGGGTATCCCACCCCCCCTGGCACCCACCAATGAAGGGTGCAAAATACACATTAATAAATGTGGCACCCGCCTCAACCAATCTTCTTGCCAAAAGGCATGACTGGCCATAAGTGGTTCTTCCATATCGCTCACGAACTCGAGCAGGCTCTGCTGAAATATCAAACGCCGATCGAATGGATTTCGACGTCAACATCTCATGGGCACGATCATAATTATCTTGAATACCCTTGGCTTTGAAAGACTTTTCAAGAATCTTGGTTTCAGAATCTATTATTCCCATCATTTCTTTGCGATTAGAAATTCTTTCAGGATTTAATCCAGCGGGAAGAACCAATTCGGGAAGACTAAAATCCGGAGAGTTGGGATCCTGACCTATGAAAAAAGGATCATAAGTTTTTCCCATGAAACTGGCGTGCTGCCCCGGAGTGACCGAACCATCCCTGATGACATGGGGAAATGAAATAAAGGGTGGCAAACCGTTGGCGGCCCCTTTGAATTTGCTTACAACCGACCCGTAGGCTGGAAACAAATCCATAGTGTCGCGAAGCCTTTGATCATCGGTAAGTGGCGAATATCCAGTCAAGCTGTAGTATGCAGCGGAATTATGGTTTTTCATTTCATGATGAACACTTCGAACAATCGTGACCCGGTCCATGACTTTTGCCATATCCGGAAGCATCTCCCCAATTGGCAAGGATGGGACAACCGAAGAAATCCCTTTAAGTGGGCCTCTGTAAGCATCGGGGGCGTTTGGTTTCAAATCAAATGTGTCCATCTGACTTGGCCCACCAAATTGGTGCAGAAAAATTATGGATTTGACTTTTGGCTTGGTTGAAGCTGAAAACCCCGGTCTTGGAAATGTTGAACCAATGACAGAAAGTGCCAAACCGCGCCTTACAAAACTTCTTCTAGAAAACATATCCAACCCCTGATTTAAAATAACCAAAGGAATGATCAAAATTATTCTCTTTGCAAATCAACAACCTTCAACTCAAGGCCACCCAAAATATTGAGCCATTTTAAATCAGTCGAACCTTCGCTGAATTTGATATGTGTGCCATCCACGAGCACCTGATTCCAAGTTGGATCAGCGGTAATCCATTGTTTTCCATCATGAAACTCCGCCCATGCATGCCAAGCCATTTTAGGGCTTTTCTCGCCTGCCATATAGGCGACACCTCCAACCTCCCTGGCTGGCAAACCAACCGCACGCGCCAATGTCACAAAAAGCAGGGTGTGCTCGGTACAATCACCAGCTTTCTTATCCAAGACATCAAGGGCATTGTCACTATTTTTTGCCATGGTTTTTTCCAGATTTGCAAAAACCCATCGGACAATCCTCGAAGCCTTTTCTGAACTAGAAGAAGCATCTCCTACAATATTATTTGCAAGATCGAGAATTTTTTGATTGTCAGAAGGTAAACTCGCAGTGGGGGATAATAGTTGTTTTTTATCTTCACCGGAAAGAGCCTTGCCTTTTTTCAGGATAAAATCTCGTTTAATCTCCAACAGTAATTTTCCGTCATTCCCTTTGGTGACAATCTGCCTATGGGACTGGGGAATATCAAATTCCTCATCAGCAACCAAGCTCAACTTCAAGGAATTAACCTTGGCGGGGTCACCAAGTTTCCTATCTAAAGCCACAGCGGATATTTGAATAAGGTCAACAAGGTTATTGTCAATTTTTTTAGCAAATTCATCGCTCTCCAAGCGATACTCAATAATTTTCCCCATCCTTCCAGAGTAAAGACGACCTGTATTATCTAGAATCGAATAAAAAAGCGCTCCATGGGTTTCCTGGTCTACTTCATGCATGATCATATCTTTACCATCGCCACGAACGTTTTTTTTACCTTTGTATATGTACTTGGTCGGAACATTAAAATCATCCTCTTCCAATACGGTTGAAAAACATTCAAACACATCACCCTTGTTTCGATTGCCTTTGAGCCAACTTTCAAGCTTGATTTGCATTGCAAGATTCTCCCGGGGCTTTTCCACCATCTTCTCGCTCTTACGATTCTGGCTTGTTGTGACAAGGAAATAACTGCCATTTTTCAACAAAAGTTCCCTGGACTTTTTTACTCCATTCTCAATATGCGATGATTTAACAGACAAGATGTCGCCATTTCCCTCAAGGCTGTAGAAAGTCTCCGTCCTATCAATAACCACAGTTTTATTACCACCAAAAAGCGCGCTAAAATAAGATTCAGCCACCTGTACGACCACTTCCGCACCATTAAGCCTTGTCAGTTTGATTTCATCCGTATCCCAACCAACCTTTTTGCCACGCATGTAATTACCATAAGATGATTTCCCAGAATGGGTTTTGGCAAAATCCAGAAGACTGCCTGAAACCTGGGCTGATATTGAATCTCCATGATTGCAAAAAGCATATGTTTGGTGAAAAAGACAAACCCCAAAAACAAAACCTATTAAAACTATATTTTTCATCATTGCCTTAATAAAAATTCCTTGGAATTGACCACGCCCCAGAGAATATCTTCCCAGCCTTCCTTAAAACTTTTTGATTTAAAAAGAATCGATTTAGCCTTGGCAATCTCAATCCCTGTTGGTTGCCTTGCGAATGCGGTGAGAAAAATATCCCGAAGCGCAATTTCGGGTTGTGTATTTTCCTTGATTATTCTTTCAATACGCCCCCCCTCGGTGGAAAGCATATCGGAAATGACATCTCCTGAAATCATTAAAAAAGCCTGGCCAAGTGTATTATCCTCGGATCTTTCACATTCACAGGTCAACGATCGAACAGGCTTGCCAAATGATGATAAAAATCTGTTAACCGCAAGATCTTTACCCTTTGGACCAGAATTAGACTTAACTGCTGAACCAGGATTCGCCACAGAAGACTGGGATTCAGGGTTGCTTTTATCAACTAATTTCTTTTCCGTGATTTTACTGATCGCGTCCAGCAATTCCTCAGCTTGCAAGGGCCTTGTCTTGGAATATGCAAAATTTCCAAAATCATCCGGAGATTCTTTTCGGGGGGAACTTCTTTGGTAAGCTGCTGAGGAAGTTATGGTTCGCACCAAAGTTTTCAAACTAAATCCAGATCTAACAAAATCCTCAGCTAACGCCTCAAGCAGTTCCTTGTTCACTGGTAAATTTGTCGCTCGAAAATCATCCAAAGGATCAACAATCCCCCTGCCAAAAAGATGAAACCAAACGCGGTTCACTTGAGCTTTCGCAAAAAAAGGGTTTTGCGGACTTGCCAGCCAGGCTGAAAGCTGATTCAACCATTCCCCATCTTCATCGCGAATCAATTTGGAATCACCCAAAAATCGAGGTTCCAATGGATTGCCAGTTTTGGGATCAACCACTGACCCAGATCGGTTAACCAAGATGGTTTGTTCGCCAATAAACTCGTTTTTGTCCAACTTGTCTTTTTTATTGTTTTCAAAAATACGATAATCCAGCCTTGCAAAAAAACCAGCAAACCTATGGTAATCCTCCTGGGTCCATTGATCAAACGGGTGATTATGGCATTTGGCACATTGCAACCTAAGCCCAAGAAAAACCTGCGCTACAGCCTCGGCTCGCAAATCTGGCGAACGAAGAGCACGATAAAAATTAGTTTCCGGCTGACTGTAACTGCTTCCCTTGGCCGCAATTATCTCCCGTGAAAAATCATTTAACGGCTTATCTTCCGCTATGGATCTTTTTATCCATCCATGAAACAACCTAACCCCTTTGGCATCCAAAACTTTTTCATCATTACGCAGAATATCAGACCATTTCAACGCCCATAAATCCGAGAATTCACTCCGTTCAAGCAAATAAACTACAAGTTTTGATCTTTTATCAAGTGATTTATCAGAAAGAAAATTCTCAGCTTCTTTTGCATCAGGCAACCTCCCATTCAGATCCAAGGTCACCCTTCGCAAAAACACCTCATCAGAACAAATTTCACCAGGTGATATCCTAAGCTTCTGAAGCTTATTATTTACATGTTCATCGATATAGTTGAATGGTTTGCTTAACCCAGACAAAGCTATGGGGCTGCGGTCGGGAATTCGGATTATTCTAGCCGATACCTGCTGGTCTTGATAACGGGCGGTCAGGCTTCCTTCAAGAAAATCACCACAACCAAAGTGCCCCGCAGTTGACATCGTTATCAAAGGATTGCTAGTTTCAAAACTTGCAAATGAAGAAACATCAATTTGTTTTTTATCCAATCCAGTAGAAATCACCTTTATTTGGAATTTAGCCTGTTCCCCATTAAGAAAAATTTCTGGAGGAATGAGTTCGATTTTAGCAGTGGTGCTTTTATAATTTTGTGGAGGCTGCGCCCCATTTTGAATCCACTGCTTGATTAGTCTGTAACTAAGGGAGTTTTGGTCAAACCTTTTTCCACCCTCATGAGGGATTTCACCAATGGCTTTCTTCAAAAGCAAACTCTCTTCCGGGTCGATAACATCAACTCTTCGCTTGCCTGCGCCTTTTACAATCGAAGAATAGTCAAAGGCAGGATCCTCCCCACGCAAAGAAAGCCTGAATCCCCCGCGTCCGTTTAAACTCCCATGGCAAGGCCCCTGATTACATCCAGCCCTGCTTATCAATGGCATCACATCACTTAAAAAGTCATTTCTTTCAAACGCGTATGACCTCTCAGAAGAATAAAAAAAGAGAGTAAACGGTACTAAAAAAAAAAGGATCAGAATTTTAAAATTGCTTGGCATCATTTAGAAAACTTTCAATTGTCTTCATTAACCCGATGAGTTAAATTCTAATTGTAAACCTAGCTGAATGAAATGCCATTCGAGAAATAAATAGGCCAAAAAATGCGATATTCCACATTAATTATCATCTCCATAACCTTTTTGGTTAATTTTAAAGTCTTATTTTCACAAACTGCTCCCACAAAACCAAAACTCGGTGTTTTACTTGTTTTTGATCAATTTCGAGGTGATTTCATATCCAAATGGCAGGACCATTTTGTCAAAGATGGGATTTTAAGGCTTACATCTGAAGGTACCTGGTTCGATAATTGTCATTATCCTTACTCAGGCACATTAACAGGCGCTGGCCACGCGACCTTGACAACCGGGGCGACCCCTTCAGTCCATGGGATTATTGGCAATGACTGGTACGATCGGAAAGAAGGTAAAAACTCATACTGCGCGGCAAGTCCCAGATGGTCAAGCATTCCCCCAATACCTGAACAGCCTTCAACGCTAAACCCCAATGAAAAGGAAAAGAAACGCCTTGGGGGAACTCCTGAAAAACTTCGATCTGAAACATTGGGGGACGCATTAAAACGCTCGACCAACAAACAAGGGAAAGTGGTAAGTTTATCATTCAAAGATCGGTCCTCGGTTTTGCCCGCCGGGATGACCCCAGACCACTGCTATTGGTTTGATACAAGTTCGGGCAAATTTCAAACTTCCAATTTTTATGCAGCCAAGACCGCTTCTTGGCTAACAGATTTCAATGAATCCAAAATCATTGAGCAATGGAGAAACAAATCATGGGAAAAGCTTCATCCTGAAAAAGATTATGAGATGTTTTCATCTCCCGATGAGCTAACCGGGGAGGGTAATGGTAAAAACCAGGGCAAAATATTCCCTCACCCTTTTGGAAAAATCGAGAAAGATTATTATGACGCACTATACAACTCCCCCTTTGGCAACAATATCCTTTTAGAACTTTCAAAGAGAGCAATAAAGTCGGAAAATCTTGGAAAAAACGAGCACCCCGATCTTCTGCTTGTTTCTTTTTCCAGCAATGACTCAGTTGGTCATTCATGGGGCCCTGATTCGCAGGAAGTCTTCGATACCACCTTAAGAACTGATTTGCTGATAAGGGATTTATTGATATTCCTTGATAAGGAAGTCGGTAAAAACAACTATGTTTTAGCACTCTCGGCAGACCATGGAGTTTGCCCCCTGCCCGAGTTTTCCAAAATTAAAGGCAAGGAATCCGGTAGAATTCCGATGGACAAGTTTGCCAAGGAAATTGAATCCACATTGCAGAATAAATTTGGAAAGTTAACTCCCCCAGCAAAATATTTGGAGGCTTTTTCCGACACCTCAGCCTATCTTAATTACGGAACACTCAAAGCCAACTCAGTCAAACTTGATGATGCCACGGCTTTTATAAAGAACTGGGCACTCCAGCAACCTGGAATCTTAACAGCATTCTCATCCAAGGAAATCATTGAGACTAATAGTAATTCCGACCCTTTGTTGATAAGCGTTTCCAAAAGCTGGTTCAAAGGGCGGAGCGGTGATATTACTTTTATTTTAAAACCTTATTTTATTCCGGGCGGTTACCTGACAGGCACGACTCACGGAAGTCCCCATGCATATGACACTCATGTACCCTTGATTGCGTTTGGCGGTGGCATCAAACCCCATTTAATCAAAGAAAAAGTTTCCCCCCAAATTGCCGCATCAATCATAGCGGAAGGATTGGGAATTTCCGCACCTGCAGCTTCGGAATTCCCACCCCCAAAACACATCTGGTTAAATAAAGCGGACTGATCAAGTTATTAACTCCAACTTTACGGATTGACCAAACCATCGCTTTCATTGCAAAATCATTGATGTGGATTGAGTTTCAACCACTTGATTTAAGCAAGGATTGCCATGAATCAGTTCTTTCAAAGATTGTTTGCAGTTGTTTTGCTATTAATAGGCGCTTTTTTTGCAATTGCTCAAAGCCCTCCTTCTTATTTTGAAGATGCCGCGATAAGGGCTATCCAATTTATCGATTCCAACGAAGGCTGGGCTGTTGGTGACGAGGGAGTGATTTGGCACACAATCAACTCAGGAAAAGATTGGGAGCGACAACCCACTGGAACCAGAGCCTCATTGAAATCTTTACATTTTATCAACCCCTATTTGGGTTGGGTTGTTGGAACTGAATACCACCCAACACTTGATTCCGTCGGGATTGTATTATTCACCAAGGATGGGGGCATCAAATGGACAAAAGTTTTACACAATTCTTTTCCAGGCCTGAATCTCGTCAAATTTTCTGATTCTCAAAATGGAATTCTTGCAGGAACTTCCTCGGATGCTTACCCGTCTGGTTTTTTTTTCACAACCGATGGAGGGAAAAGTTGGAAAAAAGGTGAGGGACCTAGGAATGGCACTTGGCACACTGCTGCCTTTACTGGGAAAGGATCGGGAATCCTCGCGGGTAATCATAATTCGATCGCCACTCTCGCAAACTTTAAATCCCAAATCGCTGAAAACCCTGAACCCTCCAACAGGGTGTATAAATCTTCGCACCAAAACCTAAAAAGTATTTTCTTGGTCGGGCAAGGCTCACAAATACTTGCAAATGACACCTTGGTCGGAAATTCCTGGACTAGTTTGAATACCGGGTTAAATTCAGAACTCGCCTCCTGCATAGATTTCAATTCAATCCATGGCACTGGCGATGATTTATGGGTTGCAGGCAAACCTGGCTCTGTCGTATTTCACAGCAAAGATGCCGGCAAAAACTGGGAAATCATCAAGATTAAAAATAGCGCATCTTTGAACACCATTTTTTTTACTGACAAAAATCACGGATGGGCAGCAGGAGAATTTGGAACTATCCTCTCAACCAAGGATGGGGGAAAAAGCTGGGTAACCCAAAAACGCGGGGCATCGCATGCAAAAACTCTCATAATTCAAGCAGGATTAAAAGATATCTCGCCAGAAACTTCCATCTATCTGGGATTGGATAAAAAAAATATTATTTCAAATCTATCTATCACCGCACCTTTATCCCCAAACAACAATATTCAACCATCATTCGAAGACAAATTGATTTTTAACTTAAGAAAAGCCGGTTCAGCAAGCATGGAAAACTACTGGCAATTCCCAATCTCCCAGATTGAAACAAACGATACTCCGCAAAAAATCATCGAAAATTGGGACCGTTACAATAACAACAAGGCTGCAGATCAACTTTTACGCCTTTTGACTTTGACAATCCGGCAATCAAAACCAGATACGATTATTCTTTGTGCTGATGAGGTATCACAAAACGAAGCTCTTTTTCAAGTGGTGAAACATGCAACCGTACAAGCTAATGAAATCGCAGGCAATGAAAAATCCCTTGAAGAGCAAACGACTACCCTTGGCCTTGCGCCATGGAAGGCAAAACAAATCATTCAACAAGAGTATCAAGGCAAAAGTTTATTTAACGTGGATTTGACGGAACCATTGGCCTCAATTGAAAGTAACTTGGTTGATTCTGCAGATCCCTTGAGATACTCATTAAAAATAGAACCAAATACAAACACCACAATTGGTTTTATTCCAGTGCTTCCAAAAGAAACTCCAAAAAATTATCTCCACGATTTCGAAAATGGGCTGATAGGAATCAACAAAAGAACGGAAATCGTGAATTCTGAACTAACCAAGGAAAAAATCGCCGCAATAAGATCCAGCACTTTATTAAGAAAAGTATCGCAGTCCCCATTGGACCCAAATTCAGACCCTGCTATTTTAATATCCAAAATGCAATCAATGGTCGCAGGTTTGGAAGACGAGCAAGCTGCCAGACTTTTATCGAATATTGGCACGTTATTTTTCAAGAACGGGCAATGGAGTGCCTCCAGGGAAATATTTAAACTTATTAGCACGAATTACCCCGCATCCCAAGCTGCAGCGGATGCGACAAAATGGTTAATCTTCCACGATAGCAGCTCAGAAACTAGAAGAAGACATGAACTTGGCCAATTTATATCGTTATTGAAACATGAGTTCGGAAAACCAGGAACAGAAACGATAAAACCTGCCCTGTTTCAGGAAAAACCATCACCTCTTGACCTTATGCAACCACCCCAAAAATCGGATGGAAAGAAAACATCCGATATATCCAAAAAAGTGACTGTCAAAATTCCTGAAATGCCAGTGATAAAACCTACTCATTCAGGTGAAATCCAAACTTTGAATAACCCAGTCGAAGCTAGAACCTGGTGCGAAAACAGTCTTTCGCTCGAGAACACATTGAGGGTTTTTGGTCCCTTGGCGGAAAAAGATCCACGGATATTTTTTTCAACTCAAGCTTCAAGAAGGAATCTGGGAAAAATTGAGGATGCAAAAACAGGGTTGGAGGAATTCATTAGCTCCGCCCCTCCCGGGCCATGGAAACAAAATGCCCTGACGGAGTTATGGATATTAGAAAGACGGGGAACACCGCCAAAAGAAGTTTTCACATGCAAACTCACAAACACCAAGCCAAAATTAGATGGAAAACTAAACGATGAATGCTGGAAAAACACCAAAGCTGTCAAGCTTGTAGATTGGGCTGGAATGTCATCCAAGGAAAATTACACCGAATTCAAAGCCCTGTATGATTCTGAATTTGTTTATATCAGCGCAATTTGCTCTTCAAAAAACCTTACTGCCATTAAAAATAAATCCACCCCAACCAGAGATTTACCTCTAAACAGTCAGGATAGGATTTTTTTCCAGGTGGACTT
>SYCV01000168.1 GCA_005786805.1 Planctomycetia bacterium | reverse complement strand
CCCTCATTTCCGCGATACTTTTCTTGGTGAATACCCTGATGTTTCCTTTTTCATCAAAAAAACCGCCAGGTGGAAATGTACTTCGTACATTGCAGGGGTTGCGCAATATCAATTCCAGCACATCGCCTGTCTGGTGCACCAGTATTATTTTCGACCTAAGCACTTGTAAATCCGCAAGCCCGCTTTCTAACTCCTGGATTGTTTCTTCGCGGGCGGGAGAATTTTTGGGCAATCCCATTCCTTTTTGCCTGGTCTCGAGCAATTTTTTTCTCAGGGCCTCTGCCCGTGCCACCATGTCCCTGTCTATTTCACCAAACTGATGTGCAAGGCTGATGCGAATTTTCCCATCGCGTGGCGGCCCCAGTAATTTTCCAGCAAGGCTGCCCACATGCACCCAATCAGCTTTGTTTTCAGGCATGGGTGGCTTGGCGTCAATTTTATCGTCTGCAAGAAGGGTGGGAACAAGGGGATTATCCATCATTGCTGACAGCAGAAAAAGAGAACATGTCAAATTTAACCAGCATGATTTCATCAATGATTCCCCGATATTACTTCTCATTTTATCCTAATCAAATTTCAATTGCATCGGATTTTGAATGATCAAGCGGTAAATTTTTGCAATGGGCTGGTATATCTGGTAAAGATGAATCCATGAAAAAAATAACCACACATATGCTTGCGTTGATAGGAGTTTTATTCACCTCATTTGCGTGGGGTGCAGAGAGGCCACCGAATATTGTGTTGGTCTTTGCAGACGACCTGGGTTATGCCGACCTTGGTTGCTTTGGTTCAACAAAAATCCGCACGCCCAACATCGATTCAATAGCCCGGGATGGGATCAGGCTGACTAACTTCCATGTCCCGCAGGCGGTATGTTCCGCCTCCCGTACAGCGTTACTTACCGGGTGCTACCCAAATCGTGTTGGTATTCTTGGAGCACTCGGCCCCAACTCAAAAAACGGGATCAAGGATTCCGAGAATCTTCTTTCCGAATACTTAAAAAAGTTGGGGTACTCCACTGCCATATTCGGTAAATGGCATCTTGGGGATTCAGCGCAATATTCCCCTATTCGACATGGGTTTGACACTTATTTCGGCCTGCCTTATTCAAATGACATGTGGCCCAACCATCCCTCGACAAAATCATTCCCCCCACTGCCCCTTCGTCAGGATGACAAGGTCTTGGAACTTAATCCTGATCAATCGAAATTAACGGGCTGGTATACAGAGCGGGGAGTGAAGTTTATTGAGGCAAACAAGGACAAGCCTTTCTTTTTGTATATGCCCCATTCAATGCCCCATGTGCCCATTTATGCCTCGGAAAAATTCAAGGGTAAAAGCAGCCATGGCCTTTATGGTGATGTCATCGAGGAAATCGATTCTTCCGTAGGCACCATTCTAGAAACGCTTAAGAAACATTCCTTGGATAAAAATACGCTTGTGATCTTCACCTCAGATAACGGCCCCTGGCTTTCCTATGGAAATCATGGTGGATCCAGGGGAGTGTTGCGTGAAGGTAAGGGGACAGAGTTCGAAGGCGGGGTGCGTGTGCCGTTTGTCGCGCGCTGGCCTGGCAAAATTCCCGCTGCGAGCATCAGTAATGAGCCCACCATGACAATCGATCTACTGCCCACCCTAGTGGCTTATGCCGGGGGTGTTGTTTTGGAAGAGCCAAAAATTGATGGAAAAAACATCAGTGCGGTTCTTGAAGCAAGACCGGGTGCGAAAAGTCCGCAGGAGGCCTATTATTTTTACTGGGGTGATGCTCTTCATGCGGTTAACAGTGGAAAATGGAAGCTTCATTTTCCCCATCCTTATCTGCATATCATCGAGGGCGGAAAAGATGGCAAACCAGGCAAGGGTGAAACACGAAAGATGGAGCTTTCTTTATTCGACCTTGATTCTGATATCAGTGAATCCAAGAATGTTGCTGATCAAAACCCCGAGGTGGTTAAAAAGTTGCAGATGCTTGGTGATAAAATCAGGGAAGAACTGGGTGATTCTTTGACCGGAAAAAAAGGTTCCCAGCTCAGATAGATTTTTAGCTTGTACCGGTGATATGCCTTGGGGAAATAGTAATGCGAAAAATTCTTGGCTCAACCATTCTTTCATTATTTGTACTTGGTTTTTCAATCGCATTCGAGTCCAACGCCGTTGATTGGAAATTGGTTTGGAGTGATGAATTCGAAGGCAAAGAAATCGACCGTTCGAAATGGGAATTCGATCTTGGCAATGGTTTTTACGATTACAATGCGAAGCAGTGGATTCATGGCTGGGGTAATGATGAACTGCAGTACTACACCCGTGAGCCAGAAAACGCCTTTGTCAAGGATGGCCAACTTCATATCCGTGCGATAAAAGAATCGATCCACAATTGTGGATACACATCGGCACGATTAAAGACCAAGAAAAGAGATGGTAGCCCGCTTTTCAACCAATGCTATGGCAAGTTTGAGTTTCGCGCGAAGCTTCCGACAGGAAAAGGGGTTTGGCCCGCGCTTTGGATGCTCCCTCAGGCTGAAAAGTATGGCACCTGGCCATCATCCGGTGAGATCGATGTGCTTGAGGCCCGTGGGCAGGAACCCAATAAAATCCTGGGGACATTGCATTTTGGCTCGCGCTGGCCCGCTAACGCACACAAGGAAAACAACATCCTTCTCCCTAATAATGGAACCATAGCGGATTTTCACATTTATGCGATTGAATGGGAACCGGGCGAAATTCGCTGGTTGTTGGATGGCAAGCAGTTTGCGGCACAATCATTCTGGTGGAGCAGCAGCAAAGTTGCAGCCAATAAGGGAGTTCAACCTGCCAGGGAGGAAGACCTCAACGCCTGGCCCGCACCCTTCGACCAGCCTTTTTATCTGGTCATGAATGTGGCAGTGGGTGGTAAGTTCCTGGGTAACCCTGATAACACCACTCTTTTCCCCGCGGAAATGTTGGTCGATTATGTCCGTGTGTACGAAAAGGTTGGGGGCTATGCCAAAGTCAGGCCACGCGGTGAAGGCAAGCTTCCCTTTGGAAAACCCTAGGAGCTAGCACGACTTCATATTATCTCTTGGGGAATGGTGGTGGTGGTGGGAGCTTCTTTTCCTTTGTTTTCAACTCGTTGAGAATCTCCTCGATGCCCCTTTCCAATTGTTGGTCCTTTCCTGAGTATTCGGTTGCGGGATCGTTATCAACGATGATGTCGGGCGTTACGCCCTTGCCTTCAATGATCCATTCCTTGCCCTCAATATCATAACGGCTGAACTCCGGTTTGTTCAAAGTCCCACCATCCAAAAGAGGCAGCGTGCCACGAATACCCACCACGCCTCCCCAGCTTCGTTTTCCAATCAGCTTTCCGAGCTTGTGCTGGCGGAAACGATAGGGGAACAAATCGCCATCCGATGCCGAGAATTCATTCATCAGGCAGACCATTGGACCGTACATCATTCCACGGGGATCAACCGATGGGGGTGTTCCTCGGGCGATGCCAACCATTGCTATTTCCCTGCGAAGCCTCTCTATGAGCATGGGTGAAACATTCCCACCCCCGTTGCCTCGCATGTCGATTATCAAGGCGCTCTTTTTCAATTGCGGATAAAACTGCCTTGCGAATTCGTTAAGACCGGTTTGCAGCATGTCGGGAACATGGATGTATCCAACTTTGCCCTTGGTGGCTTCATCAACACGCTTGCGATTTTTTTCAATCCAGTCCCTATAGTAAAGCGGGCCTTCATTATCGATCGGAACAATAACGACATCTCTTGCGCCATTGGCTTCGGGCTTGGAGTTGATTTTAATAACCACAGGCTTGCCAACTTTATTCACAAGTGCCTGATAAGGTGAAGCCATTTCATTGATGGGCTTGTTATCAATGGCGATGATGTAATCACCAACCTTTGCATTGATTCCGGGAGCTGCAAGTGGGGAAGCCAAGCCGGGTTCCCAAGAAGAGCCTTCCAGAATGCGGGTGATTTTCACATAGCCCGAGGGTGCATGCTTTTCCAGCTTTGCGCCTAATTGGCCCAGCGGAATCTTTCGCACCGGGGGCAGGTCGCCACCACCCACATAAGCATGGCCCGCATTCAATTCGCCAATGAGTTCGCCAATCACATAGGAAAGATCAGCACGATGCCTTACATAGGGTAGAAGTGCCTCATAGCGGTTGCGTAGTGCGATCCAATCAACGCCATGAAGATTGGGGTCGTAGAAGAAGTCGCGCATCTGGCGCCAGCATTCGTGGTAAATCTGTTTCCATTCCGCCTTCCGATCAAGCTGAACTTCCATGCCTGAAAGATCAAGGAAAGAAGATGGGGAAACAGGTCCCTTGGGAAGGTCGATGACTGCAAATTTGCCATCAACTGAAACGAGTGTTTTTTTGCCATCACCTGTTATATCAAAGGAATTGACTGAACCCAGATTGGTCTCAGAACGGGTTGCAAGGTCATAGGTGGCGAAGGTGGACCGAGGGTCCCTGCTGGAAGAGCGAATATACCAGACAGCGGAACCAACGGATTGAAGGTTGCGGTAGTTGCCTGCAGGCGTGGGGATCTGGAAGGTGCGATCAGAAAAACCAGTGAGATCAATCTTGGAATCTTTCTCCTTTGAGTCCGTGGCGGGTTTGTTTTCAGGCTCATCGGTTTTTGGCTTAAAGGGCGAGGGTGTATCCCTCGCAAGGGCAACCGCATAAATGCGTGCCATGTCGCGGTAGGCGTGGTTCCATTCGGTGGCGCTGTAAATGGGGTTTAAGTCTCGGTTGGATACAAAGAAAAGGAATTTTCCATCACCTGAGAAAGCAGGGGAATTGGATTCATGCCAGCCATCGGTGACATCGGTTGCGACCTTGGTTTCAAGATTGTAGATACGAATCTTATCCATGCCTGTGTCGCTGGTTTCCGACCAGGATATCCACTTGCTGTCGGGGGACCAGACCGCATCGTTGATTTCCCAATGCTTGGATTGAACCACCTCGATGATTTGTTTGGTGGCGACATCAAGATAGCGAACCCTGAACTTTCGGTCAGTCCAAAGAATCTTTTTGGAATCAGGTGACCAGGAAAGGGAATACTTGTAGACATCGCCCTTGGTGGTGAGTGCTGTGGGAGCGGATTTTGCATCGGATGCTACCAGCATGATTTCATCCTCGCCCGAGAGGTCCGAAATGAACGCGATGTTTTTCCCATCAGGAGACCAGTGTGGATCACGGTCATGCGCTCCGGGCGTGTTGGTGAAATTCCGGGTGATGCCTGGCCCAGCGGGGATGGTGAAAAGCTCACCCCGGGCGCTCAGGCAAACACGCTTGCCATCGGGTGATGGCGTTCCTGAGGCGACTTTGTCGGCGACAGAAAGCAGCGATGTTCGGGATGTCGCAAAATCCTCGTTGAGTTCGATTCGGATCTTTTCGTACTTGTCTGTTTCTAGGTCGAGTTTCCAGATGAAGCCCGCTTGTTCGAACATAATCGCCTTGTCGCCAAGAGATGGAAATTTGACATCGAAATCAGCAAAGGTTGTGACTTGTTTGATCGCCTTGGTTGCAAGGTTCATCACATAAAGGTTCATGCGCTTGGAGGGTTCGCGATCCGAGAGGAAATAAATGCGATCCTTGAACCACATGGGTTCGATTTCCTGGTCGAGTGTGTCAACAAGCTGTTCGGTTTTCTTTGTCTTGAAATCATAAGTCCAGATATCATCACACATGCCTCCGCGGTATCGTTTCCAAGTGCGGAATTCGCGGAAGATTCGGTTGTAAACTATTTTTGAACCATCAGGGGAATAGGATGCAAAGCCCCCGCGTGGAAGAGGGAGTTCCTCATGCAGTCCTCCGTTGGCGCTTACCGTGTAAAGCTGGCCCAGGAAGTCGTTGAAGGTTGTCATGCGGGAACGGAATAAAACATCCTTGCCATCGGGTGTCCAACCTAGGGTGATGTTGTTTGGTCCCATGCGGTCGGAAACCTCATCCCTGCTTAGGGTGGAGGTCCATGTCAGTCGCTTGGGTTCACCACCGGAAGAGGGGATCTTGTAAATTTCAGTATTACCATCGTACTGGCCGGTGAATGCGATTGACTTGCCATCGGGTGAGAATTTAGGAAACATCTCAAACCCGGAGTGGGAGGTGAGCCTGCGTGCTATGCCTCCCTTCGAACTCGTGGTGTACAAGTCTCCCGCATAGGTGAAGACAATCTGGTCGCCATGGATTGCTGGAAACCGGAGCAACCGTGCTTCCTCCGCCTTGGAAATTCCCGTACCTAAAAGAACCAGCAAAATTCCAAAACTGCGAATAGAAAACATAGTTTCACCTTGAGACTAGAAAACGATAATACTAAGAAATGATTATCACTTAATTAAAATTAGAATTCCACCATTGTCAAGCTGCAGGGCCCAAAGAGTTGGGGTAACCCTTGACGATTGCAACGATTATGAGAGGGTGAATAAAACAGAAGCAGGTATTAGTCGGGTTTGGATTTCAATTCGAAGTTAAAGGTCCCGCCATTCTCGGTAATTTCAGCTTTTAGGGGAGTCTTTTCCGGGTCATTGTAGATTGGTGGAATTTTGTAGCTTTTCTTCACCGGTTTAGCGATGGGAATTCCAATCGCGGGTGCTGGTTCATTTCCTTCCGGTGCAATTGGAATATCCACAGGAATGAGGGGTTCATTTAGAACCACTCGGTATGAACCGGGTGGAATCCCGCCCACATCGATTGTTGCGCCAGGGCGGACTGCAAAAACATTGAAGTATCCCTTGGCATCCGTGTTTCCACCTGCTCCCGCACCGGGAGTTTTTCCCTCCGGGTGAAACATGATGTTTTTGAAAGGCAAAGGGGCGCCATCGAGGTTCACGGTTCCCTCCACCTTCACCAAGCGCGGGCCTTTATCCCCACATCCAAGGGCGAAAAACAAAAAGGGAACAGCAAGGAATTTAATTCGCATGGGATCCTTTTCATCAGGGGACTGAGGCAACTTCGCCACCAGCCATGGTGCTGAGTTGTTCAAGGGTTACAGCGCTTGTGTTTTCATTAAGAAAACGAACGGATCCATCGCCAAATGCAAAATGACTACCACCCGGATGCATGCTACCCGCTGCAGCCCACCAGGTTCGGATACGGCCCGTGACAGGATTGTATGGGGGATTTTGCCAGGTCGGGTCCACGCTTGGCAAATGCCAGAGATTAATACCCGGATTCGAGGTTCCAGGGTCCACTCCGACCATGACATGGGTCCGATACGACCAGGCAAAAGCGGCACCGTTGGCATGATATCTGGTGGTTTCACCCAAGGCCAGGGTGTTGCTCAATCCATCAATGACATCGGATGGCCTGGTGTTGCTGTTTTCGCCAAACATCCTTTTTAACACACCGGCATTTTTCCAGTAATTGCATGTGCCAAAATCACTGTCACTGGTGATGAAATCATAATTGGTGGCTGCACCCTTGAAGTTTCCACCCGGGCTGTAATATCCACCGATCAGCCTATCGGTGGGGGCAGCGGAAGAATCTGTCGGGCAGATAAAGGCTTGTATGACCGTTGAGGCAAGTGCCGCGTTTCCGTTGGTTTGGGGATTCCCAACCAAAACCCCGGAAGTATTTCCCGGATTGGTCGCTAGCGTGGTGGATATGGATGCGAATGCCTCGTTGAGGTTGAATTGTTGATAAAGTGCTGATTGCTCAAGATATGGCAGGAGGAGTAGAAGTCCGTTGGCGTTGTAAATTTTTGCATCACCCGTGGCGGTATTACCACACCAACTGTATCCTTTTCCAGCATGGGGAAAGGTGTTGAAAGTCGCAAGGTAGTTGTGCGTTGCGAGAACAACCTGTTTTAAATTGTTGGAGCATTTCATTCTTCCCGCTGCTTCCCTGACTTTTTGCACCGCAGGCAGTAATAGCCCGATCAATATCGCTATGATTGCGATCACGACCAAAAGCTCGATAAGCGTAAATGCACGCACGCGAATTTTTTTTAAAGACATGAGGTGCTCCGAAAATGATAAAGGAATTTATAAAATTATCAAACTAATGGAATAAATGGTAGCATAATCCCTGTTAATTGCAATTATAAATGAAATCAATCAAAGCTGCGGATGATATACTCACTCTGTTTGAAGAATGTTCTTTGTGTGAAACCTTGGCTCTGGAAGAATTTTTTCCCAAATCGAGAGAAGCATGAATATCTTAGTTTACCTCGCATCATGCGTTGCAATGCAAGTGACAACAACCGGTTCAAACCCGGCTGAAATCATTCGGGAATTCATTTACCAGGAGGCACCATTTCCCCAATGCCATGCAACCACAATTGTGGAAACTCCCAAAGGGTTGGTAAGCGCGTGGTTTGGTGGCACCCGGGAAAAAGCCCCTGATGTCGGTATCTGGGTTTCAAGAATTGATTCAGGAAAATGGACTGCGCCGATGGAGGTTGCCAACGGTGTCCAAGTCGATGGCAAAAGGCACCCCTGTTGGAACCCTGTTTTATTTCAACCCAAAACCGGACCCTTGATGTTGTTTTATAAGGTTGGCCCAAGCCCCTCGACATGGTGGGGAGAACTTCGCACCAGCCCCGATGACGGGAAAAGCTGGAGCGTCGCAACAAAGCTGCCTGATGGTATTTTGGGCCCTATCAAAAATAAACCCGTGCAACTTCCAGATGGTTCCATTCTTTCCCCCACAAGCACTGAGGAAAACAAAGTGTTTGGATTATGGAAAGTGCACTTCGAACTTTCCAATGATTTGGGAAAGAGTTGGAGCAAAATAGAACCCGCTCCTGTAGCTCTTGAAAAGTCCATCCAAGCCATCCAACCCAGCATCCTATTTCATGGCAACAACAAGTTGCAGGCCCTGGGAAGAACCAAGGGTGGCAAGATTTTTGAAACCTGGTCGGATGATCTTGGTAAATCATGGTCCGCACTCTCCTATACCAAACTTCCCAATCCAAACTCAGGCACGGACGCGGTCACGCTGAAGAATGGCATTCACCTTCTGGTTTACAATCACACGGAAAAAGGACGCAGCCCATTGAACCTAGCAATTTCAAAGGATGGTAAAACCTGGGAGGCGGCCATGGTGCTAGAAAAAGACCCAGGTGAATACTCCTACCCTGCAATCATACAAACCGCGGATGGCATGGTTCATATCACCTACACCTGGAAGAGGCTTAAAGTCAGGCACCTGATGATTGATCCCGCAAAGCTTTCAGGCAAACCAATCGTCGGTGGGGAATGGCCCCAGTAATATTTTGTTAGTAAAAGTCACGCCCAAGGTGAACGACCCATGTTTCATTTTGATTCCAAAGTTCAATATCAATCCGAAATCTTTTGGAACCTTTAACCCATGCCCCATGAGCGATGGCCTTCCCATCTTTGTCTGAGCATGCTTTTATTTGGACTGTTGGCTGCTCCAAGTTGGCTTTTTTTAAAAGTCGAACGCATGCGGTCTTAAACCTTGCTATTGTAAGGGTTTTTCTTTGAGATGGATCAACCATGCTCCATGCTGTTTCAATATCAGACTGGGCAAGGGCCATGAGAAATTCCCTGGCAACTAGTTTTGCAGGGCTTTCAACGACTTCTAATTTTGAAGAGCAACCCGAATATGCAAACGCGGATGCAATAAATAAAAGCATACCAAGATTAATACGCATAACTTCCATCCTGCGTAAGCACAATTTTGTCAGGAAAAATATCTTTCACCGCATCTTCAAAACGCATCATGGAAACATGGCCGTCAAGATAAAGATAGTTTGAACTACCTGAATGGCGTTGATGCGCGATCCAGTCCTTGAAAGTGTCCGTGCCCAACCAGATGTCAAAATCATCCTGTCTGGGGTTATCACCGTTGACATCAAGAAATCCCAGATGGTTTCGCTCAACAAAAGCAACCCAATTCGAAGTGCCTACCTCATTGATGAATCTTGGAAGATTCCATGATCCATACCGCCTGCTCCTATGGCTTAGAAGGGAATTCATGAGATGACTGACCCTGTGTTCAACGCCATCGGGTTGTCCGGTTAGAGGATCGATAATTAGTTTCCTTTCGGAGGGATCATCAGGGCAGCGAAAGATTTTGTCGGAGTTTCCCAGAATTCCCCTGATTGAGTTATTCTCATCAGCCTCGGCTGTACTGCCTATGAAGGGCATGAGTTTATCCGCCCAAAATATTTCAGCAAAGGAATTGGAATGAGAGGTGTTGGAGGAAACATCAGAATCGTATGGGTGATGGAGGAAAAATTCCCCACGATAAACATCAAAGTAGCCATGGACTGCAAGTCCAATTTGCCTAAGCCTGGATTTGCAATCGAGTGCGCTTGCGGCACTGCGAACCTTTTGAACGGCGGG
The DNA here is from genome assembly GCA_005786805.1 of Planctomycetia bacterium. GTDB lineage: Bacteria > Planctomycetota > Planctomycetia > Gemmatales > Gemmataceae > UBA969. Next base: position 15,081 of record SYCV01000168.1, on the reverse strand, counting down.
AAGCAGCAAACCGATCAAGATTCCAATGATTGCAATAACCACAAGCAGTTCGATGAGCGTGAAGGCTTTTTTAATGGGCATGATGAGGCGACCCCTTGAGTATTACAAATTATAAAATAATAATACTGTTTTCTTTTTCCAAATCAATTGTTTTTTTCGGATATAGTGATCCTCATCCTGATCTCTTTGGAGTCCTGTCATGTCGGACATCGTGCGATTTTCCGTTTCGCTTGAGGATGATCTCCTTGGTAAGTTCGATTTGTTTTGCGCGGAGGGTAAATTTGCAACCCGCAGTGAGGCCGTAAGGCATCTTATTCGGGAAAAACTGGTTTCATCTGAAAGCACGGATAAAGATGCCCATGTTGCAGCCAGTCTTACTCTTGTTTACGATCATCATAAAACCAAAATCACTGACAAGCTTCTCGATTTACAACATGCCCATGCTGAAAGTGTTGTTTCAACCATGCATGTCCACCTTGATGATGATCTATGCATGGAATTAATAGCCTTGCGGGGTCATGCGGGAGAATTGCAAACCCTTGCTGATACTCTTGGGGGTTTGAAAGGTGTGCATCATGCCAAATTAGTTTTTGCGTGTTCCCAGACCATTAGCCCTTTGCATTTGCATAGTCATTCCCATCCTCATAAACATTCTCACTAGTTTTCTGGCTTTAATATAAAAAGGCCCGATGGAACATATTCCAGCGGGCCTTTTCTGTGTTTGGTCATCCCCTACCCATCAGACCACCATGCTGCCTGACTTTATCATGGTTCCATTTGGATCAAGCGCGAAAAGATAGTCTGCTGTTACAGTGGATGATGTTGTCTGCATTGCCGAGCTGTTGACCACGGATGTTGTGGAAGTTGCCGGGGAAGTAAACACCTTGAATATGCCAGAGAATTCATAAGGAGTCTGAAGGATGCTTGATGAGAAATTATCTGTTCTTGAAAGCACGCCACTGGGATTTTGCAAATCCCTGTTAAGTGACCAGAATGATAACATTCCAAGGTTTTTTTGCTGGGCAAATGCCAGCACTTCCCTGGCCTCCTGCTGATCAAACACCTCGGTCAAGACATCATTTCGACCTATCATGGGTGTTATTCCAACCATGCTCCAAAGCTTGGCATCTGAGAATCCCGTGTAGATGGCCTTGAGTTGGGCTTGCACGCTTATCGCGGCTTGGATGGAGTAGTCGCCCATCTTCCCATCGGGATTTGGAGCGGCGCTATCGCCATAATCCATCGCCATGATATTGACTCCTCCCAGTTTTACCCCAGCCTTGAACGCACTCTGCACCGCGTAGATACCATCAAGGGTTAGCCCTGTAGGCAACACAGGAAGAGTCAACCAGATTTCCAGGGGCTTGCCTGCTTTCAAGGCATCAGCCTGCAACTCTGCTAGCACGGCAGATCTTCGATCGATCACCGTCTTGTTGGCAAGCGCGCCTCCTTCAATATCAAAATCCAACCGGGTCAGCCCATAGGCATTGATTACCTGCTGGTAGGCTGCCTTTAGGGCGGCTTTATCAGAGATCACTTCCGCGATCTCCTGGTTCGCTGCCCCACCGAAAGAAACACACACATCACCACCCAGCGAACGAAGGTCGTTCACCCTGGCCCTCATCTGCATGTCAAACGCCTGGCCATCAATCTCATAGGTGGTGAAGCCCCCCCATGCTGGTTTGCCTGCGGCAGTCGCAGTGATGAATCCAAGTGAGAAATAACGCAGGCCCTGCTCTCGGGCTATCTTTGTGAAATCCAGTACCGGCCAAAGCGTTGAGTCAACATAAGGCGCGAATACATTTGCGGGCCATGCCTTTGTGCCTTCCGCAACCAGTTTCACCGATACTGACGCGGTCGAGGTCAGCCCCGCAACATCAGCAATGGTGTAGTTGAAGGAGTCAGAACCCGTGAACGCGTTTCCCGGAGTGTATAGAACAGAACCATCCGGGTTGATCGAGACGGTCCCAAAGCTTCCCTGCGTCACGCTCTTCACCGAGATTTTATCACCATTTGGATCAGAGTCATTCGATAGGACGGAAAAGCTTGATGGCGATGTTGATGGAATCCAGATTGAATCCGCGACAGCTACAGGGGCGCTATTCACCGGGGCAGGTGTCGGACTAGGCGCGGGAGTTGGCGAGGGTGAGCCCGCAAGCTGGATGGTACCAACACCCGTCGCATCCGCCAGGGTTGCCCCTGTCGGGGCTGATAGCAACAAGTTGAAAGATTTGGAAGCAGTAAGATTCTGACTTGGAATCACTATGGAGACCGTCTTGGTGGTTTCCCCGGGTGCAAAAGTCAAAGTTCCCGATGCTGCCTGATAATTAGTACCTGCAATTGCAGTACCGTTTGCAGTCGCATATTTGACAGTCACAGTACCCGGGGATGCTGCGGAAAGTTTCACCTGGAAGTTCATCATTTGTGAATTTCCGGTCGCGGTTCCAAGCATGGGCGCAAGGCTGGATTGGATGTAAGCCATCTTGCTGGTGTTAACCGTGGTCCAGTCGTCATTGAGAATGCCGCCTGTGTCACCACTGTTGGGGTTAAGGCTCCAGTAAGTCCAACTCATGCCTTTTTGATTGGCCGCCAAGTCCCTGGTGCCATCGATGTTTAAATCACCATCCATGTAGTCGGTGAACTTATCGAGCCAAATTTGATCACTGGTGGAAGCCAGCTTTGAACCAAACTCACCGATGAAGATAGGGGTGGTTTGATTTTGGAACAGATACCCAAAATTGGCGTTCCAAACCTCATCCAGGTTGTTGGGATAGGTGGGGTCTGAAAACCATTTCTGTGCGTACACACTGCTGGGGTATTCATGTGCGGAGTAAACGAGTTTGTTTGGCACTGAAAGATTGACAGGGAAGAATGCAGCGCCCTTCAAATTACCGCCCCACCAGGTTGTCTCATTGTTGTATTTTTCAACACCCTCGACAATGACCAGCCAGTTGGGATTTGCGGCAAGTATCGCATTTCCACAACGCTCCGCAGCCTTGTTCCAATCTGTCGCAGGGGAACTATTCCCCCAGGTTGCGGATTTTTTCGGCTCATTGAATAGGTCAGCGCCAATCACCGTGGGATTGTTGGCATAGCGCTTTGCTAGCATCGACCAGTCATCGATCCAACGCTGCTCGGTGTAATAAGCATCATTGGGAATGTACCAGACATCCTCATTCATGTACCCGTCAGCCTTTGCGGAATGCCTGTCAAGAATGACACGCAGGCCAATCTTTCCGCAGTACTCGACCATTTTATCCAGGCATTGAATGGGTGTAAGACCCTGCAAATCCGGATTCTGCGCGAAATTAATACTGCTTGTCACCGCGTCACTCCGAAGCATCTCATTAGAGAACGGGACGCGAAGTGTGTTGAAACCAAGAGTTTTCACCTGATCCAGCACGCTGGTGTAACTGCGGGTCCATAACCCGTGAAACACCTTGTTGCTGGTTTCAAATCCAAACCAGTTGATTCCCGTTATGCGTACTGTGTTTCCATTGGCATCAACAATTTGATTCCCAGATGTTGAAAGAAACCCATTGGATGCAGTGTCATCTAACATTCCAGTCACCGTCACCGAAACATCGTTAACTACCAAGGTGGGAGTTACGATTGGTGTGGGAGTGGGTGTGGGAGTAGGACTGGGAGTTGGCGTTGGTGATACAACAGAGCTTGAGCCATTGATCACAACATTAGTGGGGGTGGTGGCAGAAGTGCCATGCCCTGAAAAACCAAAGGTAACAGAAGCGCCCGGTGAAATGTCCTTATTCCAATCTGCAGCTTGAATCGTGTACCTGGTGCCTGTGTGGGAAACTATGGAAGCGCTCCATATGGTGTCCACACTCCATGGCGCATCGAAGCTCGCAGTCCATGATTTAAGTGTTGTTGTGCCTGTGTTTTTTATTGTGATATCAGCGTTAAAACCACTGCCCCAATCGCTGGTGACTTTATAACTTAAAGTGGCTGTAACCCCTGTCACAGGAGTGGGAGAGGGTGTAGGTGTTGGGGTTGGGGTTGGTGCGGGTGATGGCGTGGGGCTTGGTGTTGGAGTTGGTGAAGGCGTGGGAGTGATTACCGAGGAAAGGCCACCACCGGTGAATGAAAAATTTGATGGGTTTTGCGCATAATTGCTTCCACCAATGAACCCCACAGTGATTGTTTGACCGGGGTTTATGGTGCTGTTGTAGCCCGCATTGGTGATTTTATAGTTTCCAGAGCTTGTTTGAGTGATGGTTCCATTCCAACTGGAACTGATGGTGTTTGCATAGTTAAAAGTGGCGGCCCAATTAGTGACAGCGACATCACCGGTGTTTTTAATGGTGATAAGGCCCTGCATACCCGATCCCCAGGAATTATCCATGGAGAAGGAACCAACAAGGTTACCCGCGGGGACTTCCCTAGATTCAAGTGCCTGTAAAGATGGGATAAAACCTTTTTTGCCCTTTTTAGAATTAAACATCACTTCCAAGTCATGGATACGCATGATATGACTCCATATTTTGAACAAGTTCAGAATGTTAAAAACGATGTGTGTTTGGGAAGCCATTCGGAAGTGAAGTAAATAGCGCCCTTTGAAACCTAGGTTACTTTTTCAAGGCTGTCAAAAAATAATCCAGAGAATTTTAAAATAGTTATAAATATAGTTTTTTTTGCTGGATATAGACTTCAACCGCCCTTGGTACAAGGTAGCGGATGCTTTTGCTGTTGCTGACACGCTCTTTCAACAATGAACTGGAAACATCCAGGAAGGGAGGGCCCTCCACGAAGATCACCTTGGGCAGCAAACCCAAATGGTTGTGCAGTTGTGAAATATATTCCTGTTCCGTCGGCATGGGAAAACCCGGGCGAACCCGCACTACGAGAGTTGCAAGGCGCGTGATCTTTGCTGGATCTTTCCAAGTGGAAAACTCGAGCGCGCTATCCGCCCCAATAATCAGGAATAATTCATCCTCTGGCCTGCGCTTGTGAATTTCCTCAAGGGTGTCGATGGTGAAACTTGGGCCGGGTCGGTCGGCTTCCATGGGTTCAATTTTGAATTTCTCATTTCCAGCGATCGCCAATTCAAGCATTTCCACGCGCTGGTCGAAGCGGGAGATTTTTTTCCCTCCCTTATGCGGGGGAGATGCCGCGGGAACCAGCAAAACCTCATCCAGGCGCGCCCTTAACAGGCATTCTTCCGCAAGAGCCAGATGTCCAAAATGAACCGGATCGAAAGTACCACCGAAAATTCCCAAACGCATGTTGACTCTCCATGGATAATTATTCTTTTTTACATGAAAATCCAAAATAATTCGACACATTCCCCGAATAATGATCATGGAAACTTTGATCAGACGGGAATATTATCTCCCGTGAGGCTTATTATTTGATTATATTTGGGTTGTTAACATATTTATTTCAGCCTGAAAGAGGTCCATTATGAATGACTTGAATCCATTGGTGATAGGCGTATTGGTTGTAGGAGTGATGGGATTTTTTGTCTTGTTGTTTTTTATTGGGATTTATAATGGCTTGGTCGCAAGGCGAAATCGTTTCAAGAACAGCTATGGCCAAATCGATGTGCAACTTAAAAGGCGCTATGATCTTATTCCAAACCTTGTGGAAGCTGTGAAAGGTTACATGACACATGAGAAAGCGACTTTGGAAGCTGTCATTTCCGCTCGGAACCAGGCTGCCAACGCTGGTTTAAAAGCCGCTGCAAACCCTGGTGATCCTGAAGCCATGAAAACTTTGATGGCTGCGGAATCATCCCTTGGTGGAACCTTGGGGCGATTGTTTGCCTTATCTGAAGCTTACCCTGATTTGAAGGCCAACCAGAACATGATGCAACTACAGGAGGAGCTGACCTCAACGGAAAACAAGGTTGGATTTTCCCGCCAGGCATTCAATGACTCGGTCATGGATTACAACATCTACCGGGAAACCTTTCCAAATGTGATTGTTGCTGGCATGACCGGCTTTGCGAGCGCCCAACAGTTCACGCTGGAAAATCCAACCGAAAGAGAAGCTCCAAGGGTGAAGTTCTAACTTTAAAGAACTGAAAACATGAGATTTTTCGAACATCAGGAACAGGCGCGAAAGCAAACATTCAGATTGCTGATTCTATTTGGCCTGGGTGTTTTCGCGCTTATATTCAGCATCGATGGTATTCTTCTCCTTGGCCTGGGTTATTCCGAATCCCAGAATAATATGCAAGGTGCCAACTGGGGCGCGATTTTACAGACCTATTTCCCCGCACTTGCGATTGTCGCGGTTTTCATCGGTTTTGTCATTGGAAGTGCCAGCTTATACAGACTTGCCCAGCTAAGTAGTGGCGGTGGTGCCTCGGTTGCTGAATCCCTGGGAGGCACGCTACTTCAACCTGACACCCGCGACCCGGTTGAAAAAAAGATACTCAATATCGTGGAGGAGATGGCGATCGCATCAGGCGTGCCGATCCCCCGTGTTTACCTCATGGATGAGGATGGCATCAATGCATTCGCGGCGGGTTGGTCGCCTGCCGATGCTGTCATAGGCATCACCAGGGGCAGTGTTGAAGCACTTTCCCGCGATGAACTTCAAGGTGTTGTCGCCCATGAATTCAGCCACATTCTCAACGGAGACATGAAACTCAACATTCGATTGATGGGGATTCTCTATGGGATTTTCTTTCTAAGCATTTTGGGTGAAATCCTTATTCGTTCGGTTTCCTACAGCAGCAGTTCATCGAGTGAAAAAAAGAATGATGGCAAAGGCGCGATATTCGTCATCGGGCTGGTGTTATTCATCCTTGGATGGGTTGGTTGGTTTTTTGGCAGATTAATTCAAGCTGCGGTATCTCGCCAGCGTGAGTTTCTCGCGGATGCCTCCGCGGTCCAGTTCACCCGCAATCCTGATGGAATTTCCGGGGCACTTCGGAAGATTGCCGGTTGGGACCGGGGCTCCATTATTAAAAACCCAAACGCGCCCGAGGCGAGCCATTTGTTTTTCGGTAACGGCATATCAGGCTTCAGCGCGCTTTTTGCAACTCATCCGCCCCTGGAGGAAAGAGTGAGGAGGATCGAGGGTGTTCATTTTCAACCTCCTGAAAATGTCACGGAACCTGACGAAACTGAACCAGCACAGGAGATTGCCTTTTCCCCAGCCCAGCTTTCAAACCTTGCAGGCACCATGAGGGCGCCGCTAAAGAAAGCACCACCACCTCTCCCGTTTCTCATCGCGATCGAAAATCAATGCCATGATCCCGCGGGTGCGCTGGCTGTTTTATACTCAATGCTGCTTCCCCCGGACAAGCCTGCAAGAGACATGGCCCGTGACCAGCTTATCAATAGGGTTGATCCCGCGATCGCGCAATCATTATCCGAGGTTGAACCAATGGTCTTGAAGGCCAACCGGGCTCAATCCTTTAATTTGTTGACAAAGGCAATGCCCGCGTTGAATATGCTGGGTAAAGAACAGGCGATTGATGCATTGAAAACATGCCAGGCATTAATAAGCGTGGATGGCAGGATTGATTTTTATGAATTCTGTGTCTGGCGACTCGCCAAGAAAGGCATGGAAAAGTTTCATCGGGGTAGGGCATCTGTTCCCTCTGTTGCAATAGCCGCCAGCACCATATTTACTTTTTTTGCAGGATTATCCGAGGAATCTGAAGCTGCCTACCAGAAAGCAACTCAAGTCGCGGGTCTTGACGGGTTATCGACGGTCATCAAGGTAAGACAGGATGATTTTAAAACACTGGACAAGGTTTTTGATTTTCTCTCACAATCCAGCTTGGAAACCAAGCAAAGGGTGCTAAATGGATGCGTTGCCGCAATCCTGCATGATGGGAAAATCAGCCAGGATGAAGGGGTTTTATTGAGGGCTTTCTGCCTGTCGATGGAAATCCCTCTGCCCCCGCTGGGTTGAAATACTTGCTAGGAATTCGCGAGTTTTTCAAATTCTTCCTCAGTGATTATGCGCACACCCAACTCTCGGGCCTTTTCGAGCTTGCTTCCAGCTTTTTCACCTGCAAGCAGGTAATCGGTTTTTTTGGAGACACTGCCCGAGGCTTTCGCGCCCAAGTCCCGCAATTTTCTTTCAATCTCTTCCCTGCCATACTTTACCAGGGTTCCGGTCACAACAATGCTTTTGCCAGCCAATGCGGAAGAAGGTGCGACAGTTGGGGTGGATTCATTCATCCGTATCCCGGCTTTTTTCAAACAGTCAACCAGGTCTTGATTGGACTTGTTGGCAAACCATCCCCTGATGCTGGTGGCTCGCTCCGGGCCGATACCCTCGATTGCCGCGAGTTCATCCTCGGTGGCCTTTGCAAACGCGTCCATGCTTCCAAATTTTCTGGCAAGCACATCGGCAACATTTTCGCCCACATGCCTGAGCCCCAACCCGGTGAGTAACCTGGCGAGGCCGCGGGATTTACTTGCTGCAATTCCATCAAGAAGATTGCGGGATGATTGTTCCCCCATGCGCTCCAGGTTCGCAAGTTGGTTCAGTTCAAGTTTGTAAATATCCGGGATTGTTTTCACCAAGCCGGTGTCCACAAGTTGCTCGATGATTTCCTCTCCCAAATTTTCTATATCCATCGCATTGCGGGCAGCATAGGAACGAACTTTTCGTTTTAATTGTGCGACGCAATCCGGACCGGTGCATCGGTAAAAAGCGCCCTTGGCATCTTTTTCGACATTCGCCCCACACACGGGACAAACCTTGGGAAATACAAAAGGCTTTTCCTTTCCCGTCCGAAGTGAAGGTTCAGATCGAACAATATAGGGAATGATCTCGCCCGCCTTTTCAACCACCACCATGTCACCAACACGAATATCCTTGGTTTTCAAATAATCATCATTATGCAGCGAGGCGCGGGCAACGGTGGTTCCCGCAAGCTGAACGGGGTCCAGGTGCGCCACCGGTGTGAGGGTTCCCTGCCTGCCCACCTGGAGTTCGATTTTCAGCAACCTTGTAAGGGCTTGTTCCGCAGCGAATTTGTACGCCACCACCCAGCGGGGCGACTTTGTTGTGATCCCTAATTTTTCCCGTTGCGCAAGGTCGTTGACTTTTATCACCATGCCATCTGTGTCGTAGGGAAGATCATGCCTTTTGTCATTCCATGATTCGCAGTAATCAATAACCTGCTCAATCGAATCAAATTTTTTGGCATTTGGGTTCACCGGGAAACCAAAATCATGGAGGAGTTTCAATGTCTCGGTCTGGGACTTGACCAGAATCCCTTCCGTCGCGCCGATTGCATAGGCAAAAAGGCTTAGTTTGCGGGCTGCGCATAACTTGGGATCAAGTAGTTTCAATGAGCCTGCGGTCGAATTTCGCGGGTTGGCGAATTTTTCAAGTCCTTCCTTTGCCCTTTGCTCATTAAGTCGGGCAAAGTTAGCCCTCGTCATGTACACTTCACCCCTGACCTCCAAAAGAGCGGGAGGTTTTTTGGTGTTCAACTTCAAGGGAATCCCACCCACGGTTTTTAAATTCTGGGTTACATCATCACCTTTCTCGCCATCGCCCCGGGTTATTCCAGCAGTAAGGACACCATTTTCATAAACCAGGGAAATCGCTACACCATCAATTTTCAGCTCAACCATGTAGGTAGGCTTTTCATTCTTCAAACCCTTGCATACTCTTTTGTCAAATTCCTTCAGCTCATCAGGGCTGTAGGTGTTGTCGATTGAAAGCATTGGCAAACGATGCTTGATCGTGACAAAACCATCGATGGGGGCCCCGCCCACTCTTTGGGTGGGACTATCAGGCGTGGCAAGCTTTGGATGTTTTATTTCAAGGTCAACAAGTTCCTTGAGAAGTTTGTCGTATTCCTTGTCGGAAATTTCAGGTCGGGCTTCCTGGTAATAAAGCCGGTTGTGCTTTTCAAGTTCCTCACGCAACCATGATGCCCGTTTTTCGAAATCAGCCATTAGTTCACCTGACAGTAAAGTTTGGTTAAAATTATGCACTTTGATAACCAACAGGAGTATACTCTATCCTAAATGTTGATCCTAGGCTGGCAGCGTTATAAAAGGTCATATTGATGCGATTGTTAATGGTGAATATGCCTTTGTTTTTACTTTTTTTGTTTTCAGCACCAACTCTTTTCATTTTTCTTCCTAATAATATCGCCTTTGGCGGTTTAATAACGCTTATGATAGCTGGTTTCAAATTCTGTATCATTATTGAGGGACCCTCCTTTACCAGGTTGTTTAAAAAACATCGCGATGATGGAGAACCTATTTTTCGCTCAAAAAATCAAAGTCTTGTTCTTGGGGTGAATCGGGATTGCATCGCCCAGTATCCCGCAGGGAGTGAAAATTTATTAGCGTGGCTGGATGGTCCGGAACAGTGGCCCTTGTTAACCATTCATAAAAAGACACGATTTTTTCCATGGTATCAGGTTGAAAAGGTTTCCCTGGGCCTTCCCGGGAAGGATGTGTTGTTTAAGTTTGAGGGCGGGCAGGAATTAAAATGGTTGCCGGAAAATGAGGATGAAAGAATCAGGCTTTTCAAAGCCTTGCACACTATCACCCCAGTGTCACTGGACTTTAGCATAAGAAAAACATTCCAGCTTATTTACAGTGGATTAATATGGCTGGTTTTTCCTTTTATCATTATTGGCATACAGGTGTTTTGTTGCGGTGCAGGTTGGATGGATCAACCAAAAGCCCAGAATCTCGCGCCAAAAGCCGGTAAGGCTGATGGACTCATTACCTTGGTTTTCAATGCGACCCATTTCATAACCCAGAATATTCCTGAAATTCTCTGGTTACCAACAGGCTTGATTATTGCAGGTTTGGCATTCTGGTTATTGTGGAAGATCATTCGAAAAAACGCTGATGAATTTATCCTGACCAGGATTAACTACCCTAGTCTAAATCCTGACGAAAGATGAAGTCCTGCTGATTGCTATTTAATGTTTTAGCACGCAAATATTTTTATCAGGACTAATCGTGAAACTTTTTTATCTTGAATGAACTTTATTAGCAACCATCTCCCGGATGATATCAAGCATTTGGCTTTCTTCCACCGGGCTGAAATCAATATAAAATTCCCCAATCGATGTCAGGTGTTCCGTAGAGTGAAGACAAATTGTCTCATCACACCATCGCCTAACCTCTGCAAGGCGACTGGGTGAAGCAACGGGAACTGCAACTATCAACTTAAATGGATTCCTGGGGCGAAGGCATTGAAGCGCCGCGATGATTGTCGATCCGGTGGCTATGCCATCATCGGTGACGATCACAGAACGACCTGCGACGGCAGCCTGGGGTAATATTGCCCGGATAAGTTTTTTTCTTCTTTCAATTTCGTTTAATTGCTTTTTCTGTTCGCTTTCAAGAGATTCTTTTAAATTCATTTCAGACTGGTCTATTGATGGATTCAAATAAACTTGGCCAGTCTCGGAGATGGCTCCAATCGCAAACTCCGGCTGGTTGGGCGCCCCGATTTTTCGGGATAAAACCGCATCAAAATCCGCATTCAACTCTTTTGCCAAAATTGCGGCACCAACAACCCCGCCACGGGGTATCCCCAAAACAACAGGATCCAGAAAGGAATGCGTGCTCATTTTTTTCGCGAGTTTCAAAGCGGCATCATTGCGATTTTGAAATATCATGGCTATCTCCTTGTTACATAATCAACTGGCCAAACCCCCGAAACATGTCAGCAAATTTTAAGATTTAGAAAAATATCCGTAATTGTCAAAACCATACCTTATTTCAGGTTGGTTTTGATCGAGGCAAGATGATTGACAAACCAATCCCTGGCATGGACCGCGACCTCTTCAAGGGCGCCAATTTCAGGGAACAGATGCGATGCGCCCTTGATGATCACCATTTCTTTTTCACAATGTAATTTTTCAAACGCCTGCCGGTTCAAAACAATAACGGGGATGTCATTTTCCCCAACGATTAAAAGTGTTGGCGCTATCACTAAATCTAATTCCTTACCCGCAAGATCAGGTCTTCCCCCCCGGGATACCACGGCGTTGATTAAATTGGGATTGCGCGCGGCAGCCACCAAGGCGGCGCCTCCACCCGTGCTGGCACCAAAACATCCGATCGAAAAAGCACATGTCTCAGGCTGATGGGTGAGCCATTCACAAACAACTCCAATCCGGTTTGCAAGTAAATCCATGTCAAATACATTCTTTTGGGAAGTCACCTCGGTCTCACTTAAAAGGTCAAACTGCAAAGTTGCCAATCCTGCTTCTTGAAGCACTCTGGCCACATATTGATTGCGTGTGCTAAACCTTCCGCTTCCACTGCCATGTGCGAATATAACCACTGATTCGGCATGGTTTGGAATTGTGAGAATCCCTGGTAGAAATATCTTGTCACATGGAATTTGATAATCTTTCGCATTGGATTCAGGGTTGGTCTTGATTACCATTTGAATATCTCCTGTTGGAAATTTTGTGCGACAGTCTCCCCTGTTTAATATTCGTTTATTCATCAACCAATTGATGGTCTTTGAATATTTTCCAAAGTTTTCCATTTTTGATTCTATACACACGCTTTTACAAATGTGACGATTTTGATTTTTAAAAATGTACTGGGTTTTATTTTAATTACACAAATGATGGCACGATTCATTAAGAGGAATTGGCTTTGTTTATTGTGTTTTGTGCCGATAATTCATATCCCAATTTTTTATCAAAGGGTTTGAATAATTCATGTTTTTAAACCCAAATCCACTTCGGGTGTATTGATAATTTTTTTAATACCTCGAATAATTAACGCGGGCGATAGCAGGAAAATCAATTCGATACATCATGATTCTAAAGCAATTTATTTTCCCGGCTTATTTCTTTTCATCTCCCTTGAGTTCTTTCAAATTGAAGGCGAATTTATCATGACTCCTGAACATGAACGCTTGAAGGATTCCGCGAACAAGGATATTCCCTGGAAAAGGTGGGGGCCTTATCTTAGTGAGCGGCAATGGGGCACTGTCCGCGAAGATTACAGCGAACATGGGGATGCCTGGAATTATTTCACCCATGATCATGCCAGGTCCCGTGTTTACCACTGGGGAGAAGATGGCCTGGCTGGTATCTCTGATGACCAACAGCGGCTTTGTTTTTCCCTGGCTTTATGGAATGGCAAAGATCCCATCCTGAAGGAGCGCGCCTTCGGGCTCACCAATAGCGAAGGCAACCATGGGGAGGATGTCAAAGAATATTATTTCTACTTGGATAACACCCCCACTCATTCCTACATGAAGTATTTATACAAATACCCGCAGGCTGCTTTTCCCTATGAGGATCTGGTCAATAAAAATAAACTCCGCGGTCGTACAAGTCAGGAATACGAATTGTTGGATACCGGCATATTTGATCAGGATCGATACTTTGATGTTTTTGTCGAGTATGCGAAATCCACTCCCGAGGATATTTTGATTGAAATTTCAGTTCATAATCGGTCATCGGATTCCGCCCAAATTCATGTGATTCCCACACTTTGGTTTCGTAACTTCTGGTCATGGAATGGAAGAGACCAGCGTCCCGGGATGGAGGCCATTCAAAGTTTATCTGTTGAATATCGGTCAATCAGGGTTTTTGATGGCGTGTTGGGTCGTTGGACTTTGGATTGCGAGGGAAATCCGCTTCTGCTTTTTACTGAAAATGAAACCAACAAGGAACGGTGCCTGGGTGTGCCAAACACAAGTGCCTATGTGAAGGATGGGATCAATGATTATCTGGTCCATGGTAAAAAAGAAGCGGTTAATCGTGATAATAAAGGTACCAAGGTTGGAGCCTGTTATCTTGAAACGATCAAACCTAAGAATTGTTTTAAGGTTCGATGCCGTCTTTCAAAATGTTCACCTGAACCTGATGAAATTAAGACTGGTCATCCCTTTGAATTATTTGAACAAATAATAAATGAACGGCGCAGGGATGCGGATTCTTTTTATGAGGCGATCGTTCCAAAATCCTTGGGTTCTGATGCTTCCATGGTCTGTAGGCAGGCCTTGGCAGGAATGCTCTGGAGCAAACAATTTTATTATTACGATGTTGATAAATGGCTTGATGAGCGGGGGTCTGATCCTTTCCGGGAAGCCTCCATTAAAAATCCCATTCGTAATGACCACTGGCATCATATGTACAATGGTGACATTATTTCCATGCCTGATAAATGGGAGTATCCCTGGTACGCGGCTTGGGACCTTGCATTCCATGTTCTTTCATTGACCCTTGTTGATCCCGATTTTGGAAAATCCCAGTTGAAATTAATGTTGCGGGAAAGGTACATGCATCCCAATGGGCAGATGCCCGCCTATGAATGGAACTTTGGTGATGTTAATCCCCCAGTTCACGCCTGGTCCACGATTTTCACCTATCGCCTTGAGAAAGCGCAAAAGGGAATTGGTGACCGGGAGTGGCTTAAAAGTTGTTTTCAGAAACTACTGTTGAATTTCACCTGGTGGGTCAATCGTAAGGATCGTTCTGGTAAGAATGTGTTTGAAGGGGGTTTTCTTGGATTGGACAACATCGGGGTTTTTGATCGCAGTTCCGCTCTTCCCACGGGAGGTTATCTGGAGCAGGCCGATGGAACGGCATGGATGGCTTTGTATTGTCAAAACATGCTGGAAATCGCAGTGGAACTCACTTATACAGATCCTGAATATTCTGAAATGGTGCTTAAATTTGTCGAGCATTTCCTTTGGATAGCAACTTCCATGGGGCATGTTGGAAGCAGTTCCGGTATGTGGGATGAGGAGGATGGTTTCTTTTATGATGTCCTCAGACTACCGGATGGCAGCTCCCAGCGTTTAAAAGTTCGTTCCATGGTGGGATTGCTACCCTTATGTGCCACCACGATTTTTGATGGCAAATTCAATGATAGATATCCTGAACTGGGTGAACGATACAGGCAGTTTCTGGATTCCAGGCCCGAGCTTCGCACCAGAATCCACGATCCCTTAAAAATTGGAATTCATGGTCATCGTCTTGCCTCAATTCTTGATGAAACCAAATTACGCCGGGTTTTGGCGAAAATGTTGGATGAAAATGAGTTTTTAAGTCCCTATGGAATTCGTTCATTATCCCGATACCATGCGGACCATCCGTATGTGATAAATTTCGGAGGGAAAGAATATCGTGTTGGCTAT
>SYCV01000167.1 GCA_005786805.1 Planctomycetia bacterium | reverse complement strand
TCGTGACACGGCATCCGCCACCATTTCCGGCTTGGGCCGGAAGTTCTCGCTGTTCGCGATCAGAAAGCTCATCGCGGCATTGTTGCGGATTTCGCCTTTGACAATCAACATCTCATGGACGAGGTCGCCCCAACTGCGATTTTTCTGGAATTGCAGGGCGAGCCAGGGCTTGAGAAAGTCGGGTTTTGGTTTACCACCGTCCTCGGGTGGATCTAGCCAGAGCCGCCAAGAGATGCCTAAGTGTTGACCAAATTCACGAACATTACATAGATCGTCTACAAGATTGCGACGCTTGTTGGGATCGAGGTTATCGAGGAATTCACGAGCCTGTCGAACGCTCGGCACCCGACCGGTGAGGTCGAGGTAGACACGCCGCAGGAACTCCGAATCATCTGCAATCTCAGATGGTTTGATGTTGTTCTTGGTCAATCCGTCCAGCCAGGCTTTGTTCATCGCACTGACCAAAGCCGATGGATCGCGTGTTGAGATCACATTAGTGGTATCGGGCTTTGTTGGCTTATTCTGGGCCAGTACCGGCAAAGCTAGCAACGCGACGGTTAGAGTTATACAGATACGGGTCATAATGAATCCTCATGTGATGAGGCAATTTGCAAATAGACAGGTGTAAGAACATTACCACGGATGGAGAAAAGGATCAACAGAATTGAATTCAGGCTGGTAGTATTCACTCAGCATGAAACAATTAGCATGTAGTCGTTTGAGGTTGCCGCAATGCAGCCGGAAAGTCCAAATGAACTAACGAAACAAACGAAATTACTTCAGTTTGCCCGGTTTGATATGGGCATGGATTGCCTGCTGGGTATTTAGGGTAATGACCCCGACCATACCAAATGGTATGGAAATTTTAATTTATACTTAAACCAGAAACTTTGGATTCTGCTACAAAACCTTTGCTGATTCATTGAATTAGCATTATTCTATAGTTGTTAGTCCGGCAAGAAACCCGTCTGCGTATTCGGTGCCAATAACGAAGTCGCAAGGCTTGTTTCAAGTTAACAGATTGAAACGCCTTCAGTCGTCTAATTAATATCTTGAAGCAATGTTTCACAACAAATTAACGCTAGACCATGTGGAAACTTTAGTATTCCATTTGAAACCGCCTGCGACCAATCCCGGGGACAAAAATGCGTCAAGTGAAGATATAGAACTGCATCAGATTTTAGAAGCCATGAAAAAACGAGGAATTAATGTCACCTTTAAACCATAAAAATAAATCCTATAAAGTTATTGCTGCAATGGGAGAACCACCTCACAGAAGTTTGCTAGTACAAACAGTTTCCACCAAGGGGCGCATTTGTGTTTCATGGAAAAAAGAATGGTCGCTTAAAGATTCTGTACTGGGACAGGGATGTTTATGCATTGTGGTACAAGCGTTTGGAATCTGGAACATTCCAGTTTCCGGTCGTAACCCATGACATGAAAAGTGTGGAGGTTTCCGCGTCCGTTCTTATATTGATTTTGAATTAGTGGGAAGGCGTGAAAGATTCAAATGCTGTCGAGGAACTTTTGGGCCTAGAGACATCTTAGATGGAGGCCAGTCCCATTTGTGTGGCTTTTTCCACCATCAGCATGGTGGCCCCGGAGCGGAATTCATTCGCAGCCGCACCGTTGCCTTTCACATAAGCGGTGAAACGGATCTCAATGCCACGATCTGTCAGACCGTAAATTACCACTTCCGAGCGTTTGTTGTCATGGCCATCCATGCCCTGAATCCAGGAATCGATTTGGTTTCTAAGTTCCAGTACAGATGCCGGGTTGGAATTGACAGGGACTGTAATTGAACCATGCACCCTTCGATGGGTTCGCATGCCAAGATTATCAATGGTGCCGCCGGCAAGGTTGTTGTTGGGGATGATGATGATGGAATCTTCCTTTGTTTTAAGCCGTGTCGTGCGAAAACCCACTGATTGCACGGTGCCTTCAACGCTACCTGTCTGGATGAGGTCGCCCACGCTGAAAGTTCTGTCGCCAATGAGAAGCATAGTGGCAAAGAGGTTCTTCAAGGAATCCTGCGCAGCCAGGGAAATGGCAAGGCCTGCCACACCAAGGCCAGCCAGGAATCTTCCCATCAAAGCCCCGTCATCAAAGCAAGAAACCAAATAGATCAACGAACCAATGATGATGGAGGTCTTAACAAGCTTTGACAGGAAAGGTAAAAGAAGGTCTTGAAATCCCCTTAGGGTTCCCTCTTCACGGGTGTGTTCAGAAATTAAAATAATTAAGTCAATCAGGCCGAAACCACCCCATACGGCTGCAGCTCCTAGAAGAAGATCATCGAAGGAATAAAAAGAGGCGGCAAAGTGCAAGGGTAAGTCGGCAAAACCTATGAGTTGCAAGCTTAGTCCCACCGTGAAGAATGCACTGATCTGCGAAAGACAAAGTGCAGTTTTTTTGCGAGTGGATTCTTCCTGGATGGAGAACAAGTAAAACACTACAACCATCAGGAATTGGCTGAATAGTTTGTAAAACGCGAAGAGGGCAAAAAATATTGTTCCCAGGACTATCCATTGCCAGATTTCCAAAAATCCGATGGTTTCACACATGCTTTTCGGAACGAGCATCCGAGTGCGAAGTCCGGGAGCAACCCACCAGGAGGGCAAGGTAACAATATATTTCTGGTTCAATAAAGTGGCATCCACTGGCATATCGATCATTTTCTTGATACTTTCATCCAATTGGGAGATGGTGGAATTACTGAAGCGCCAACCTTGGTTAGCCATATCTTGCCTGCGGGCAAGCATGACCCTTCCCAAGGGGCCACGGTGCCATAGATACCTGGGGCCGTCCGATTCACTAGGCAATTCATGGAAGTAAACCCTGCCAATACGATCGATAAGGGCTTTTAATTTTATCGCTAGGATTGGTCCCATATTGGCACGGGCGGAAAGCGGTATGTTGCTTAAATCCAAACATTCAGCCGCTTCCATTAACCTTCCATCATTCACGGTCCGCAGGAAAGTGCTGAATGTTTCACGGGGTGATGCCCGACCTGACAAATGATCCCCCAAGCCTCTTTCTGCGGCGGTAAGGCTTTCATACATGGTGGGAACCCTCGCCACGGAATCTTCACTGAAACCCCACCTTCCATCCGCTCTTCGTACCAGTCTGATCTTTATGGTCTTGTCTGAAAGTATCACCTCAGGGGCAGTGTAATGATCATCCAGCTCGCTGATGCCCAGCTTCACCTTTCGCAGCAGGACCTCAATTTTTTCGGCGAGCTTCGATCCCAACCGGGTTTTCTCATCATCGGAAAAATTTGACAGGTCCAGGAAAATTGATTGCTTTTTCGAGCATCTTGTCATTGTTTTCAGCATCATCCATGGTTTTTAAAAATGCCTGGATCATTTTCTTAGGTGAGGCAAAGTCTGAATTCATGCCCTTGGGCGGGGCTTTTTCCAAACTGGAATTGTCAGGTGTCCGTATCACATTTCCAAGAATTACCCATTTGTCATTCACAGGGAGGTTTTTCACTGTTTCCCAAAGCTTTTCAATTTGGGCCACTGTATTTTGGTTGAACTGCCAACGGTCCTTCATATTTTCCTGAGAAATGCGTTCCGAAACCACAAAGCCCTCTTTACCGCTGAACCAAACATATGGTGGCAGTAGTGGGTCCACGGGAATATCCTGCAGGTAAACATAACCAAGCCTTTGCATTGAGGCGCCAAGCAACAATTCAAGGCGTTGTCCTTCGGTGCGCCTTTTAGAGGGGGAAATACCTCTAAGATCCAAACACTGAGCTGCAGTTTCAAAATCTCCTGCCACGCATCTGCTAATAAATGTGGTGGTAAGTTCGGTGGGGTCTCCCAAGCCTTCTGCGAATAGTGATTTTTGGGTTAACTGAGGTTTGATTCTTTCAAACACTGCCTGGTAAGTCATGGGTAAATTAACAATAGTGGCCCGGCTGAACATCCAAGAGCCATCGTTTACTTGCTCCAGAACAAGTTGTATTCCCTTGTCCTTGTATAGGACAGAGGTTTTGTTTTCCTGAGTCAAGGAAGCATTAATGAACGGCGGGGAAAAAACATCGAGAATCTCGGCCATTAAGATGACTATTTTGGATTTTTCGGCTATCGTCAGATCCGGGGGAAAATTCAAGCAATCCCGGGCTACTTGCATGGCACCCGGAATTTGCTTTTTCACAGCGTCAATGGCAAAACAGAAAGTCTCTATTGCTTCTACCGGTTTGGATCTGGATTTCGGTAGGGGTGGTATGGTGTTGGTTTGGCCAAATACACACATAGAAAACATAAATATGGCAGCAATTGCAATTAGACGACGCATCAATTGGGACTCCCATTAGAATTAGCCTTTAGGCTACCAAGATTTGGAAAGTGTTCAACTGTTTGAGATCAATAAAAAGCCCCGATATTGTGGTTGGAGTCATTGATTATAGCCTTCTCAGTTCTTATCCATAGGGAATAGGTGTGACGCCGAAAATTCGCAACAGCCGTGAATTTAGACTTTGGAGGTGCGTGGTTTGCTTCTGTTTGCACACTTGGTTTAAGTGACTGATTAGCTTCTTCCTTTTTAGGATCAACTAATCCTCAATCCCCCACTACACCTTGGAAAGCATTATTGGATTACTTCATGCGGATTCTGGTTTCATAAGTCCCTACTCCGGACGATTCTTTTCCTCGAACCATCTTGAACCTATAAATAATTGTCATTAAATCATTTACTTAAAGAATGATATGACTTGATTTGCGACATGATGCCAGAAGATGCATCGAAATGACCGCCCGTTTTTTATCCTACAATCAATCCACTTTTCGTCCCATCAATCAAGCATAGTTCGTCTATCTTTTGTCATGTACTATTGTGAACTTGTAGGGGTGGCGTGTGAATTCCCAAAAAAGAATCATACTGTCAGAAATTTATGCCCATGTTTGGGTTCATAGCTTTTGTTTATCATGGACTTTTGAATCCCTTTCAATTAGAGTGAAATGATAGTTGTTATGGTTTGTGATAGTTAATTGTTAATCTCACTAGGTGATAAATTTTACAACCATCACAATCCCAACCTGATATGCTTCCTGTGCCTAAAACCTTACCGCATATGCGGATGATCTTCCTGAAAATTTATGACAACTTGGGTGAAGAGGATTGATTCTTAAGAACCAAGATTGATGAAGCTAATTTTTCTCTCCCTCGATCACACTGATGGTAATGATGTCGGGCCTAATCAATAACCATATGGAGCGAATTTGAAAAGCTATCGTTTTGTTTTCTCTTTGGTAAGTATCGGCTTTGTCTCCATGTTTTGGGGCAACCATTTCCCAGCAGCGGGTGAACAGGCACCAAAAGCAATTTCCTCGAATGTCGGCGTGGTGTTTGATAAACAGATCCAACCGTTACTCGTCAAAACCTGTGGTAAATGCCATGGAAAATCCCCGAAGGACAACGACCTGGATATCACAAGCTTTGGCACAGCCAAGGAGATACTCGCCAAGCCGAAGGTGCTGGCAGATATCGCGGATCGCTTGAATACAGGGGATATGCCACCGAAGGAGGCACCGCAGCCAAGCAAGGCCGAGCGTGATCAATTGCGGGCATGGTTTAAGTCGGCCCTTGATGCCGAGGCTTCCGCCAGGATAGGCGACCCGGGGCCTGTAACGCTGCGTCGGCTCAATAACGCCGAGTACGACAATGTGATTCGTGATCTTACCGGAGTGGACCTTAAGCCAACCCGCATCCGCGAATTTCCAACCGACAGTGTGGGTGGGGAGGGTTTTGCCAATGTAGGCGAGGCGATGCCGGTGACACCCGGACTGGTTGAAAGATATCATCAGGCAGCCCGCGACATCGCGGCACACGCCGTTCTTTTGCCCACGGGATTTCGATTCTCGCACTCGCCAGATCGCCCGACCTGGACAGCGGAGGCCCTTGCCTCAGTCCGGAATTTTCATTCCCGCTATGCCGGGTCAAACGGTGAACCGCCGCTTGCCGCGCATCTTGCCGCGACCCTGAAACACCGTGACCGGCTTAGCCGGGAAGGTGCTGCCGCCATCACCGCGGTCGCAGCCGAGGAAAAGTTAAACGCCAACTATCTGGCGGTGCTTTGGGCCGGGCTTAATGGAAAGTCATCCTCGCCTGCCGAAGCGATTGTCCAGTCAAAGCAGTGGTATGAGAAAATAGCCAAGGCGGAAGCCGAGAAGCAACGGCGACAGATTGCTTTTCAGTCTGCAAAGAAGTTGATCGATACTCGCTGGGCACCATCGAAGCGTGTTCTGGCGAAGTCGAAAGTCGCTGAGGCGGGATCGGTCCCCTTTGAATCCAAGGTCGTGGTACAGCGTGGCGAGATGCTGATACTTGCTGTTCTTCCCAATGAGAACCATGGCGCTGACAGCACGCTTTTGGAATGGAAGATTCGCGAGACCACCGGCGACCAAAGGGCCTGGAACATCGCTGACCTGGTGCCCAACTTTGTGAAATCAAACCCTTTGCCGGACAAGCATGATGCAAGTTGGAGCTTTCTGGAAACAACCTCATCACCGGTGTTTTTGACTGAACGGCGTGAGAGTATCGCAGGACGATCGGAGTTGAAATCTTGGAGCATCGGTTCTGAACCCTCGGTGTTCGTGAACTCCGCCGCCGAACCGGTCAAAGTCTGGACAAGTTTGCCTGCGCGATCAGTTTTCGTCCATCCCGGTCAGAAGCGAAATGTCGCAATTGCCTGGACCAGTCCGATCTCCGGTGAACTGGTGGTTGAGGGTCGTGTCGCTGATGTTCATCCTGGTGGAGGCGATGGTGTCTCGTTCGAGTTGTCGCATATTGCCGCCCCGGATTTGGGTAAGGCGCTGGCGGATTTGAGCAACAATTCGATGACTCAGTCTGAAGCCGGTTTGCCTTTGGACATGCTTGAAGTTGTAAGGGAAAAATGGCGCGAGGCCAAATCTGATCCCGCGCCAGTGCTTGCCGCAATCAGATTCATGCAGGATCAATTGTTCCAGGGTAATTACAAAAAAAATGGAGCGATCGCGGTGGGTAATGGCTTTCCCGCCTGGCAGGACCTGCGTCGAGTTGTCGCCCAAGAACGGGTCCAAGGTGCCGCCCGTGAGTTATTGTTTCGGATGATAGCGTTGCCAGCCCAGTCCGATACCTTCGTGGTCTGGGACCGGCTACGACTGGAGGGCGGTGATGGGCCGCCCTTGGTATTCGCCGAGCATCCTGAATTGGGCGTCGCAATCGAGAACGCATCCGGCCTTAAGTTTGGCCAACATCCGGATGGGAGTCGGGTGCCGAAATCCGCTCTGGTGACAAAGCCTGGTGTCGAGATTGTGATCGATTTGAGAAAACTTTCCCCGGAGTTGCAGAAGGCACTCGTATTACCCAGGTTTCTCCGTGCTGATGTGAGTCTGGACGAAGCCAGCCCTAAAACTGCCTCGGTTCAGGCATTCTTGATCGCGGCCACAGGTGGCGGGGGTACTTTGGCAGAGCCGGTGGCCAAAGCCACACCGGGCGACCCACTTGCCGCGCAGATTGTGCATCCGCAGGTTGCCACCGAGCTAGCAAGGCCGGCGAAGGAGTTTCGCGCTCTTTTCCCACCTGCTGTTCTCTTCGAGCCGATCATTCCCCGAGACGCGCAAGGTAGCGTGTTCCTTTTCAGGCGCGAGGACGAGCCGTTGCGTCGATTATTGCTCGATGATGCCGGACGGGCCGAGATCGATAGATTATGGGCCGAATTGGAGTTTGTCAGTGAGCAGGCATTAGCCACCCCGATTGCATATGAGGGACTGGTGCAATATTATCGCAAGCCAAACGATGGTGCCCGCATCATGTTCTTTTACATCCAGGAGTTTGAGCAACAGATCCGCAATGAGGAGAAGGCGTTTCTCGCGGCCCAGGTGGCGGCTGAACCAAGGCAGATCGAGGCGCTGCTGGATTTTGCTTCTCGTGCTTGGCGCAGGCCGCTTGTTTCAAGCGAGCGCGAGGCGATTCTGGCCGCATATCAAGCCGACCGTAAAGATGGTATCAAGCACGATCCTGCCTTCCGCGCCGCACTTGCGCGTGTTCTTTCCTCCCCTTGGTTCCTTTACAGGGTGGAACAGCCATCCGCGGGGACACGCTGGGGACCAGTCTCGGGTGACGAATTGGCGACACGGCTAAGTTTCATGCTTTGGGAGTCGATTCCCGATGATGAATTGCGTGGGTTGGCAGCAAAGCTCAAAGATCCCGTCGTGATGGAAACTCAATTGCGCCGGATGCTGAAGGATAATCGAATGCGCGGCATGGCCGAGGAGTTCGGCGCCCGCTGGCTTGGGGTGCGTGATTTCACCAACAATCACGGACGAAACCTGAAGCACTTTCCGGAATTCACTCCCGCCTTGCGCGAGGCACTTGCCGAGGAACCGGTTAGATATTTTGAGGATATGCTTGTGAATGATCGACCTGTCGCCAACATGATTTCTGAAGACGCTGTCGTGGTCAACGAGTTGCTTGCCAAATATTATGGTATCCCGGGGGTCCAAGGCGGTGCATGGAGGCGGGTTGAAAAGGTCGCGAACTATGGCCGTGGTGGAATACTTGGTTTTGGTGCGGTATTGGCAAAGCAGTCGGCTTCTGCCCGAACTAGCCCAGTCAAGCGGGGCACCTGGGTGGTTCAAATGCTGGGCGAGCGATTGCCCAAGGTTCCGCCAAATGTGCCACCCCTTCCCGAAACGCCTCCACCCGGATTAAGTGTGCGCGAGATCACGGAAAGGCATCGAAAAGATTCGGCCTGCGCGGGTTGCCACATCCGAATTGATCCTTTTGGCATGACCCTTGAGCAATTCGATGCGATCGGAAGATTTCGGCCCGCAAAAGATCTGAAGCCAGACGATTTGAAGGCTACATCGCATGACGGAATTGAAATCAACGGCTTTGCCGGCCTCCAGAAATACCTTGCTGGCCCTAGGCGTGAAGACTTGCTGCGATCTTTCAGTCAAAAGCTGGTGGGTTACGCGCTTGGTCGATCGGTTCAGTTGTCCGATCGGAAACTTGTTGATGATGTGGCCAAAAGCGTCTCAGGCGGTGGGCGCTGGTCGGATGCACTCCTTATTATTGTTCAGAGCGAGCAGTTTCGCTCGATTCGGCTTGAGACTGTGGCAGAAAAGCCCTAAAATTGATCTTCAATAAATGAGGACACGGCCATGACCAACAAATCAGGTTCAAATATCACAAATTCAAATATCACTAGGCGCACCATGCTTCGTGGCATCGGTGTTTCCATGGCGTTGCCCTGGCTAGAATCTTTGCCTTCAGTTTCGGCAGCACCAGCCAAGAACGGTGATGGCCCGCCTACCCGGACACTTGTCACCTTTACCGGCATGGGCTTTCATTCGCAGCACTGGTGGGCCAAGGGTGAAGGTGCCGGCATGGAACTCGGGC
The DNA here is from genome assembly GCA_005786805.1 of Planctomycetia bacterium. Taxonomy (GTDB): domain Bacteria; phylum Planctomycetota; class Planctomycetia; order Gemmatales; family Gemmataceae; genus UBA969. The sequence goes on along the minus strand of SYCV01000167.1, from coordinate 9,717 downwards.
CTTGCCTGGCTCCCCTTGAACCCTGGAAGCAGCGCCTTGTTTTCCTCCGGGGACTTTGGAATGAACAGGCCAATAACGGTGTCATTCATTGCATGCAGACTGGGAACATGCTTAGCGGTTCTGTGATGTCAAAGACTGAGGTTCGCACCGGGGTTAGCTTTGATCAATTGATGGCGCAGCGGATAGGCGACCGCACCCGGATTCCCTCCCTGGTTCTAGGTTGCGAAGGGCCTATTCCTGGCCTTCAGGATGGGCACCCGTTACTTTACAGTTCCCACATTTCCTGGAGCACCGCGGTTTCACCAACTTGGACCGAGACAAGGCCCGCCTTGGCATTCGACCAACTTTTCCGCACCGACCGAAACAAGGGCGATCGCCGTGTGGTCGATGCCGTGCTTGAGGATGCGCGCTCTCTTCGTCGTCGTCTTTCCGTCTCGGACCAGCAGCGATTCGAGGAATACCTTGGTAGCGTCCACGAGATTGAAGGGCGAATCAAGCGAGCTGGCAAGGAGAGGGATGCCAGCGCATGGAAACCGACCTTGGCGGCACCTGATCGGCCCCGCCCTGCTGATGGTATTCCCCCTGAGATTCCCGAGTATTGGAAGTTGATGAACGATATCGTTCTTCTTGGTTTTCGCACTGATATCACACGGATCGCCACCCTCAAGTATTGCAATGATGGCTCTGCTGAGACTCACACGCATTGCGGGGCCAAAGATCAACATCACCAGATGGCCCATACACAGCCCAAGGAACTTATCCCACTAAACCAGTTCTTCATGGCGCAGCTTGCATACCTTTGCGAGCGGATGTCCGAGGTCAAGGAAGGTGATCGCACCCTGCTTGATAACACCACTATCATGCATTGTTCAAGCATGCTGCATGGCAACCATGACTCGAAGCAGTTGCCCATCATCCTGCTTGGTGGTGCGGGAGGCAAACTTAAAGGCGGGCGAGTGCTTGATTACTTGAATGCCCCCAATCGCCGTATGTGCAGTCTGTTCCTTCATCTCATGGATTGGGGTGGCTTGGAGCTTGAAAGTTTCGGCGATTCCAAGGAGAGGTTGACGGGCATCTAGGATGCCTTTATCAACAATTGCTGTGACACCGCCATGTGGTTCATGAATCTCATTTGATTGATGTTCAAAAAGATGTGACCTGTGATTGTGTTTCAATCAACGGGCCTTTTAGACATGATCATTGGAATGTTAATCAGTCATCCCCTGTTAAGATCTTGCCATCATTTCTTCCAGCCATGTCGCGGAATGTTTGCACATTAATGGTGCTCGGTATCAATCTGGTTGATCCATCCATGTTGAGAAAAAGGCTCGAGTTCTGGTGTGGCCCGAAGAAGCTACCCGGACTGGCTGTCGCGGCGTTAGGGCCGCTTGACCGGCAATGAACTGTCACTTGAGTAATTGCTGGTCTTGCTGTGACCCCGACTGCTTGGCCTAATCGTGCTGCGTGCTGGTCACTATACACGGATGTGCCCCCGGGGATTACCCCGGCCCAACCATTGGGTGATAAGGCGCTCATCCGTTCGCCGATACCGATCGTGTTCGATGTGCCATCGGTGATGTCGGCGACTCTTACGCTTTGGTTCCGGTGAAATATGCCATTGAATGGTTGTTGTTCGTACATTGCAGTGTATGCCGGCGCATCGGCAGGATTGCCCCCTCCTAGGCAGCCGACATAGCTGGTGGTCGCCAAGTTTGATATTGTGCCAGCGGTGGCGGGCATTGGGTTGCCACCATTGGCCGGAGCCATCCAAACGGTGGCAGTGGTCGGCCCTGTGTCAGATGGGCAGCGGTAGGTTAAAACAGGAGTGCTGCGGGGAGTGGTGTTCGCATTGTTTGTGATCGGCAGCGTGAGGTTGATGGATCGGTAAAGATTTTCTTGCTCGACATAGGGTAGTATCAAAGAAAAGAAACTCCAACCTGGCCCGGCTTCAGCCACGCCATCGTTACTGCCACCACTCCAAGTACCCGTGGTTGTCGAAATGAAGCCGGGCGGAAACTTGCCATATGTGTTTTCATAATTGTGAAGGGCCAAACCCATCTGCTTAAGGTTATTGGCGCATTGTGTCCGGGCGGCAGCCTCGCGTACTTTTTGTACCGCAGGCAGTAACAATCCAATCAAAATTGCGATGATGGCAATCACCACCAACAATTCGATCAGTGTGAACGCGAGTCGGATTTGATGTACCATGAAAACGCACCTTTACATTACGAAAGTGCCATATTCCTAGCTGAGTCACGGGGACTTTGGTTGGTAATGAACAGCCTGAAAATCAGTTTTATTGAGATTCAGTCTCATTAATAATATAGTATTGTTCTTGTACTAATTCTGCAAACAGTTTTTCTTAAATTTTTACTTTCGCTTAAAAATCACTAAAACTCCTCATCCAACAGGCTGATTTTTTGGGAATATTTATGTTTCATGATCTTATATTCTGGCTGACTTCCAGTCGGCATAATACTTTACAGCATTTTTAAATAGGCTTGATTCATTACTGATTGTAAAAGGCTTTATAATCCTGGCCGGCCACGATAAATTGATCGCTAATATCCCGTGATATTTTGAACTCATTCTTGGTTTTATCGGGTGTGCTCCCAAAAGGTTTTTGCAAATACTAGTTATTTCGAATTTTAAAAGCCATGCTTTTAGAACACGGTTGTGAGCTACGACAGGATTGAATAAAATTTTAAAGTATGAACAATTTTTGGTGACGCCAATCAGCTTAGAACATCGAAAAGTTTCATTCGGGCAATTTGCCAGCGTCTGCGAAGGGTGCGGGTGGAAATTCCTAAAATCTTGGATGCTTGGTCCTGATCCAATCCCTGGTACCACAGCAAATCAACCACATCTTTTTCTTCCGAGGGCATATTCTCCACCAGTTGGTGAAATTCGGTCCATTTTTCCAAATCACTTTCCGGCATTGTTTGTTGCGCCACCATGCCACCAACCATATTGGGGTTTAAGGAATCGGTATGGTGGTGGACCGCGAAACTACACTCTGCTTTGTACTTTTTAACCAAATCCAGAAGTTCCCTGCGAATTTGTACCGCAGCAAGGTTTAAAAAATGCTTTTCAGATTTGATTTCTACATCTGCCAGTGCCCGGTGTAGTCGGATCATGGCATTTTGGAATATATCATCTGTCTGCTCCCAGCGCATAAGTCCGGGAAAGCCATGAAACATATGGCGGGTTAGCCTTAGTAATGCAGAGTAAGAATGGTTTAAAAGTTCTTCAGGGCTATGGTTATCCATCAACTTAAGTTAACAGAAAAAAGTTCTTAATCAAAGGATCAATCATAGATGAAATAAAAGATTCTTAAACTAACCGAAATATTGTTTATTGCTAAAAGTTTGGGTCAACGAAATCTTCTTCTTTTATTACAGAAATTAAATTAGCATAAGTCTTGGGATAAATTATTTCTTTAATAAATTTTACAGATCCATCTACAAAAACTGCGTTCATTCCACCTTTATGAAAAGAATATGCCTCGTTATTATTTGTGCAGTTGATAACACAAAGCCCGGGGCACTTTTCCCCCTTATCATCAAAGCCATGCAAGGGGCATCCGCTTTGGGGATCAGCCCATGCTGCACCAAAAACAAGTCCGCTTGCAGGAATAATGGCATTGTTGCATTTTTCGTCAAAAGGGTAAGGGCCATTTGCTTTTAGATTCCTCATATAGTGCCCAGGTCTTCCAGCATCCTCAACAACTAATAATGTTGATCCCGATTCTTTTATGTTTTTTAATTTTTTACCAACAGTCCTTATATCCTCATTTTCGTCGGCTTTGCTTGCACACATAGCACCTTCCCAAATTGTAATTTCAGTTGTTGGTGGAAGGTTTTTAATGAGTCGAATGAAATTTAAAGAGACGAATTGAGGGGTGGCGTAATCTGTAACTGCCCTTGAATTGATATTTATGCTTCCGTCTGATCTACGATTTGGATCAGGTGTGGAGGGGCATAAAAAAGTATTGATTTTATTTCTAATTGCTTGGGCGTTTCCCGGATCATCCCAGCTTAAATTAAATTTATATGAATCAAAAACATTGTTTTGTTCAATATAGGGCAAAATATATGTCATCCACGAATGTTTAATTGTAATGTCACCATTAAAATAAGTTACAGCAAGTGGAATATTATCATTATTAACAGATGCATAATTATGCACAGCCAAGCCAAGTTGCTTCAAATTATTTTGACAGCCTAATCGTGCAGCGGCTTCCCTTACCTTTTGAATTGCAGGAAGCATTAAGCCGATTAAGATTGCAATGATTGCTATCACTACTAGAAGTTCAATTAGGGTAAAACCTACCCTGTTTTGCTTTGTTATATGGCGATTGTCATGCATCTAATTTTCTCCCGTAAATGTCTCTCTTTAGACATTGCGATAAAAAATCAGTCAGAGGACAAAATTATTGATTCGAAAGACTGGTGAATCGGAAGTTTTTAAATTCAGAAATCCCCGGCGAAGATGGATCTCCTGCGGAAATAGCTAGTTTAAAGCTATCCATAAAGCCCATAGGGTAATTTCCATTGGCAACTAGTTGGTCATCCACAATAAATTCATAGTTACCCTCTTTTAAAATCAAAACACAATTCAAGTTCTGGTTTAAAGAATACTTTGGCCGGTTTTGGGTGGACGGGGTTGCATAGGGGCCATGCATGCCGATTCTTTTGCTGAAACTCTCATTACCCAAAGTAATGAACTCCCGATCCTTAAGCTGGGTGTTGGATTTATAAAACATCATCCTTGGCCTTTGACCCAAAACAACCTTCCATTCAAATTCAATTTTGAAAGGCGGTGTCAAAAGGTGATTAAAAACCAGATGATTGCTCACTTCTCCCCGGATGGCGCCATCCCTGGTTTGAGTCCATCCATGTTTTATTCCGGTATGCCAGTTTTCGATATTATTCAGCGCCTTGCTGGTTCGTTCGGGGGTTAGCACGATCTGTAGATCAGCCTGACGATTCAAGTTTCCTTGTATGGTGGAAAAAACCACCGCCATTAGCAAAAGAAAAACAGCAAAGCTTATCGCTGGAAAAGTGGCCTTGGGGAAAATCGTGAAAGACCAACTCTTATTGTCTCGAAAATTATTAATGATTCGCAAAGCACCGGATGTTTCATCAAACAAAGATCTGGCATTTGAAGGGCGTTTTTCGGGGTTTTTTTCAAGGCAAAGTTTTATGTTCCTGTCAATGTACCCGGGGAGTTTGTTGTTTTCCTTGCTTGCCGATGGAGCGGGGTAATCAAGTATCCTGTTGATTAAATTTGTTGAATTGTGGTTCCCGAAAGGCATCTTTCCCGTTGTGGCCAGGAATGCAACCACTCCCAGGCTCCAGATATCCGTGGAGCAATTCAGCGGGCCGCCCTGGATCTGCTCGGGTGAGGCATAAGCCAAAGAACCTAGATGTTCATGGCCGGAAGGTTTTTGCGAACAAAGGGAAATTCCAAAGTCGCATACTTTCGCCCTAAGGTTTGAATCAAGAAGAATGTTTGACGGTTTCAGGTCATAATGAATAACTCCCTTGTCATGCGCGTAGTCCAGTGCGTTTGCGACATCCTCAAGGATTTTTAATTTCTGTTTCAAGGAAAGGCTATTGCTGGCAAGCGCTGTTCCAAGGTCGCCCCCTTCCACGAATTCAGTAACCAAAAGAAATGTGTCCTGAAAATCAAGGATATCAAAAACGGTTACAATTCCCGGATGCTTGAGGCTGGCGACCCTTTTAGCTTCTTCAAGAATCGACATCTTTTCAAGATCCAGAAGGTTGGAAAGCTTTTTGGAGGATTTAATCGCGACATCTCGTTCTAATTTCAAGTCGCGGGCTTTGTAAACTATTCCCTGCCCACCTTGTCCCAAAATTGCCTCGATGCGAAAACGATCCTTAAGCACCGTTTGCATTCGCAGGTATTGGTAAAATTTTCCCTGAATGGGTTGTGAAATCTCAGGATTCTGGTTCCATACAGATGCTTTTAAAGCCTTTATGCCTTTTTCGACTTTACCCAGAAGGTGGGGGTGTTTTTCACAAAGATGCCCGGCGGAAATACTGTTGCCTTTTTCGTATTCCTCCTCCCAGTAAAGCAGAAGGTCTGAAAGGGTTTCATCATCCTGAGGTAGGGCTGCCATGTTTTGGTCCGAAGGATGCTGGGTCATCTTTAATCAAATCGACGACCCTATCGTATCATAATGCGATGAAACATAGTTAAGAGGTCAAAAATTATGATTAATGAGAAAAGTCTTTGAATTCCTCTTTGATTTACTTTTTCAACCACCGTTTATTTAAAAAGTTTTAGTTTTGAATCATTCATCAATTGTTGTTGATCAAGTTTTAGACCGATATTCATTAGATAGGTTGCTTCAAATTCCCGTCATGAATTAATGTAGGTTCTGATAAAAGTGGTTTGTCTTCACTTCATGGTGGAAGTATTATTTTTACAGCTAAGCTTTTGTTGGATAAAGCAATCATAAGGGGTGAATCATGCATCGATTTTTACTTTCCGCTTTGATCATCTTCGTGTTTGTTGTTTGCGCAACTCACAGTGTTGCATTATTCAAGGATCCGGAAGCCCCGCAGGTACGCGCCCTGAAATTTGAACCCGCAAAGCAGGATTTTTACATTGAGTTTGGCGGGAAAAACATGCTCGAGGAATTTGAAAGCCAGGCGAAGGTCGCAAAAGCTCTGGGAGTTAAAGCCGCCAAGGGACTAGCAGACCAGATGGATTTTGAAAAAGAGAAACTTGTGCTGGTTAGCTGGAACACTTCCGGCCCACCGGAGGGAAAATTAATGCATGAACTGGTGATGAAGGGTGGCGAAAAGCGGATTGTGTTTTTTGTGAAGGCCCCTGCGAATGTTCTTATACGCGGCCAGCGTGCCCGGATCGGAGCGGACTTTTTTGCCGTTCCCAGGAACGCAACCCTGGCCTTCGAGGCCACCGAAAGAAAGTGATGGTTTAATCCACCCTTTGTTTTATGATTCAAATTGTATTTAATAATAACACTATGATGGGTTGGTATCCTTTGAATCACTTTTTAAAGACTTATCGAAAGCAACTCGCTTTTTGAATCGCAATTATCCCAGTGATAAAGTTTTTCCTGCTATTTTGAATTTAGATCCACCCCAGGGCTGGGCAATAACCCTTTTATGTTCATTTGCAAATGTTTTTACTGTAGATTTTGTTAATATCAAGATGAGATATATATTTATTAGGATTCATCGCCAGCTTAGCGACATGGGGAATGTTTTGAAATTTCATTCAATGTTGCAAAATTGTCTGGAAATAAACCCCTTTAGCCTAGAGTCGCAGTCCCGGAATCGGTTCGGCGGCAGTGGCAATTCGGATCACCTCCTGGAATTGAGTTTGCAATCGCAACTGCCCGATATCTAGCAGCGTGTGCAGGATGGTGGCGTGCAGGCTCTCTACCGTTGCCGGTTCCGTCGCTGGCTTGCCCCCATCGCGAGTTGTTTGGCCAATCACTTGGCCCATCGGAAAGCCGCCGCCGGCGACCAGCAGAGGAGCGCTGTGGGGCCAGTGATTGCGGCCGCCGCCCTTTTCAAGTTTAGGTGTCCGCCCCATCTCTCCCGTAGCCACAAGAAGTACCTTGTCTTCCAGCCCGCGATCACGCAGATCGTCCAGTAACACAGAAACCGCATGATCGAAGACCGTTCCCGAAAAATTCATTCCCTCTTCCATGCCAGGGTTGTTGCCGTCAGCATGCATGTCCCAGGCAAAATTTGTAGTCACCGTGACGAACCCGCAACCTGCCTCAACCAGTCGCCGGGCCAGCAGCAATTCCTTGCCAAGCGTTTTTCCGTGGTCCACATATCGGGGATAAAACCCCAGTTTCCGACCCTTGAGGATTGACTCCGGGTTTACCAACCGGCTGGTGTCATACCGATCGATGGTCCGTGAATCCTCCTGAGACAGGTCGAAAGCCTTTTCCACGCCGCCAATAATTGTCTCATAGGCCTGCCGCTGGTAGTCATCAAACCCCTCGAAATCCAGCTTTCGCTTCACACCGTCGAGGAGTGTCGACAATTCTCTGCGATCATCCATTCGGTCGCGGCTCATTTTAAGCTTCATGTCCTGCTGGATCGAACCGCCCCCACTCGAACCTGGAACCAATGGCGCATATGCCGAGCCGAAAGGGCCAACATTGTCGAACCGGCCGAACGAGTTATTATTCGGGCCTGCAGTCGGATCAACTGACTGCGGGAATAGCACGACATTGGTGGGCATGCCCCTGCCCGGCCTGTTGGCGCCGGCGACGCGGGAATAAATTGTGCCGAGATTGGCATCGAGCGATTCTCTGCCGGCGATGGGTCGGAGATCATGGTCGCTGCGTCCGCCGAATGTGAAAGAGCGGACGATTGCAAGCCTCTTGGCCCGCTCCGCCAACTTTGGGAAAGTGCCGCCAAATGTAACCCCGGGGATGCTTGTTTTGACCTCACCTGTGATGCTGCGGATTTCGACGGGTGCCGACATTTTCGGGTCGAAGGTTTCGATCTGGCTCGGGCCCCCGTGCATGAACAGGAAAATGACCGCCTTGTCCCGGAGGATTTTTGAGTTCGTTAAGTTTGCCGTCTTTGCCGCAAGCAATTGCGGCAATGTAAGTCCTCCAAGAGCCAGACTTCCGATTCGTAAAAACGATCGGCGGGAAAAGCCTCTACCATCATCAATCAATGTCAGCATTCGGCAGTTTCCTTACAGGATGGGTCTTCAATAAATTCGAAAAGTTCATCTTGAATACTTTTGGCATGATGGCCAGGGCGGGTCGTGCTTTCGATCACCTGTAATAACGCAGGTATGTAATTCTCAATATATTAGATGTTAATCAATGCTAATTTTCCTTGTCAACAAAAAAGAAGATCTCATCTATTCAATGACTATTTGATCAGGATTGATTTTCATGTGACTGATTTGGTTTGCCGGTAGGGATTATTGTCAGATTCATCTTGCCGCTCGATAGATGGTTTTTCCTTCCTTGATGGTCTCGAGAACCTTGATGTCCTTGATATCCATCGGATTGATTGTGAGTGGGTTTTTGTCGAGGATCACCAGGTCGGCAAGTTTTCCGACCTCAAGCGAACCCTTGCTTTTCTCCTCCTTGTACATGTAGGCGCCATCGATCGTGATCGCCCTCAGCGCCTGCAGCGGTGTGATCCGCTCATCCGGCCCGATGACTTCGCCGCCACGGGATATGCGGTTCACCGCCGACCAGAGAACAAACATCTGGTCAATTGGCGATACATTGAAATCGGTGTGGTTCTGGCACCGGATGCCCATGGCTAGCGCGGTTTTCATGGGGCTGAGGAAGTGCGCCTGTTCCTTGCCGCGGTTCTTGATGTGCGTCTCGCCAAAGAAGAAACAATGCTCGGTGAAGAAGGAAGCCATGATCTTGTAGTCGACATACAACTGAAGCTGGTCCTTGCGCACGAATTGGGAATGAATGATGGTGGTGCGCAGGTCGGCTTTTCGGTCTTTCGCGTTGGCGGCATGGGCGTCAAGCAGCATGTCGATCGCGGCATCGCCGTTGCAATGCACGATAAGCTGCAGGTTGTTGTCGTAAATGAATTTCACAAAGTCATGAAGTTGTGCCTTTGGAAAAGTGGGTTCCCCTACCCAGTTTTTCTCGCCACCCGGCCCCCCAGTGAGGTAGGGTTTGGTGAAGAATGCGGTACGGCCCTGAGGTGAGCCATC
>SYCV01000027.1 GCA_005786805.1 Planctomycetia bacterium | reverse complement strand
AATCTCATGGGTTTACGCTGATTGAGCTTCTGGTGGTGATTGCGATCATTGCAATTCTCATTGGATTATTGTTACCAGCAGTTCAGAAGGTGAGGGAAGCCGCGGCACGGGCGACTTGCAGCAATAACATCAAGCAGTGGTCGCTAGCGATCCATAATTACCATTCGACTTATGGCAGTTTTATGCCAGCGAGTTATGCGAATCCCAATCGAATTTCATGGCCAGTTTATCTTTGGCCTTATGTTGAGATGGAAAACGCCGCCAAGAAATATGATTTTAATGTGGGTTTCTGGCAGCCCAATAACACCATTGTCAACACCCATAACGGGGTGTGTTCCACTTCAACCAAGGTTTATTATTGCGGGTCGAATCGTCAGGATGCCAAATGGCAGGGTGACCAATACTGGCGCGCCAGGGGAAGTTATGTTCTGAACTGGGGCCCTGTACGAATGCCTGCCCAAGGTGCTCTTCCACAGGGTAACTCACCTTGGGGTTTTACCGATGGGGTAAGCAGGAACCTGCCCCGGATTTCAAAGCTTGATGGATTCACTGACGGCACATCGAACACCCTGGCATTTTCCGAAGTGCTTATGCATGATAATGATGCTGCAGCTGATTTTCGTGGCGACATGATTAACGATGATAACCAATGCGGCAGGTTCATGACAATCGACACACCCAACAGCGGTATAGATGAAATGACCGGGTGGTGCGTTAATGATCCAGTAAATAAGCTTCCCTGCATTAACAGTGGAAATGGAAAAATTGCGGCCCGGAGCAAGCATACTGGTGGGGTGAATGTAGGTTTTTGTGATGGTTCCATCCGTTTTGTATCCAATTCGATCCCTTTGGTTACCTGGCAGGCTCTCAGCACCATGAATGGTTCTGAGGTATTTGATCCAAATTATTAACATTGATTTCATCATGAATAAAATCTTGTTTTCATTTCTGTTTATTTCGTTCCTGACTTGTGCCTGTAATAGCGGACCTGTTAACTATCCTGTTGCGGGAACGGTGCTGCTTGATGGCAAGCCAGTCGGGGCCAAGGATGATGCCGTTATCCGTTTTGAAACCACTGACAACAAGGGAAATACCTCTGAAAGCTTTATAGTCGAGGGTAATTATCTGGTGAAGTTAACCGAGGGTAATTATAAGGTATCGCTGACTTGGAGTAAGAAGACCGGGAAAATCCTGAAGAGTAAAATTGCAGGACCCGGGCAGGAAACAGAAGAAGTATTGCAGATGATCCCCGCCAAGTATGGTCCCCAAAGTGAATTGAAAGTCGACATATCAGCCAAGAACCTGCGTCATGATTTCGATCTGAAAAGCAAATGATGAATTTGGAAAAAGAGGTTTTTAAAACCCTCGCTGATGAGGTTGTGGAACAATCCGCAGAGGTGATAAATTCCTTTGGTTCCCGCCCTCCCGCGAGCATTGGTGAGAAGAATTCAATGATTCATATCGCGGAGGGCTTGAAACCCTTTGCCGATGAACCAGTGAAGCTAGAGGAATTTGAAGTAGCCCCGCAGGCTTTTTTTCGCATGCAGATGGTCAGCGGGGTGTTGGGATTGCTGGCTGTGGTTGGTTATTGGCTGGGTCCCATATTGGCATTGTTGTTCTCGCTCTCCGCAATCGTGGTGCAATATTTCCAACTTTTGCGTTACAGGCTTTTTCTTGATCCCTTTTTTTCCAAGTCAAAAAGCCTGAACCTGACCGCAACGCTCAAGCCTGTTGGCGCGATCAAAAGAAGGGTTATTCTGAACGCGCATCCCGATGCGGCTTATGAATGGCGTTATAATTACCTTTTTAATCGGGGATTTTCAATTCTTGTTGGATTCATGCTTGTTGGGATGTTTGTCGCACCATTGATTTCCGGATTGGGCTGCTGGTTTCAATATAAGGGGGAAGTTCAATTTCAGCGGTATTGCGGCTATTGCTTGCTTCTATTGTTTCCCGGATCCCTGATGGCGATTTTTTTCAACAACATGAAAGTTGTCGCACCTGGGGCCAATGATAATCTTTCAGGTATCTTCATTCATGCCGCGATCTTCAGGTTGCTTGCGCGTGAAAGAAAACTCGAACAAACAGAGGTTATGCTGGTTTTTACAGGTTGCGAGGAAGCGGGGCTTCGGGGAGCGAAGGCTTGGGCGGGACTGCATGGAGCCAAGTTCAATGGCCCTGAAACAATGGTGCTTACCTTGGATACCATTCGCGACCTTGATCATTTGAAAGTTTACGCATGGGATATGAATGGCACGGTCGCCCATGATGCCGAAACCTGCAGTTTGGTACAGAAAGTCGCAAGAAATACAGGACTTGATGTTCCCTTTGGTACCATATTTTTAGGTTCATCAGATGCGGCGGCATTCACGCAACAAGGGTTTTGCTGTGCCACAATCGCAGCCATGGACCCAGCGCCTGCATTTTACTACCATACAAGGCTCGATGATTGGCGCATCATGGACAAGGATTGCATCGCACGGGTGCTCGAGATCGTTTACAACACCATAAAGGAAGTTGACCAGTCATAGTGTTTAAGGACATTGCCTTAATGCCCGGTGCAAAGGTGAAGGATATGTTTTAACATATCTCGAACCGAGATCATCGCGATGGGTTTGCCATCCTTCAACACAGGTAGATGCCTGTATCCGCCATTATCCATCTTGTGAAGAACAAAGGCTAGCCTGTCGGTAGTCCGAACGGTTTCAGGTTCCTCAGTCATGTAATGGGAGATGGGTTTATCAGCATAGTCTGCTGGGTCATCAAGCACATTGTTAAGGAGATCCCTCTCGCTGAAAATACCCAGCATTTTATTCTGGTCATCAACCACCAGCAGGGCCCCGATATTCTGGTCAAGCATGATATCAAGTGCCTGTGAGACAGGCGTGGAAGCATGAAGAATGACTGCGGGGGGAGGTTTCAATACGCCAACAGGATCTTCCATGAGGCTTCTTTCCACGCGATCATGGGCGACAGGCACATCAAAGGAGGAAAGATCAAGCTTGCAATTGTTGCAAGAATCAATGCCCGGATAATTACGCTGGTTGCAATGGGGGCAGATCATTGTTTATTCCACAGTGAAAGAGTCAGGGCCAGCCAGGTCCAACCTGGGTAGCTCCGGGTTGGGGGTTTCGATGCCACGGTAAAAAGATTCATGATGACAAATTTTAGAGATGGCCCTGAAAACGCCAATGCATTCGGGGAAATCCGGATTTTCGAGGGAGGCGAGCATCTGTGCCGCGAATGGGTTTTCACTTGACTCATCATGGATGGCAGGAGGAGGTGAACCCGGTTGGTTAAGTTGAACAAGTCCCACCGAGGCATCTTCAAATCTAATTCCCAGGCTTCCCTGGCTTCCATAAACCATTGGTTTTCCATGTTCCAGATAAACCAAATGCTCAGGCCGTTCATGCTGGGTGGTTAGATTGTCGAAAACTAGATCATTATAAACCTTGCAATTTTGAAGTATTTCAACAAAAGCCAGGCCCTTGTGGGCTGAGGCCCGTTGCAGGATGGTGCCAAGATGGTCGACATCGACATCGAGGGAACGGGCGACAAATGTTGCTCCGGCTGCAATTGCAAGCGCGCAGGGATGCCAGTGGTTGTCGAAAGATCCCTCCGGGCATGTCGCGGTGAGTGTTCCCGGCCTGGTGGTCGCGCTTTCCTGCCCACGGGAAAGACCGCGTATTTCGTTGTTGATAAGAAGCACCTTCACATCAACATTACGCCTGCAGGCATGAAGAATGTGCTGGGTGGCGGGGCCGAAGCCTTCTCCATCACCAAGCACGATCCAAACTGTAAGGTTGGGTTGGGCGATTTTAAGGCCCATTGCAGCGGAAACCGCTCCGCCGTGCAGTCCGCGAAACCCGTAGGTGCTGAGGTAGTTTGGCATGCGGGAGGCGCAACCGATGCCCGAAAGAAAAACCTGTTGCTCCCTGAGAAGTGGCATTTCGGAGAGCATTTTTTTGACCTGTGTAAGGATCGCAAAATCCCCGCACCCCGGGCACCATCGCACTTCCTGTTCCGATGCGAAATCGGTGGGTTGATTATGGATTGTCATGAAACCTCCCGCCTTGCGAGTTGGGCGATGGCTTGTTCAACCTGGTCGATTATGAAGTTAAGGCCATCCTGCCTGGTGAGGCTGACGCCATCGAATTCAAATTTTTCCTTGAGCAGGGCAAAAAGCCTGCCGGAGTTTAGTTCCGCGACTAAAACCTTGGGATGGGAGTTGAGAATCATTTGCATGTTTTTTGGAAGAGGATTGAGAAAACGGAGATGGGCGAAGGCGACGGATATGCCTTTTTTTCTGGCAGTTGCAACAGCGGCCTCCAGAACATTTTTTGTTCCTCCCCATCCCAGAACAAGAACCTCCGCATCATTGGGGCCGTTGACGGGAAGGGGACCCAAAAATTCCGCTATCCTTTGCATGCGGGCTGCACGATGCCGGTTCATTGCCAGGTGGTCCTGGGGAAGAAAGCTTACCTGGGGACTGTTCAGCTTGCGTTCATTTCCACCTAGCCGGTGTTCCTTGCCCGGAGTGCCTGGAGTTATCCATGGGCGAGCAAGATGATCATCGCATTCGTAGGGACCAGAGGGGGAATCCGAGGCGAAGTGGGGGAATTCAAAGTCGGGAAGGGATTCAGTGTCAGGTATGAGCCAGGATTCGCTGGCACGGGCGTTCAATAAATCGTGAAGGATGCAAACCGGGGCCAGGAAGCGAAGTGCGACCTTTGCAGCCAGCAGGGTCAGGGCAAAACAATCGGATGGTGAATCAGGTGCCAGCACGACAAGAGGCGCTTCGCCATTCCTTCCCATCAATGCCATTCCCAAATCTGATTGCGCGACTTTCTGGGGCAGCCCGATTGATATGCCAGCGCGTTGGTATTCCAGAAGAATCATCGGAAGCTCTGCTGCTGATGCCAGGCTGACGACTTCGGATTGATGGGGAAAACCAATCCCGGAGACAGCGGTGCATCCGAGACCGCCACCATAGGAAACACCGATTGCAATGGAAGCGGCGGCATGTTCGTCATCGGCAAGCAGAAATGAAAAACCATCGCCGGTGTTTTTGGCTGCGAGCGAACTTATCTCGTGGGAGGGTGGCCTGGCTGTGGAAGCCATCAAGACAGGCCGGTTGGTTTTCAAGGCAACATGCTTGAGGGCCAAAATCGAGGCATCATTTCCCGAAATCATCCTGCAAATCCTACCTTTTTTACTGAGTGATTCAACGGGATGATAGGCGGGAACCTGGGGGAAAACATTCGCGGTCTCAGAATAGATGAAGCCCGCCTTGAATGCCTTTTGTGACGCGTCAAGGATGGATGGGGTCACGGAAAACTTTTGTTTTAGCCATCGCAGCACCGGGTCGATCGGGATCGAATAAAACCACAGCATCATGCCCAGGGCGAAAAGATTTCTACAGCGATCGACCTCCCTATAGGAGAGCAAGGCGCCTTTTTCCCCCGCACGGGTAAGGTTGATCGCATGGTTGGTGAGCTGGGCCATGGGCACCGAGATGGTGCGATGAAAAAGCTGGTTTTTTCCCGCAAGGGGGTTTTCGAGATAGCCGGCGCACGCGAGTTCCTCGGGGCCGAATGAATCCGAGTTGGCAAGCAGGATGCCATCTTTCTCGAGGCAGTTCTCGTGGAGTTTCAAGCCCGCGGGATTCATGGCTAGCAGGAAGCTGGTTCTGTCGTCGATCGGCTCGTTGTAGGGTGCAAAAGCAAGTGAACTGGTGTGAACTCCCGCAAGCGTGTTGGCATGGGAGCGGATTTCAGCGGGGTATTCAGGTATGGAAAAAAGATGGTATCCGCGGGACCCCGCGGCTAGCGCGAACAAGTGGGACAACATCGCGATGCCATCATGCGCGGCCCCGGTCAACCGGATGGCGTGGGCTGGTGCCAGATTCAAGGGGGCGCCACCTGCGTCCATGTTGCCTGAATTGACTGATTTTTCTGCCATGCGTTTGTTTGCCTTGTTCAGTGCCCAGCATTACTTTTTCCGGATCATGCCCCTTCCGCGCAAGGCGGGTAGTGTGTTGGGTCGGGAGGCAGGTTGAACACCGCGGTTGGGAAATGCCCTGCGAGATAGTGCACAATCCTTTTCACGGATAAAATGCCCATGGGTTTGTTCTGGTTGTCAAGCACTGGAAGATGCCTGTATCCACCTTCCTGCATTTTTCGGATCGCCGAACTTATTGAATCCGATGGAGACACCACCACGGGGCTAGGAGTCATCACTTGTTTGATGGGGGAATCAAGGGGAAGCCTTCGGGCGAGAACCCTGCGGATGAGATCGCGTTCCGTGAAAAGCCCCAAGAGGTGGTCATCATTGCAAACCAACACACACCCTATTTTTTTTTCCCGCATCAAAAATATGGCCTCGGTCACCGTGGCCTCGGGTAACAAGCGGTAATCTTCCGTGGGCTTAAGCCTTATGACGCTTTCAACTTTGAGATTCCGGGCAAGTTCCATGCATCAATCCAAAAAGTTTGGTCTTTAGACCAGATGTCAGGTTCAATTCCAAAAAACTTTCTTGGCCATCCAATTTTAGTAGAATCTGAAAGAAAATTAGGTAAGTTATATTATAAGGTTTCAATAACCCATAATACCTTAGATATAATATTATTGAAAATTGGTCATTTGTTAACTTGATGAACAAACATTATTAAACAAGACCTTATTATTAAACAGGATTTATATCATGCACTCTCCCTCCCAGTATGATTCTGTCCCATTAACAACAAGAACGCTTGCCTTGATTGATGAATCCGCCCTTCTTGCCGCTGCCCGGGCATGTAATCGCAGCCTGGACTGGCTTGCAATTCGCAAGTTCTTGATTGAAGAATCGATGGGAAGGTATGGAGAGGCTGCGGTTTATGTCGGTTTACCCCCGTCAAGCCATGCTGAATACCAGGAACAACGCTCCAAGAAGCTTCGTTTTTGCCATTGGTTGAAAACACATGGATTCCTGGTCATGACCCGGGATGGGGCTCCAACAGGCGATGGGTACTACAAGGCGAACATCAACCTGATGATGGCGGTTGATGGAATGGAGTTATGTGGCGAGTTCAAGCCCCAGGTTTTGATGCTGGTGACAGCGGACCCGGATTTCGGGCATCTAGCGTTGGCGCTCAGGAAAAAAGGGGTTCGCGTTGAACTTGCCGCCATTGAACAAAATGTCAGCAGCGATCTCAAAGGTTCTGTAAACCATGTGATTGACCTGCGTCCGTTGTTCAATAAATTCGAGAATCTTAGGAATGAGGGATCCGGTGGTTCCGCCCCCGGGACACTTTCATCCGGAAGATATATTCCGGATGTTGAGGACGAGCTTGAAGATCTTGGTCCTGCCGATCATCATGGATATTCATAACCTATCTTGGTGAAGTTTTGTAAGTTTATGAACCACACTTGGGGTTACTATTTTTAGTTTAAAGATGTGAAAGGGATTCGTACTCATGGCAAGTGCAAATGTTATCAACCTGACGACTGAAAATTGGGAAGCTGAAGTGGTGAACAGCAAAGTGCCGGTCCTGGTTGACTTTTGGGCTGCCTGGTGTGGTCCTTGCAGAGCGCTGACTCCAACCATAGACAAAATCGCTGATCAATTTGTTGGCAAAGCCAAGGTTGGCAAGCTTAACACTGATGAAAGTCAGGAAATTGCCATCCGTTACGGTATCAATTCCATACCTGCAATTCTTGTGTTCAAGGGTGGCGCGGACCCGGTGGATCGCACTGTAGGTGTCCGCCCTGAAGCTGAATTTGTAAAGATGCTCAACAAGCAACTGGGGCTTTAGTCCTGCCAGTGCTTAAGGCGTGATTGGATAAGCCCTCCGGCATCAATGTTGGGAGGGCTTGAGCTCGTAATTTTTCATTGCCCTTTTGTCTCACATTTGCTTACAATTTCACTAGTGAATACTTGGTTTGTATGGATCAGGTTGTTAATTCCTTCCTTTGTTTAAATCCTACAGGGGCATTCTCCCATGCTGCGTTTCCTTTCAATCGCATTGGTTTTGTCATGTTTTTCAAGTGCCAACGCGCAACCATTCCCATTTCAAAAGGGTGATCATGTAAGTATTCTGGGAAACACCCTCGCGGAACGCATGCAGCATCATGGCTGGATGGAGACATTGATCCATTCACGCCTTCCCGGGCACGAACTTTCATTCCGCAATCTCGGGTTTTCCGGTGATGAACTTACTTTGAGGCTGAGATCCGCGGGTTTTGGTTCACCTGAGGACTGGCTTAAGCAGACAAATGCCAGTGTCATCTTTGCTTTTTTTGGTTACAACGAATCTTTTGCAGGCGAGGAAGGTCTTCCCAAGTTTGAAAAGGACCTTGATACTTTTCTCAAGGATGCGCTTTCCAAAAAGTATGATGGTAAAAATAATCCTCGAATTGTTCTTTTCTCACCAATCGCGCATGAGAACATAAAGGATCCAAATCTTCCCGATGGCTCTGAAAACAACAAGCGTATCGCCCTTTACACCAAGGCCATGGGAAAGGTCGCGGCCGCCAACAAGGTGTTCTTCGTTGATTTGTTCACGGAAACATCGAACCTATATTCCGTTTCAGAAAAGAACCTGACCATCAATGGCATCCATTTGAATGAGTTTGGCGACAAGTTGGTCGCGCAGATTATCGAAAGAAAGTTGTTTCAGAATGAGGGAGAAAAAAGGGAAGCGTCTTATCTGGACAAGCTTCGTGCCGCGGTGCTTGAGAAGGATTTCTATTGGTTCAATCGTTATCGTACCGTGGATGGTTACTCGATTTATGGTGGACGCGCGGACCTTCGCTTTGTTGCGGGCCAGACCAACCGGGTGGTGATGGCGAGGGAGATGCAGATCCTCGATGAGATCACCGCCAATCGTGACAAGAAGATCAGTGCCGCTGCCAACGGCAAAGTCCTTACCAATGATGATTCCAACACCGCGCCATTCCTTGAGGTTGTCACCAACAAGCCCGGCCCTCTTCCCGGTGGCAAGCATATTTTCCTTGATGGCAAGGAAGCCATCTCAAAGATGACCATCGGCAAAGGCCTGAAGGTGGAACTCTTCGCATCGGAGAAGGAATTTCCCGATCTCGCAAAGCCCGTGCAAATGGCTTTTGACACCAAGGGCAGGCTATGGGTAGCTGTCATGCCCTCTTATCCACATTGGAAACCAAAAGAGGAGATGAATGATAAGATCCTGATCTTCGAGGATACTGATGGTGATGGCAAAGCGGACAAGTGCAAGGTCTTTGCAGACAGGCTTCATGTGCCTACTGGCCTTGAGTTCTGGAATGGTGGGTTATTGGTCGGCCATCAACCCGACCTTCTTTTCCTCAAGGACACCGATGGTGATGATGTTGCCGATGTCCGAGAGCGGGTTTTGCATGGCATCGATTCCGCGGATACGCATCATGCCTTGAGCAGCTTCGCCTATGAGCCGGGTGGCGGGCTTTACTTCCAGGAAGGAACCTTCCATCACACCCAGGTTGAGAGTCCCTATGGCCCTCCCAGAAGGTGTGCCAACGCGGGTGTTTTTCGCTATGACCCCCGCAGGCAGCTTTTTGATGTCTACGCCTCCTATGGTTTTGCCAATCCCCATGGACATACCTTTGATCGTTGGGCAAGGCAGATCGTGACCGATGGAACAGGCGCGGTTCCCTATGATGGGGCGCTCTTTTCAGGTAAACTTAATTTTCCCGCCAAGCATAGCCAGCCCCCCACTGTTTATAAACAGCGCACCAGGCCCTGCCCCGCGACTGAATTCCTCACCAGCAATCACTTCCCTGAGGAATTTCAAAACAACTACATTGTTCCCAATGTGATCGGCTACCAGGGGATAATGCGTTACAAGATCGAGGAGGATGGCGCCAGTTTCAAGGGCACTGAACTCGAGCCGATTCTTTCATCTTCCGATCCTTCCTTCAGGCCCTCTGATGTCGAGACAGGCCCTGATGGCGCGCTTTGGTTCCTTGATTGGCAAAACCCCATCATTGGCCATATGCAGCATAATCTTCGTGACCCCAGCAGGGATAGAAACCATGGTCGTATTTATCGTGTCACTTATGAGGGCAGGCCTTTGTCCAAGCCCGCCGTAATTTATAATGAGCCGATTCCAAAACTCCTTGAGCTTCTTAAATCCAAGGAGGACCGGGTCAGGCATCGTGCCCGCCTTGAGCTTGACACTCGCAAGTCCGCGGATGTTGTCGCAGAGCTTGCAAAATGGACCGCGAAACTGGACAAGAATGACCCTGATTATGAACACCAGATGATGGAGGCACTTTGGATTCATCAAAGGCACAACATCGTCAATGAAGCCCTGCTTCAAAGGATGCTGACCTCGCCCGAACCAAACGCCAGGGCATGTGCGACCCGTGTGCTTCTCCAATGGCGTGACCGGGTTTCTGACCCGCTTGAAAAATTCAAATTGATGGCGGGGGACCAGCATGCAAGGGTACGGATGGAGGCTGTTCGTGCCGCAAGTTATTTTGATGTTCCCGAGGCCATGGAGGTTGTATTCATCGCATTGGACAAGCCCAGCGATATTTACATTGATTATGTGAAGAATGAAACCTTGAAAATGCTCGATCCAATCTGGAAGGACGCGCTTGCAAAGGGCAGGGAAGTGAAGATCAAGAGTGAGGCTGGCTCCCGGTTTTTACTCCGCAGTCTTCCCGTGGAAAAGTTGATCACAATGGAAAAGACCAAGCCCGTGTGCATGGAGTTGATCTCCAGGCCAAATGTCCGGGATGAGACCAGGCGTGAGGCATTGCGCACCCTGGCTTCCCTGGAGGCAAAGCCCGAGGTGCGGGTGCTTCTTGATTCCTTCATCGCGGTTGACGCGAAATCTGATCAAACTGATCCTTCTGTCTTGTTTGACATGGTCAGGCTTCTTGGAGGAAGAAGTTCTGGTGAATTGGGCTCGGTTCGCGGGGACCTTGAAAAGCTCGCAACATCGGCCAAGACCCCCCTCCTGCGCCAGGTGGGTTATGTCGCCTTGGTCAATATCGACCAATCGGTTGACAGTGCCTGGGGCCTTGCATCCAAGTCGGTGCCTGCCCTCAGGGATATGCTTGCCGCGATACCTTTCATTCCTGATCCCAACCTAAGGGCGCTCTTATACCCCAAGGTTGAGCCATTGCTGTCCTCATTGCCTTCAAACCTTGCTGCCACTGCGGGAAAAGCTGGAAAGGGCCGTTTTGTTCGTGTTGAACTTCCCGGAAAACAGCGCACCTTGACGCTTGCGGAAGTGGAGGTGTTCAGTGATGGGGTAAATATCGCAAGGAAAGGAAAGGCTTCGCAGTCTTCCACTTCAAACAATGGAAATGCCTCGAAGGCGATAGATGGAAACAAGAGTCCCAATTATACAGACGGCGGGCAGACCCATTCCGCGGAAGGAACCGATAACCCCTGGTGGGAACTTGACCTGGGTACCGAAGCTGTGATCGAATCCATCGTCATCTACAATCGGGCTGATGGTGCATTGGGATCGCGGTTGAATAACTTCACAATCAAGGTCCTTGACAAGGATAAAAAAGAGGTCTTTAACAAGGCCAACAACCCAGCCCCCGCAACCAAGGTTGCGATTGAGTTGACCGGCGTGGATCCCGCATCTTTGGTGAGAAAATCCGCGATGCTCGCGCTGGCATCAATCAGGGGCGAGGAATCCAAAACCTTCAGCCTCCTTGCGAAATATGTCACGGACAGCGCCGATCGTAATTCAGCCATCAATGCCATCCAACGCATTCCCAGAAATGCATGGGTGAAGGAAGAAGCCGCACCCCTCGTTAATGTTCTTTTGGAGAGCATCCGTAAGGTGCCTGCGATTGAAAGATCCCAGCAGACCGTGCTTGACAGCATTGAATTCACCGAGTCCCTCGCAATGCTGCTACCTGATGACCAGGCACGCAAGGTAAGGGCGGAACTTGGTGAACTGGGCGTGCGTGTGATCCGACTGGGTACCCTGCTCGAGCGAATGGCTTACGACAAGGAGACTTTGGTCGTGAAGGCCGGCAAGCCGGTCGAGATTATCCTAGAAAACTCGGATTTGATGCCGCATAACTTCGTCATTCTTTCCCCGGGTAGCCTAGCTGAAATAGGAATGCAATCTGAGAATGATGCCAACAAACCTGAGTTTCAGGCGAGGCAGTATGTGCCAAACTCCAGCAAAGTGCTTGCAAAGAGTGGTTTGTTGCAGCCCAGGGAAACTCAGCGAATAAGCTTTGTGGCTCCCACCAAGCCGGGGGTTTATCCCTATGTGTGCACCTATCCCGGGCATTGGCGCAGGATGTATGGCGCGCTTTATGTGGTTGCCGACCTCGATGCCTACCAGGCGAACCCAACAGGATACCTCACCTCCAATCCACTAAAGATTGAGGATGAAGTATTAAAGGACAGAAGACCGCGTACTGAATGGGTCTTTGCAGATCTTTCCGCATCCGTGGAGGAGATGAAGCATGGCCGGTCGTTCGCATCAGGCAAGCAGATGTTCACGGTTTCCGCGTGTATTTCATGTCACAAGATGGAAGGCCAGGGGCAGGAGTTCGGCCCCGACCTAACCAAGTTAGACCCGAAATACACCAAGCTGGATGTTCTTCGCCATATTCTTGAGCCTTCACTTAAGATCGATGAGAAATACCAGACTTATATTTTTGAAACCAAGTCGGGTAAAACCCTCACTGGAATGATTGTTGCCGATAATCCACAGGCGGTGACAATCATTGAAAACCCGCTTGCCAAGACTCCCCCAAGGGAAATCAAGAAGTCTGATATTGATACCAAAACCAAGTCTCCTGTCTCGCTCATGCCCAAGGGAATGCTTGACAAGATGACCCGGGATGAGATCATTGATTTACTTGCGTACATCCTTTCCAATGGGGATTCCAAGCATCCATTTTTCCAAATGGATGTTAAGCATGGTAATCACTAGGATTTAGGAAAAAGAGACTGTAAACGATTGGTTTTTTTAAGGGGTCATGTCTGACATGACCCTTTTCCATTTTGCCTGGATTTCCATGAGTTTCCAGCTTTTATTGAATGGCGCATTTTCTCTTTTCATCTTCACAAAAGAATTAACCCGTGCTATTAGCGGAATTCAACATGGGTTGAATTTCAAAATTTGGGAATAAGAATGCATTCACCGGATCAAAAATCGAATGAAAGTAGGCTGCCTTATGGCAGGCCGGGCCAGTGCATTCTCAAGGTGCTTAATGGTAAAAACCAGGGTGCGATAAAAACCTTAACCAGTGCGGTGACCCTTTTGGGCGAGGAAAAGGGATGCGATATTCGTCTTAATTCTCCCCAGGTCGAGCAACTTCAATGCGTGGTTGTTGAAACCCCGCAGGGGTTCATGGTAAGGAACCTATACGATTGCAATAAGGTCAAAGTGAATGGTGAACCTGTTGAGCAGGCTGTCCTGCATACCGGGGATGAATTGTCAGTTGGTCCATTTTCTTTTCATGTCGAGTATGCCGAAGCCGGGATGTCACTCCAGAATAAAATGTCCCCCGAGGATCATTTGGAGGAGGAAAGGCAGGCATTAAGGGCGCAGGCCGCGGGAGTCGCGGCACAGCAGGCATTTCTTTTCCAGGAGGAACTTCGGCTTTCTCAAATGGAAAAAGCCTCTCAGGAAAAAGAAAAACAACTGGGGATGCATTTCAAGGAAAAACATTTGCGCCAGGTGCAGGTCCAGCGGACCTTGAAACTTCGATTCAATAAGTTGAAGCAAAAGGAAACCGCACTTATTGAATTGATGAAAGAACAGCAACAAGGACTTGAGTCGCAAACCGAGGCTGCAAAATCGGCCCAACACCGTTATGAGAGCTTGCGAAATAAACTGAAATCAAGATGGAAAATCATCGCGCGCAGGCAGCTTGCAATACTTGCCAGCAGGAATTCCGCAATAGATGAGTCGATGGGGAAGCTATCCAAGGAATATGAGCATATAGTCAGGGAGAAAAAAGCCCTTGAAGAGGCGGGGGCATTGTTTGACGCGAATTGTGAAAAGGAAAATCGCAGGCTCAAGGAATCCTATGACCAACTGGACATCGAGCAGCAGCAACGGTCGCTCAAGGCCAATGCAAGGGAGATGGACCTGCAGCATCGTGAGAAGGAACTTGCCTCCATAAGATTGCAGTTGGATCAAGCGCAGGCCATTCTTGAACAAGATAGAAAGCATTGGGACACCTATCTTACTCGCCTGAAGCTTGAGGAGGAGGGGCTGGAAAAACGCATACTGAACCTCAGGGAGAAACTGCCTGACTCGGCATGGCCGTTGCCGGAAACTGAAACTATCTCGAGGGAAGCAAATCCGCGAAATCACGCCATTCCAGATGAAGCTGGGTCCTTGATGAGCCAGTTGGAGGGTATGGCAAGCCATCTTGATGATCAAAGGCTGGTGCTGCTGGAAGCCTGGCATAATTTGGAACAGCGAAAGATCATCTGGGAAAAAGAACAGAATAATCTCCTTGTTCAGTTGGATGTGGCTGGCAATGACTTGGTTCGCAGGCAAAAACAGATCGAGCAGAGGGAATCGGTGCTCGTTCAAAAAGAGGAAAGTTCAACCCGTTTGGAACAGCAACTTTCCAGGCAGCGAAAGCAGCTCGAGGCCGACCAGGCTGTTTTAAAAATCCAATTGAAATCCTTTGAAACCGAGCGAAAATCACTTTTGCAGGAACTTGAAGCCCGCTCGGAGATGATTGAGAAGCTCACCAGGTTGAATGATGAGGCCCGCAGGGAATTACTCCAGAGGGGCATCAGGGAGCGCGATGAGTTGCAAAAGGAAAAATCAAGGCTTGATGAGATCCGTATTTCCGCCAACAACATCTGGAAAGAGTACCAAAACAAGTTGCACGACCTTGAGTTCCAAAAACAATCCCTTGCAATCACCGAGTTGGCGTTGGGCAGAATGACACTGGAAGTTCTGGCAGGTAGCAAGGATGGAGTCGGCGCGGACCGCAGGCTTGAAAAAATCCGAAAGGGTATCGTATTGAGGTTCCAGGAGGAAACCTCAATGATACAGGAGGGCAGGAAACACCTCCAAGCCGGCGCAGCACAGTTTGAAAGACAAATCCGCGAACTTGCACACAGGGAAAATGAACTGGTGGTTCGCGCAGGTGACCTTGCGGTGGCGCAGGCCGGCATTGATCAAAAACGGGATGAGATAGCGCATGAAAAATTGATGGATCTTGGATCAATCAAGGTTCTTCAGGGAAAAAACAAACTGCTTGAGGACCAGGTCTCGGAGTTGAGGATACAAATTGAAAAGCTGCATGCGGTGCTCATCGATGAAACCATCCTTGATAAAAACATCGAGGCGCCAACCTTGAAAATAGCAGCTTAATTTGTTGTTTCCGGGATGTATTCGAAAAGTATTTTTTCGATGATGACAGGTGCTTCGAGGGTTTGGTAAGGAGCGGGGGTTTGTGTTTTCAAGGATATGATCCTGGCTGAAATGATTCTATCGTTCACTTCATGGCTTTGGTTCCATTTTTCAAGCATCATTTTTAAAAAGGCCCGGGAGAATGGGTCACGGGGAAATTCATACAGGCCCCAGATAAGGAACCTTTTTCGGGCGTAGGAGTCCTCATTCGTCCAGATTATCCGCCTGTCGGTATTTCGATTATCCAGGCCGGGGTTGAACAGATTGACCTTGGAGCCATCTTCCTTCGTTCCTTCCGCCCAGATTTTCAAACCATCCTTGAGGACTCCGGGCGAAAACATCGCCCAGTACTGGTCAAGCCCGGTTATTCTCCCGATTGTATCCACTATTGTGGCTTCATCCGTGGCCATTGGAGGGTTCAAGTATCTTTGGTAATTCATAATGATCACAAATATTATCAGGCAGGGAATAAGCCATTTGGGTCCCGGAGTTGCAATGACATCAAGCGAATTGGAATCCGTTTCAGTCCCCGGGAATCTTGAGGGAAGAATTGATCTGACTTTGTCCCAAAATAATCCTGGAAGCAAAACCAGCCAGTAAACCAGGCACATGATGGAAAAAAGACCAACATCCATGCATAAATAAATCCCGATGTGGAAACCAGCCATCATGGCAAAACAGATTAATCTCAGGAGGGAATTGCCCAAAGGCATGAGAAGGAGAAAGGGGACGGCGATTTCAAGCAGCAGTGTGCCCTTGGTCAGCAGTTTCAGGATTTCCGGATATTGTAAAATCCAGTATCCAAGTGGTTTTGTGAAATAATCCATGCTGATCACATAATAAAGGGCGTTAAAATCCCCACGCCATTCGTAACTGATCTTGGGGATTGCAGCATTAAAATAAAGAATACAAAGTTGGATTATGATTGCCGCGGTGCCCCATGATAATACCTGGTTGGATTTATAAATGGTCGTTGCCTTGGAAAGGGAATCGAGGCTGAACCTTGCTCCCAATGGCACAAATAAAGACCAGAAAAGGGCGCAGCGTAATAACACATCGTTGCCTTGCAATATCATTGGCTGGCGCGCATGGGAACCCATGAGCAGAAACCAGGAGATGGCGACCGCCCAACGGGTCTGATAACCCAGTAAAAGCGCGATACCTGCAAGCGCGGATAAAATGAACAAGAATACCTGCCATGCGAATGATCCTGAAATCATGTGCGGGCTTAACCACCAGACGATTCCCATGGGAAAAGGGGAATTCCAAAGCACTTCGCGTGGAGTCGCACCCTGGTCTGTGTAAAAAAATGAAATTTCAAAACTACGACGGAATAATTCATAAAGAATGATCAGGGCCATTCCCATGCGGAATATTGCCAGCGACCTAAGGTCCAGTGCGAAAGTCTCACCCAGATGGTTTTTTCTTGAGGACCCAGCTTCCATTTTTACCCGGGGTTTTTTGACCAAGTCATATCAAGAGCTCTTGTCTTATTATACAGGTTTGAAGCTCGGGGGAGTCTGATGATTTCCGGGTTTTATCATCCCATGACAGAGTTGTTGAAATTAACTTGAGAAACATGGGTTTTTCGTGCAACATTCAGTCTGGATAAAATCTTGGATGGCATATAAATGAAAAAAATTGAAAAAGAGAATCTGATTGGTCTTGTGGGGCTTGGTTTGTTGGGAAACGCTTTCGCAGGAAGAATCCTGCAAGCTGGTTTCAAATTGATGGGTTTTGATTCTGATCCGATAAAAATGGAAAAGATGGTTCATCCCAATTTCATGCAGGCAAAATTTGCAAGGGATGTTTTTGAGAATTGTGACAAGGTTTTCCTTTGCCTGCCTGACAGCAGGATTGTGAACCATGTTGTTAATGAAAATCTCGATATACTTGAAAAAGATCTGATCATACTGGATGCGACCACGGGAAACCCATGCGATACCACTGCACTCGCTGTAAAACTTTCCACCAAGGGTGTGTCTTATCTTGATACCACAGTCTCAGGAAGCAGTGCCCAGGTGCTGAACGGCGATGGCATGATAATGGTGGGTGGTTGCAGCGAGGCTTTTGAGAGATGCAGGGATTTGATTGGTTGCCTGGTTGGGAAGGTTTTTCACACGGGGGTTTCCGGTTCCGCATCGAAGTTGAAATTGGTAAGCAACCTGGTTCTTGGATTAAACCGAGCGGCCCTGGCCGAGGGACTTTTGCTTGCCCGCGCATTTGGCCTGGACTTAAATCAAACTTTGAATCTTCTTCGTGAAAGCGCTGCTTACTCATTCATCATGGATACAAAGGGGGAAAAAATGGTTCATGGTGATTTTGAGCCGCAGGCCAGACTTTCGCAGCATATGAAGGATGTTTCCCTGATGCTGGATGCCGCGGATGACATGAAAATCAAACTACCTTTTTCTGAAACCCATCTTGATCTTCTAGAGCGTGGTGGAAGACTTGGCATGGGGGACCTTGACAATAGCGCGATCATCAAGGTCATAGCCTCGCTGAACGAAGATAATCTCAACCAATGAGCATGCGCCTTTCAAACACAAATAAGGTCATCGTTTTGGTGTCTGCGTTTGCAGCCATGCTGTTTGACGGTTTTGAACTTGGGCTTATGCCTGTCGCATCTTTATCCGTGACCCGGGATTTGCTGGGTGAGGAGTATACCATATCGAATGGGGGTGAGTGGTTTGCAAGATACACCGCAGGGTTGATGCTGGGCGCTGCAATGGGTGGAATATTCCTTGGCCAGCTTGGTGACCGCCTTGGAAGGGCAAAAGGGCTTGGCGTGAGTATTTTATTTTATTCGGTCTTCGCGGGCTTGGGGGCATTTGTAACGACTCCCATGCAGATGCTTTTGCTGCGGTTTTTGGTTGGCCTTGGGGTTGGAGGAGTCTGGCCCAATTCAGTCGCATTGGTATCGGAATGCTGGCCTGATAAATCAAAACCGATGGTTGCAGGGTTGGTTGGCGCGGCTCTCAACCTTGGGATATTCATGCTGTCCCTGGTTGGCCAATCATGGCATATCACCCCGGATTCCTGGCGTTGGCTTTTTCATCTTGCGGGTGCCCCAGCGATATTGGGGATACTTATGATCATTTTTTTGCCTGAATCACCGGAATGGATCGCCTGCGACACTTCCCGGAGATCCGGTCCCGGTTTTAAAAAGGATTTTCCCATCCTGGTTCTTTTCAAACCTCCCCTTGTTAGGATGACTATCACGGGAATCATGCTTGGGACGGTACCATTGGTGGGGGCATGGGCCGCAAGCAAATGGATGATTCCCTGGGCGGACAAGGTTGGAGGCCTGATAGATCCGGGTTACAAGGCGGTAACCCAGAGTTGGTGGGCTTTCGGGGCGGTGGTAGGCAGTTTCTTTGGTGCGCAAATAGCGGCATTTCTAGGCAGAAGGTTTTCTTATTTCATCTTCAGCATTGGTGCGACCACCCTCACGCTATTGTTGTTTCTTTGCACCGCTCCCTTGAGTGGGTCTTTTTTGCCCATGGTTCTTGCCCAGGGCTTTGTCTCGACTCTTTTTTTCGGCTGGCTTCCCTTGTATCTTCCTGAATTATTCCCAACTCGTGTGCGGGCTGCTGGTAGTGGGATATCCTATAATTCGGGTCGGTTCATCACGGCAATCGGTGTTTTTATTTCCGGTACACTCTTTGTTTTCCTCGGGGGATCCTATTCGCAGATTGGCGCGGTTTGTGGTGTCATTTACCTGCTTGGTGCCTTTACCATCTGGTTTGCTCCCATGCCGGTTAGCGAAGATCCAACTAGTTGATTTTTTAAATATTTTATTCTCAATGCATGGAGATATATCCATGACGCTATTTTTTAAATCCCGCACAACGCAGTCTTTTGATTCCAAAGTGGGACAGGTTGGTAGTTGGTTCGCTGCAGTCTTTTTGCTTGGCATGGGATTTTACAAACTTTCAAAGCTTCCCCTGAGTGAGACAGAGTTGTTTTTCGGGGTATTATTGGTCCTTAATGTAACCATGCTCATGATGCTTATGGGAATGATTCTTCCTTTGACACGACGATAGGCTGATGATTCAATTGGTTCATTGGAATGTTCTCAAGGGAGTAAAGAGTTTTGAAATCATTATCATCAATTGTACTTTTTTTGTTCGCATGCAATCACCTGCCCGGGGAGGAAGTCAACAAGCCCAATATTCTCCTGATCGTCGCGGATGACCTTGGCTGGAAGGATGTGGGTTGGCATGGCGGCAGTTTTCATACCCCGGTCATGGATAAGCTTGTCAGGGAGGGGGTGGAACTTAACCAGCATTATGTGCAACCTGTTTGCTCTCCCACCCGAACCGCGTTGCTCTCAGGCAGGTTCACCAGCAGATTCGGCCCCCATGTTCTTTCCCCCACCAATCTACGGGCTTTTCCCCCGGGTACAATCACCCTCGCTTCCGCACTTAAACAATCCGGTTATGTGACACATATGGCGGGTAAATGGCACCTTGGTTCCAAGCCTGAGTGGGGCCCGCAGAATTATGGGTTCGACCATAGTTATGGGTCTCTTAATGGGGCCGTGGACCCTTGGAATCACAAATACAGGAAAGGCCCCTATGAGGATACCTGGCATCGCAATGGCAAACGCATTGACGAAGAGGGTAATGCCACTGAACTGGTGAGCAAAGAGGTGCTGGGTTGGATCAATTCCGGGAAAAAGTCGCCTTGGTTTATTTATGTGCCTTTTCACGCGGTTCATATTCCCGTTGATGCGCCCGAGGAATACAAGTTGAGGTACAGGGAAGCGAAGCTGAATGACGATCCGGCGAAGAATGAATCCTTGAGGCGATTCGGCTCTTTTGTCACCCAGTTGGACACAAAGATTGGCGGATTCATTGAGGCGCTGGAAAAAACAGGGCAGCGAAAAAACACACTGGTTGTTTTTACTTCTGATAATGGCGGGTTGCACTCTGGTGGGAATGCCTATGTCAGCAAGGTGCCCCCCACGCCCGCACTTAGCAGTAATCTGCCCTTGCGCGGCCAGAAGAACACCTTGTATGACGGGGGTATTCGCGTTTGTGCGTTTGCGAATTGGCCCGGAGTGCTTGAACCCAGGAAGTTAAACGCCCCGCTGCATGCCTGTGATTGGATGCCCACCCTGACAAAACTTGCAGGATGGAATCGCCCCGCTGATTTCAAGCAGGATGGAATAGATGCCTGGCCTCTACTTACGGGGGCGGTGCAAAAAATCGAACCGAGGACGATTTATATTCCGCATCCGAGTGGTTCAGTTGTCAATCGGGCCGGCTGGAAATTGATCGAGTACAAGGGCAAGGCAAAACCCGAACTTTATCATCTCCATGAGGATCCCTATGAGACATCAAACCTCGCGGAAAAAATGCCTGACAAGTTGAAAGAACTCCAGGCGATTCTGGTTGAATTAAGGAAGGATGATGTGACCAAATTGCCTGAAGACCTGGTGAAAGAAAAAAACTAGGAACATTCGCCCGATGTCGAAATCAGCCATCATTGTTCGAAGCCAGGATATAATTAATGTGAATTGATCAGAAATCAATTGTCCTGATGAAATGGTGCTTTTATGTTGTCGAATCTTATGAAACTTGGAATCGCAGGTGTTGCCGGTTGCAGCTTGGTCATCGCACAACAAAATGTGGTTGGCCAGCAACGCGTTCCCGCCAATCCAACCGGAAGTGGTGCCACTCCTGTGATCAGTTCCAACCAGTACTGGGGATGCCTGGGTTATTGCAACGGCCCCCTTCGATCCAATAACAACCAGTACTGGGGATGCCTGGGTTATTGCAATAGCCCGCTTGGTTCCAGCAATGATTTTTATATTCCGAACCAGGATACAGCGACGCCTTTCACCCCGATGTTTGCAGCAGCGGCTGCGGCTGGCAGCAATGCCAAGTATCTTTTTCCCTTTGGTGATTTGATGAACAAGATCGCCACCATGCAGCCCCCTCCACCTCCCGAGCCTGACCCGGTTGAAGTTGCTAAACTCACCAAGCAGCTTGAAGAGGAGAATAACAAGCTAAGGGTTCAAGCTGCTGCTGACTTGGCGTTGCGCAAGGCGAAATCCGCTGTCAAACCCCTCATGGCAATGTTGCGGGATCCCGACCCTGTTGTAAGGACAAGTGCAGCGGCGGCGCTGGCCCATTTCGGCAAGGATGTCGTGGGCGATGTCACACTGGGCCTTTATGCAGAGGATCGCATGACTCGCATGGGTTCCGCAATGACCTTGGGAATGATAGGCGAGCCTGCGAAAACCGCACTCACGGCCCTAAAGGGTAGCCTCAAGGATTCTGATGTCAAAGTTCGTGGTCATTCCGCTCAGGCGATTTACAGGATCTCCAAGGATGCCAACACGGCTCTCCCGGTATTGGTGAAATGTCTGCAGGATGAGGATGAGCATGTCCGGATGGGTGTGATAAATGCCCTTGCCATGATGGGGCCAGATGCAAAACCAGCGGTTGATGATATCAAAGGCAGGCTGATGGATGATGTCCCGTTGATCAGGGTCAAGGCGGCCGAGGCCTTGTTGGAAATCACCAAGGATCCCAAGGGTATTGCCCCCTTGCTTGTTCCGGTTTTGGGAAAGATCGCGGGCGATGAAGATGCGGCGCTTCGCGCAGAGGTTGTTGCCCTTATCGGCAAACTTGGAGTACATGATCCAAAGGCACTGGACCTATTGCAGGTCGCTTCCAGGGACAAGGATGCAAATGTGGGACAGATCGCGGCGAGTGCCTTGTTTCACGCTGGCGAACCAGCGGTTCCCGCTTTGATCAAGGGGCTTGGTGATCTTAGTGTGCAGGTTAGATTTCGTTCCGCCACCGTGCTGGCTCAAATGGGGCCGAAAGCCGCCCAGGCTATTCCAGCGTTGATAAATGCGTTAAATGATTCAGATATCGCGATTCGCTGGGAGTCGGCGTTGGCTTTGGGGAAAATGAAGGAGATTGCAAAACCAGCTGTTGGAAAGCTCATTGAAGCCTTGGAAGATCCGGCATACCAGGTACGGTTGGCGGCTGCCGAGGCGTTGGGGGAAATAGGCACTGAGGCAAATGCCGCCATTGACGCGTTGAAAAAAGCGCAGAACGACAAGAGGGCCGAGGTCGTTGATGCGGCCAGGCTATCTTTGAAGAAGATTACAAAATAGATTTACATGCCCGCGCGAATGATGCCCAGGAACTGATCGGCTTTGAGGCTGGCGCCGCCTATCAATCCACCATCAACATCTGCTTGATGCAGCAGGCTTGCGGCGTTATCAGGCTTTACGCTTCCGCCATATTGGATGATCAATTTGGAAGCGGTTTCCGCTCCATGATGCTTGGATACCCAGCTTCGAATAAAAGCATGGGTATCCTGCGCCTGCTGGGGAGTGGCATTATGGCCTGTGCCTATCGCCCACACGGGTTCGTAGGCTAGAACCAATGAATCCAGATTATCCTTGTTGACACCAGCAAGGCTTCCATCGAGTTGATTCTTCAAGATATCATTGGTCTTGTTTGCCTGGCGTTCATCGAGGGTTTCACCGAGGCAAAGAATGACTTTAAGCCCGCTGGCCAAAGCCGCATGAACCTTTTTGTTGATTGTGACATCGCATTCACCCATTTTGTGCCTGCGTTCACTGTGGCCTAGGATGACATATTTGCAACCCAGGTCCGCCAACATATTGGGGCTGATCTCACCAGTGAAGGCCCCTTCTTTTTCGTGGAAACAATTTTGGGCGCCCAAGGATATATTCGAGCCTTTCACAATTTCGCCAACTGCTTGGATGTAGGTGAAAGGGGGGCAGATTGCGACATCAACCTTGTTGTTACCAGCCATGAGGGTGACAATTTCCTGGGTCAGTTTTTTTGCGGTCGCCAGGTCGGTGAACATTTTCCAGTTGCCTGCTATGAATTTTTTACGCATTTTATTCCTGACTTTCTGAGAATGATTGATTACTTGTGTTTATGATAAAGAATATTGGCTCACATGCCAGTAACTTGCATAAATTCAAATGGTTTAAATGACCCTAAACGAGTCACCGGCAGAGTGTGCCAGGTTGATGATTTTGAAAGCTTTAGCCGCAAACTTGTGCTATCGGGTAAGATCCGAGCACTGTGACTTCAGTGCAGGCTGAATCAAAAGCCTTGAGCATTTTGCTGATTTTAGGATCATCGATATGCCCCTCGAAATCCGCGAAAAAGATGTACTCGTTTTTTGCGATTCGTGAGGGGAAAGACTCGATCCACGCAAGATTAACCTTGTTGGCCTTGAAAATTGAAATAGCATCCGCAAGGGACCCAGGGGTGTGCGGGATGCGAAACATTATCGTGGTCTTGTCGTTGCCCGTCTTCGAGGTTTTTTGGTGACCTATGACCGCAAACCGGGTTTCATTGTCGGCGGAGTCCTGGATATCCTCAAAAAGAATGCGGAGGCCATATCGAACGGCAGCTTGTCTGCTTGCAACAGCGGCTGCTCCAGGTTCACGCTGGGCCAGTTCCGCTGCGGTTGTTGTGCTTGAAACCTCGGTGAGCAATGCCTGGGGGGTGTTTTTTCCAAGCCAATTTCTGCATTGGGAGATCGCCTGGGGTTTGCTGTAAACCCTGCGAATGTCCTTGGCTTCGCACTTTGCCATTAGATTATGATGGATTTGAAGCCTAATCTCAGAGCAGATGATCATTTGCGGCATACGCATGAACATATCAAGGGTGTCAGCGATGCGACCATCGGTTGAGTTTTCAACAGGAACGACACCAAAATCCGCATGGCCCCGGTTGACTTCCTCAAAAACCGCAGTGATGCTACCGACTGGGACAAATTCAACCGCTTGGCCGAATCGCTCAATCGCTGCAAGATGACTGTAACTGTATTCAGGTCCCAAATAAGTGACTTTGAGAAGTTTTTGAAGGGCTCGGGAGCCGCTCATGATTTCTCGGAAAACAGACCGGACCGTGCTGGGATCAAGCGCGTTGGTGTATTTTGAATGGGCTTCAAGCACATTTGCCAGAACTTCTTCCTCACGGGCTGGGGAAAAGATATCGTCCCCATTTTCCACTTTGATTTTCCCAACCTCAGCAGCGGCAGAAGCGCGCTCGTTTATCAGCTTGAGTATTTGCAAATCAAGTTTATCGATTTGATTTCGTACACTTTTGACAAGTGCTTGCGCTTTGGCAGGATTTGGAGAGGAGACAGTTTCTGATTTTCGCGCCATGATAAGTCTCGTTGGGAATACTTTTTGCGAAAAGTCTGGTTAATGTATGGTTGCCTATGCTTAGAGTCAATGAAGTAATCTAAGAACCCTTAACAATTAGGGTATAACAAGTACTCTAGCAAATAACCTATTCTTTTTAAAGCACTTAATTTAACAATTTCAGTTAAATAAAAGTTATGACCAAATGTACACATGATGATTTCCTGCCAAATTGGCGGTCAAGCTTCGGTGACGGCCTTTTTTGGAGTTTCAGTCCTTCAGGAATTATTTTTCAAATTTAATCTAAATCATTATATAAAATAACTTTAAGGTTAATTCGAACCATGGCCGTGATTCTGGCATGACACTTGCTAATTTATCTTTGACAATGTTGATCCTATACTAGTTTGTAACTTCTTTTGCGTATATTTATTTGTTTTTGGTGACTTGAAGACACAAAATTTGGCCTACACTTGGTGTAAATGCTCAAATATTTAAGTAGGATTGCCTAAATCTTTCTAGGAGAACTCGAATGGCTGAAGAAAAAATCATCGGTATTGATCTTGGGACCACCAATTCTGTGGTTGCAGTCATGGAAGGTGGTGAAGTTAAGGTCATTGCCAATCAAGAAGGTAATCGCATTACTCCTAGCGTTGTGGCTTTCACTGATAAAGGTGACCGTCTGGTTGGTGACCCCGCAAAGCGTCAGGCGGTGACCAACCCCCGTCGGACTGTTTATTCCATCAAGCGTTTCATGGGTCGCAGGCTTAGTGAGGTCAAAGGCGAGGAAAAGTTGGTCCCCTACAAATTGCTGGGTGGTCCCGATGAAACCGCAAAGGTTGACATCGATGGCAAGTCTTACACTCCGCCCGAAGTCTCAGCAATGATTTTGCGCAAGTTGAAAGAATCCGCTGAGAATTATCTGGGCCATACTGTTCGAAAGGCAGTAATCACTGTTCCGGCATACTTTAATGATGCCCAAAGGCAATCAACAATTGAAGCCGCCCAGATTGCTGGCTTTGATACTGAGTGGGAAATTGAAGATCCAGCCACTGGCAACAAGTCCCGCCAGCGAATGCGAATTATCAATGAACCCACTGCTGCCTCCCTTGCCTATGGCATGGATAAAAAAGCCAATGAGAAAATCGCGGTATTTGACCTTGGCGGTGGCACCTTTGATATCTCCATCCTGGATGTGGGTGATGGCATTTTCAAGGTTGAATCCACCAATGGTGATACTCATCTGGGTGGTGATGACTTTGACCAGGTGGTCATTGATTATATTGCCGAGGAATTCAAGAAGGAAAATGGCATTGATCTTCGAAAGGACCAGATGGCACTTCAGCGCTTGAAAGAAGCTGCTGAGCGCGCAAAGAAGGATCTTTCCCAGCAAACCACCACGGATATCAACCTTCCCTTCATCACCGCGGACAGTTCCGGTCCCAAACATTTGCAGATGGCGTTGACCCGGGCTAAGTTCGAGCAATTGGTTGATCCATTGATCGACAAATGTCGTGGCCCTGTTCTTCGGGCGCTTGCTGATGCCAAAATGAAACCCTCCGACATCGATGAGGTCGTGATGGTTGGTGGCATGACCCGTATGCCCAAGATCCAATGGCTGGTCAAGGATATATTTGGCAAGGAAGGTCATCGAGGGGTAAATCCTGATGAAGTTGTCGCGATTGGCGCCGCCATTCAGGGGGCACAACTCCTATTGGGCAGCAAATCTGATTTATTGCTTGTCGATGTCACCCCTCTTTCCCTGGGTATCGAAACATTGGGTGGAAGGTTGACTCGCCTTATCGAGCGCAATACCTCCATCCCTTCGGAGAAAAAACAGATCTTTTCAACCGCTGCTGATAACCAGACTGCTGTAACCATCTCGGTTTATCAGGGTGAAAGTGAGATCGCCAAGAGCGCTGGTAACCGAATGCTTGGTGAATTCAATCTTGAGGGAATTGCTCCCGCAAGTCGTGGCGAACCCCAGATCGAGGTCACCTTTGCATTGGATACCAATGGTATTCTCAAGGTTACCGCCAAGGACCTTGGCACAGGCAAGGAAGCCAAGGTTGAAATCAAGGGTTCAAGCGGCATAAGCAAGGAAGAAGTTGAACGGATGCGAAAGGATGCCGAGCTTCATGCCGATGAGGACAAGCGCAAGCTGGAAATCATCAATGCCCGCAATGAGGCTGATAACATGGTTTTCCAGATTGAAAAACAACTCAAGGAGCATGGTTCAAAGTTGTCGGATGCGACTAAAACCGCAGTGCAGGGTGCAATAGACAGGGTCAAGGATTGCTGTAAGAAGGAAGATGCCCAGGCTATCAAGCAGGCAACCTCCGATCTTATTACCGCATCACAGGAATTGGCCAAGCATATGTCAGGGGGTCCCGGTGATGCTGGTCAAGCTGGTGCCGCGCCCGGAGGTGGATCCTCGGGTGGCAAAGGTGGCGACGATGTCATTGATGCCGAGTTTGAAGTTAAAAAATAATCTGCTCATTTTCGAAGGGCCTTGGATTTATATCCAAGGCCTTTTTTTTATCTATATAACTTCACTTTACTTTCCCCAAATTGACATTTCCATGTTTGTAGACTTGTTTATCACAAGCTTCCTGCCTTGACCTTGATTTTTGTTTCTTGTTATAAAACAAGTGAAATATTAGCTTCAATATGGGCATGGATGCTTTGATTGAAGATAAGGAACATGGAGTGGTTTCGGATGAAAAAGCCGGATACCTTGCAACATAGATGGTACACATGGCCTACTCTTTTGGTCATGCTTACTGCCTTTTTTATGGTTGGATTAGTATTTGCTGCCAATCCAAATGAGCGTTTGGTGAAACCCGGTCCCAGTCCGCAGGATAAGGATGAGATCAACAAGAAGGATGGGAAAATTTGGGTTTTGGATTTTAAATTCAAGGATCCCAGATTGGTAAAAGTGGATATCCCAGGTCGTGGCCAGAAAGTATGCTGGTACCTTTGGTACCAAGTGATCAATAACAGTGAGAAGCCCCGTCGATTT
>SYCV01000166.1 GCA_005786805.1 Planctomycetia bacterium | reverse complement strand
GAAAGCCTTCAAACCGACATCCTTCGCAAGACCATCATGGAAACGGATCGCAATTCCCTTTTCCAGACACTGCTCCCAAGAATGATTTCCGTTGAGAGGATCTTCGAACAAGCCGACTGCAACATCACCCCCTCGACCTTGATTAGCATCTCCATAATACTTGGCCTGGTAGGGATCGGAATTCCGATGGGTGTGGGCCTGCCATTTTATGTCGTTTTCATCGCTATCCCGCTGATGCTCATCCCATGGGTTTGGCTGATTCAAAAACGCAAGGCAAGATTGAAAAGGTTCTCCGAGCAATTTCCCGAGGCGCTGGAACTGCTTGCCAGGGCCCTAAGGTCAGGCCAAAGCCTGGCGGCGGGACTCCAGGTTATCAGCCAGGAAATGGTGGAACCCATCGGCTTAGAATTCAGCAAGGCTTACGAGAGGCAAAAACTTGGCATCCCCATTGAAGACGCGCTCAAGGAAATGTGCAATCGTATTCCCAGCCTTGATCTCAAGTTTTTTGCGACCTCGGTCGCCATTCAAAGACAGACGGGTGGTGACCTTGCCGAAATCCTTGACAAGATAAGCCATATAGTCCGTGAGCGATTTAAAATCCTGGGCCAGGTGGCAGCACTCACCGGCGAGGGGCGCATGAGTGGCGCTGTTCTTCTAGCATTGCCCATAGTTTTGTTTCTTTACCTTCGCATCAGCAACCCCGAGTATATCCAGCCCCTTTGGACCACGGAAATCGGAAGAAAAATGCTGGCAGGCCTAATAGTGGGCCAAGTGCTGGGTGCCATCATCATCAAAAAAATCGTGGACATCAAGGTTTAGAAAGGAGGAGCAAAATGGTATTTCCCGAATTTGTGCAGGACCTGATCCCATTGATACTCGCCCTCCTTGTTGGTTTCGCCATCTGGAGCCTCTTGAGTTTTTTTTCCTCAAAGACAAGCGATGCCCAGGCCAACCGGCTTAAAAAGCTCTCGAACAGGGCCCAGGAAAATGTCGCTGAAACCACCGTAAAAAAGGGAAAGCTTGATATCCTTTTGCAGACCGCAAAGGCCCTGGCATCGCCCATGATGCCCTCATCCGAGGGCGAGCAGACTGAAATCCGGAAGGAACTTTCCGCGGCGGGTTTTCGTAGCGAGAATGCGGTCCCTGTTTTCCAGGGTATCCGATTCATCACCCTCCTCGCCTTCCTTGTCCCCTCCGTCGCCTACTACATCCCGATGTACGGCATGAATTTTGATGGGCTCAAGTATGTGGTAATTTTCAGCGCATTGGGAATGTACATCCCAAAGATCGGGCTCTGGTACATACGCACCACCAGGCAGGAGGAAATTTTCCTCACCCTTCCGGATATCATCGATCTGCTCGTGGTTTGTGTTGAAAGCGGCCTGGGGCTTGACGCAGCCCTGCGCAAGGTATGCGATGAAATGAAGGATCATGCGAAGGTGATGGCATCCGAATTGAAGCTTGCGAATTTCCAGCTTCAAATCGGCCGGACCCGGAAGGATGTTCTTCGCGACCTTGGTGAAAGAAACGGGGTTGATGACCTTCGCGGCCTTACCACCATCATCATTCAGGCCGATCGCTTTGGTTCATCCATCGCAAACGCGCTAAGAGTCCAGTCAGACACCATGAGAACCAAGCGCAGGCAGTTGGCGGAGGAAAAGGCATCCAAGTGCGCGGTGCAACTGCTTTTCCCCATGTTATTTTTTATTTTCCCCGGGGTGTTCATCATTCTGGTCGGCCCTGCCGCAATCAAGATGATGATGTCGGGGGCGTTTTGATTTCAATCACCAGGCCATGAATGGCCCGGTCGCATATAAGTCGGATTTTTTACAAGGAGGTTGGTCATGATTAACTCGAAATTCAACATGGGCAGGAAGATTTTTCTCGGCATCATCCCCCTGAGCCTGGCCTTCACCGGTTGCTTTGGCTACCGCGATGTGGTCGACCCTTATTACCCCAAGCGCTACAATGTGGATGCTCGTAATTCCGTAAGAACATCCATGGCACCCCAGGTTCAAAATGGGAATGTGCTGGATCAAACTGTCTGGGATTTCCATTTTGAAGCGGGTAAACCCGAGCTTAATGAAATGGGGAAAGATCACCTGAAAAGGCTGGCCCGGAGAAGGCCCATGGCGCAGGAGGTTATTTTCCTACAGGTCGCCCAGAACCCCGATGCCAATAACAACGAACTCAACAAAACCAGAAGCGAGAACATCAAGTCCTACATGAATAAAATTTCCGAAGGCAAAACGCATCCCGAATTTCAGGTGGTGTTGCACGACCCTGCGGAGGTTTCTGGCTCTGGGATCGAGGCAGCCCGCGTAATAACCGGCAAACAATCCAGTGTCTCGGGTGTTTTCATCCCGGGACAATCCGGGTCATCCTCTGGTGGCACAAGCTCAGGACAAAGCGGCGGTGGAAGCGGCTCTTCCGGTGGCTCCTCGGGAACAGGCAACACAGGTGGCTATTAATCACCTAGAATAAAGCTGTTGGTCCTGATAGGGAGATTTCAGCTTGGAATATTTTGATTATTTGTGGAATTTTATCTTTTCCGACAGGGCGATATTCATTCAATTTTCATTGATAATACTCGCCTTCGGAATCTGGTTGCTCATGCGTAAATGATGCTTAAGGAGCGAAAGTGAAATCCCAGGGACAAGATCAATACACCCCAACCGCGCCTCAATCTCCGGATAATCTCAAGGAAACCGGATTGAATCTGGGCATGCTTTCCGAATTGGTCCTCAAGGTTCTTTACACAAGGGGAACCATGCAGGGAATGGATATCGCCAAGACACTTTGCCTGCCATTTAAAATCATCGAGGAAAATTTGGTTTTCCTCAAAAACGAAAAGTGCGTTGATGTCGCGGGTGGCGATCTTATCGGGAGGGCCAGTTATAAATTCAACCTCACGGAACTGGGAAGGCGAAGGGCGCAGGACGCCATGAAACTTTGTGGCTATGTCGGCCCGGCCCCCGTCAGCCTTGAGGATTACATCGACCAAACCTACAAGCAGGCGGTCACCAACCTTCCTGTTGATCCCCAGGCCCTGCGCGAAGCCTTCAGCCACCTGGTCATCACCGACGAACTTTTTAACGCGGTTGGCCCCGCAATCCTCAGTGGCAAATCCATCTTCATCTACGGACCCCCAGGCACCGGAAAAACTTCCATTGCCCAAGCGATAGGCGAGTTCATGAATCGCAAGGGTGGCGATATTTTTGTTCCCTATGCCTTCCAGTATGAGGGAAACATCATCACCATTTATGACCCTGCGATCCATGTGCGCAGCGAGGAAAAAACAGAGGCCCCCAAAGATGAGGCGGATGCAGCCATCCGAAGGTTATTAAACACCAGCAATCAGGATAACCGCTGGGTTCGGATTCGAAGGCCTGTAATCATCACAGGTGGCGAGTTAAGCCTTGCCATGCTTGAACCCCGTTACAGCCCCGAAGCCAACTATTACCAGGGGCCGCTGCATGTCAAAGCAAATGGTGGAATCTTTCTGATCGACGATTTCGGCAGGCAACTTTGCAGCCCCAAGGAACTTCTAAACCGCTGGATTGTTCCCTTGGAAAGCAGGGTGGATTACCTAAATCTGGCAAGCGGGCAAAAGTTCATGGTGCCTTTCGAGCAATTAACCATCTTCTCAACCAACCTCGATCCCAAGCAAATTGTCGATGAAGCTTTCCTCAGGCGCATGCGCCACAAGGTGGAAATCAACGCTCCCAAGCGGGACATTTTCGAGAAGATATTCGAGATGTATTGCAAAAAACTTTCGATGAAACCCTGCCCGGAAGCCGTGGACTACCTATTTGATCGCTATTACTCCAAAGGAAGGTCAGTTCGTGCCAGCGATTGTCGTGATTTGCTGGAGACAGTGGCCTCGATTTGCCGATTTCGTGGTATACCAGTTGCGTTGTCACGGGAGTTGATAGCGGAAGCGGCAAATAGTTTCATCGGCGACTTTTCCTGACTTTCCCCTCTTCTCACGGTGACCCCGGCTTCTGAACTTTGCCTGTTTAGCTGGTTGGAGAGTTCCCATGAAAAGATTATTCCTCGTTTTCCCCGCGGTCTGTTCCACACTGGTGGGTTGCACACTCACCGGGACCGACCTCGCACTAAAAGAAAAATCCTTCAATGTCACCGAAAAAGTAGTGACCAAGCCCAAGTCTGAAAAGGAAGAAACCGTAAGACCCCCCAAGGCGGCCACCTGCATAGCATTTGGCGACTTCCGCGCCATCGAGGCGAAAAATTTGGAACGATCCTCCCTGCAGCGCCAGCAACTTTTCGAAGACGCCCGCAAAGCCTACCAGCAGGCACTTTCCATCGAACCTGATAATCTTCAAGCCATGGTCGGACTCGCAAGGCTTTATGCAAGCATGGAAGACTACCAACACGCACAGGAAATGTACCAACAGGCGGGTAGAAAACACCCCAAGCAGGCGGGGATATGGTTTGAACTTGGAATGCTTCATGCCAGGAAAAAGGAATGGAACATCGCGCTTGAGGACCTTGCGCTTGCGTTGAAACTGGAACCGGAAAACAGACAGTTCATCAACACCTACGGTTATGCGCTTTGTCGAAACGGGAAATTTGAAGAAAGTTACCAGGTGTTCCTCAAGATCAATGAACCAGCAAAGGCCCACTACCAGGTTGCGCGAATGATGGAACACATCGGGAAAAAAGAGGAAGCCAAGGAGCACCTGATTAAGGCGTTGGCGAGCCAACCCGATTTCCCGGATGCAAGGGAGATGCTGGCCTCCATCAATTGATAATTCCGTTTTAAAAAACCATCTGCATCATCAAGAAAGCCAAATCTACGGATTGATTTCAAACGCTGATTCTAAAATGAAAAGCGATTGATGCCTTTTGCGCCGTCTTCAGTCATCAAAAAATTAATCCCCACATTATTTGTTTTTCCCCAAATAAAAAACATCCAGCCCCGAATAGTAGTTTGTGAAGGGTTCATACAGCGAAAAGCGCTGCGCCCGGGTTTCTTGGGCAGTTGGGCGCCCGGGTATAATCTATACTGCTATTTAGGAGATCGTTCATGGAACTAATAAAATGGGAGCCATTACGGGAATTCGAGGAGATGTTCAACAATTACACCAAGGCGATGACCTGGCCGACGCTTCGCGCCGACACGATGATTTCCGGGGATTGGGCCCCCAGGGTTGATATCGCCGAGAGTGACAGTGAGATTGAAATCCGGGCTGAAATCCCCGATGTAAAAAAAGAGGATGTCAAGGTGGGTGTTGATGATGGCGTGCTTACCATCGAGGGCCGCAGGAACAAGGAAAAAGAGGAAAAAGGAAAACGATTCCATCGGATCGAGCGTTCCTATGGAAGCTTTGCCCGAAGTTTCACCCTTCCCGACCATACGGATGAAACGAAGATCAAGGCCACATTCAAGGATGGCATGCTGAACCTTCACATTCCCAAGACACCCAATGGCAAACCCAAGGCCATCCAGGTGAAGGTTGACTAATCCCTTGATTTTTAAATTACACGGGCATTAATCCTTGGATTAACTCCCATCAGATCCATTACAATATCTTCGTGAAAAATCATCACGGAGATATTGTATGTTAACATTGGTTACATTGGCACTTGGCGCCGCCCTGCTTTCTGAAACCCCACGCAACATCATCATCGTCATGACTGATGACCAGGGTTATGGTGACCTCGCCTGCCATGGAAACCCGGTTCTCAAAACACCGAACCTCGACAAGCTTCATTCGCAAAGTGTCCGCCTTACCGATTTTCATGTAAGCCCGACCTGCGCGCCCACTCGCTCCGCACTGATGACAGGCAGACATGAATTCAATAACGGCATCACCCACACCATCCTCGAAAGGGAAAGACTCAACCCCAAGGCGATCACCCTTCCCCAGGTTTTAAAAACCGCGAACTACACCACGGGTATATTTGGAAAATGGCACCTTGGGGATGAACCCGCTTACTGGCCAAACAAGCGCGGGTTCGATGAAATGTTCATCCATGGCGCGGGTGGAATCGGCCAGACTTATTCCGGTAGTTGTGGCGATGCCCCGAACAATAAATATTTTGATCCCGCCATCCTTCACAATGGAACATTTGAAAAAACCAAGGGTTACTGCACGGATGTTTTTTTCAACCAGGCCATTATTTGGATGACCTCCCAGCACAAGGCCAACAAACCTTTCTTCACCTACATCACACCCAATGCACCCCACGGCCCGCTGATCTGCCCGCCCGAGTATGAAAAGAAATATGAAGGCAAAGTTCCACCTGATGTGGCGAAGTTTTTCGGCATGATTGAAAACATTGATGACAACATGGGCAAGCTCATGGCATTCCTCGATGAATCAGGAATCGCAAAGGACACACTCCTGATTTTTATGACCGATAACGGCGGAACCGCGGGAGTCAAGGTTTTCAATGCGGGCATGAAAGGTTCAAAAGTCACACCCTACATGGGAGGCACCCGTGTACCAGCATTCTGGCGCTGGCCCGCCGGTTTCGCCGGTGGAAAAGACTGCAATAAATTGACCGCTCATATCGATATATTTCCCACCATGCTGCAAATCACAAACACCCCCATGCCCAAGGAGGCCGCGGCGCAGGTCGAAGGGCGCAGTTTTCTTCCACTGTTAAAAAACCCCGATGCCATGTGGGATGACCGTATCCTCTTCACCCATGTGGGGCGTTGGGAAAAAGGCAAAGCCTCTGAATCGAAGTACTCCCATGTCTCGGCCCGGAACACCCGTTACAACCTGGTCAACAATACAAAGCAGGGCGAAAAATGGGAACTTTTTGACATCTCGAAAGATCCCGGTGAAACAACAAACATTGCGGATCAAAATCCTGAAGTAGTGCAAAGACTCAAGGGCGCGATCGACAAATGGTGGCTTGATGTTTTCCCACTCCTGGTGAACGAGAATGTAACCGGGCCCAAAGTCAACCCTTTCAAGGAACTATATTGGAAGCAATTTGGTGGCGAGCCTGATGCCGACATGCTCAAAAAAATGAATCCCACATCCAAGCAGGGCAAGAAAAAGTAACCTTATAAGTAGGGCGTGAAGAGGTTTCTTAATTTTTTTCCCGAGTGCAGTAGGAACGAAAAATCCCTGCTTTGAAGTTGTTGCTGGACATTGAAGCGATCGGCAAGTTTCCTTGCTCTTTCAAGTTCCCTGTCGTGATTGGCTTTGATCAAAACCCGCAATTGATCGAGGTTGTTTCTAAGCTTTTTGTATCTTTCTTTACGACCTGCCCGGGTATCACAGGATAGATCCTGAAGCTTTTGCCTTTCATATACCAGCGCGTTCCATTCATCCGTTGGCTTGCAAGGGGGATGGCGTTGCGGGTTCCACCAGATATCCCTGGCTATATGATTTGCAGCTTGCACCGAAGA
Source organism: Planctomycetia bacterium (assembly GCA_005786805.1). Taxonomy (GTDB): domain Bacteria; phylum Planctomycetota; class Planctomycetia; order Gemmatales; family Gemmataceae; genus UBA969. The sequence continues at coordinate 18,001 of SYCV01000166.1, read as the reverse complement.
TTCGGTTTCAAGATCCCCGGCCAGGTTCAATCTTGCGGTGGCGGAAACAACCAGAAATTCTGGCGGAGTCACCTGATAAAAATCCTGTATCATCCGGTCGGTAACCTCATCATACTTGGCGCCTCCGATACCATGAATAAACGCATCTGAAATCAATAGGCGCGCAAATATCGTGGTTGATATCGCCCTTGGCCTGATTCTGTAACCTTGCGATTCCAGTTTTCGCAACGCTCCAAGCTGGTCATCGACACCCAGGCTTAGCCTGAGCCCCTGCGGGCCTGGGGTTCCCAATATGACTTCCCCGTATACTTCCTTCACGCCCAGCCTTTGTCTGCGGTTCTCACCGGGAAGTAGCAACCAAAAAGGTATCTCAACCCAGCCCTTGGCAACTCCCAAGTCGGGGAAGGGATGATTTTTGCTTTTGAGCCCGTGCTTATTTCGATAACTCGCAACCGATTGGTTGAACAAGTTCGCGAAAGCTTCCGCTCTGCGGATGATATCAAGCACAAAGATGGAAAACGACTGGGTGCCACATAGCAGGCTAACAGGCAGCTCAAGATTAACACAACCAAGCATCCTCTCGTATTTCCTGCGTGCCCATGCAAACGCAAGGGCGGGTTTAATTCCTTTTGCGACAGCCATTGAAACATCCCGCCAATACTCAATCCCCATGGGTGTTTCTTTCCATGCGGATGAAAGAGCTGCCAATCTTTGGCCAAACCCATCAAACATCTCATGGTTTTTGACCATCCAATCCTCATGCGGCATTCCAAAATTGTTTTGGTCAAAATCACACGCGATCACCTTGGAACTTTCCGGCACATCTGAGATCACCGGAAAAGGAATTGATGTTTGTTTTACCATGTCGTTGTCAATGATGAGATTGAGTGGCGTCAGGGTGTGTTTTTTGGAAAGGAAATTAAGCGCGAAATTCTTGATCCAAACCCCGGGGTGAAACAATTCAGGCTGATGGCCCGAAACCATCAAGGGCAGGGCGGGATCAACTTTTACTTCCTCATCATTTGATTTTAAGAATTCAACCGCCGTGGATATGGTCTCTCGCCTGGCAAGGGTTCGAATATCCTGAAGCGACTTCCCAAGAATCAGCGGTGTCGCATTAGAAAGCCTTTTCCTGTTTTCACTGATCAATTCCGCGAGTAGAGGAGGCGCGGGATGACAAAGAATTCCACCATCCTCGAAAGGAGCGCGCAGTTCATGCGGGGATATCAACGGGTTGTTCCCATTAAAAATGAATCAAAGGTGAAGGAACCCGAGGAATTGATCCCATGCCAACCCAACTGGTCTTCAGCTTGAACCAATACTTTACGGTAGTAGGCAAGTCGCTTCGCGGAATCATCAAGCACGGCACCAAAGGTGCGATTGGGGTCGATGTAAAGCCTAGGCACCGCGACTTCCTGTATTTTCATGTTGTAGTAGGCTGCTTGCACCCAAAGCTCGAGAGGCATTCCCCAACTGGTTTCAGTGATTTGAAACTTCGCAAGGGCACCACAGTTGTATGCCTTGAATCCACAAAACGCATCGGTCAGCTGCATCCCATAGCGAACATTAAGCTCCTTGGTGATCAGCGTGTTGATGCGCTTTCTATCTTCCGGCGCGCTGTTATCCTGTCGAAAGTCACGAAGGTATCTACTTCCAGATACGATATCAGCATGATCAATCGCCTCAAGCAAAACCGGAATCCTCGAGGGTTCATGCTGGCCATCACAGTCCATGGTGATGAGGATGTCAGCACCCTGCGTAATGGAATATTCAAATGCGGAAATCAGGGCCGCGCCATAGCCTTTGTTTTTCTGATGGGTGATACGCTCGATACCGAATTCTTGGTCCAATTTAGCAGAGGTGCCATCGGTTGAGCCATCATCGATGACTAAGATCCGATTGGCATACTTTCGCACTTCTTGCAGTACGGAATGAACATGATTCGCTTCATTAAAAACCGGAATAGCTACAATGGTATTCAAGGCGTAAACTCCAAAGAGGATGGCGGCATAGTGATACCCATACTTCGCCAAATCCTTGAAGTTATTTTATGGCAGCATGAAGATGGAAGTCAAAAGGGATGTCAGAATAAGTGGATACAAAATAATAAATACCCCGGATATTTCGAATAAAATAAAATCTCACGGTGGTAATACTATGTATTACTATGATAAATGAAAAATCCCGCTCCCTCACACTCAGTTCCAAATGAGAATAACCTGTTTCCCTGGTTTGACCCGATGAGCGCATCGGGAAAGTTTGAACCCTTTCTTTGGATCCTGATATTTTTATTTGTCGCTTGCCTGCAGGGCCCCCGATTTATTTATTCTCTTTCGGGCAACCTAAACTCCGGAAGTGATTTTTTCCAAGACTGGGCTTCCGCAAAAGACTGGCTGGATGGTCGCCCACTATACGGCCCGCTTTCCGATTCACTCAATCGTTTTCTGAACATCAACTTATCTGACAAAAATATAACAATGGATGTTCATGTAAATGCGCACCCTCCTTTTTCCCTTTTTGCCGTTTTACCCTTTGCCTTTCTACCCTATGTCCAGGCGATGCTATTGTGGAATCTGGTCATGCTCGGATTATTCGCGTGGTCGGTCGCCCTGGTGTTCAAGAACCTGCAACTCCCCTGGCATTGGTGGAGCCTATTTCCCGCCGGTACGCTTTTCCTTCTATGTGGCCCGGTTCAAAGCCAAATCAACCAAGGCCAATGGAACTTCCTTCTCCTCATTCTTCTCATAGGAACTTACTGCTTCGACCAGGCGAATAAACAGATTCTTTCAGGGATGTGCCTGGGAATTGCCTCAGCATTCAAACTCACGCCCATGTTTCTGATCCTCTGGTTCATATTGGCCCGCAAATGGAAAAATCTCTTTTCTTTTTTTCTCACTTTCATGGCATGCAACCTCCTTGCGATAATTGTCTTTGGATTGCCGGAAATGAAGGACTATTTGTTTCGAGTATTGCCTTTGGTCCGGGAATTTGAAGGCTCGCTGGGGAATGTTTCCTGGAATGGATTCATGGGCAAATTATTCTTCCCTGAACACCCCGATCTTCTGCCTCCCTTGACCTTGGAGCCCGCATTGGGCAAGGGCCTGGCATTGGTATTACAATCAACATTCACACTGCTTTGGGCTGTTTTATTTTTCATCGCAATGCCCGAAAAACGCGAAAGGCTTTTCCATATCGGGGTGGTTATCATGCTTTTGGTTTCCCCCATCACCTGGGATCACTACCTTGTTCTTGCATTGCCCGCCCTGGCATTTTCTTGGAGAGATCTAAGGCAGCACCCGATGCTGAATATTTTTTTCCTGATCACCCTGCTTTTGTTTTCAATATTCTTAGGGGACTTTATTTCCCTGTTAAAAAGGGATATCCCCACTTTCCCCTTCCATGGCCCGGTGTATTCAATCACCCTTTTAAGCATTCCAACCTATGCGCTTTTTCTTTTGCTGATGCTGTTACTGCACCCCATTTTCCGCAAGGCTGAATCCCCCAAAACGGCGATATAAGCACATAATCACCCTTGCCACTCTCTCATTATCGAAAAATCCCTTGCGTTTCCTGCTAAATAAAAGTCTTATTAAGTGAAACAATCATCGTTTTCCATGGAGGAAAATAGTCATGCGTCGCAAACTGTTTGGCTTGGTATTGATCGCAACAAGTTTATTTCTTGCCAGTCTCTCCATTGGAAAAGCGGAACTAAAAAAAGAACCGGTTCGAAAAGAGTTTGGGATCGAAAAACGAACCCCTTGGACAACTTCGAAAGTCATCGGTTCACCCGAGCCACCAGCACCCTACAAAACCGAACTGGCTTTTCCCAAATTACAAAAATTCGAGGAACCTCTTGACCTGGCGCAAGCCCCCGGAACAGATCGCTTGTTTGTGGCGGGACGATGGGGAAAAATTTGGTCCTTCATCAACTCCAAGGAATCCGACAAAGCGGATCTCGCACTTGAATTCAAAGGTGCCCTGGATTCCAAGGGAATGCCCATGAAACAAATCATATACGCGATCACATTCCATCCCAAATTCAAGGAAAACGGTTACATGTATGTGACATGGATACCCAATCCGGAAAAGGAAGGCTTGGAAAAGGGAAGCAGGGTTTCACGCTACACAGTCAAGGGAGAACCCCCGGTCGCAGACCCTGCCTCGGAAAAAATCATCTTCGAATGGCCCAATGGCGGTCACAATGGCGGATGCCTGAAGTTTGGACATGATGGTTTCCTTTACATAGTCACCGGTGATGGTTCCGGCATAGCTGACCAACTGGATATCGGCCAGGATCTTTCCAGCGTATTCGCCAAGCTACTTCGCATTGATGTCGATAACCCGGATGAAGGCCGGAACTATGGCATCCCGAGGGATAACCCGTTTGTAAACACCAAGGGCGCGCGCCCCGAGATTTACGCCTACGGTCTGAGGCAATTCTGGCGCTTTAGTTTTGACCGAAATAAAAAAATGGGTCTTTGGGGTGGAGAGATCGGGCAGGACCTCTGGGAAAGTGTTTACAACATCCAGGCGGGTGGTAACTACGGATGGTCTGTCATGGAAGGCAATCACCCCTTCCGCCCAGAGCGCAAAAAAGGCCCCACGCCCATACTCAAGCCGGTTGTCGAGCACTCACATACTGATTTCCGCTCCATCACCGGAGGATTCATCTACCATGGGCAAAGATTAAAGGAACTTGATGGTCATTACATCTATGGAGATTTTGACACAGGCAGGATCTGGACTTTCAAACCCACCATCGACCCTGTAAACCAGGTGCAATCTGACTCTCTCAGGGAGTTGGCTCGCACCACCTACCGCATCGTCAGTTGGGGCGAGGATTCAAAGGGCGAGATTTATTTCGTCGATTTCACCGGGGGTGGCATTCATCAACTCGTCAAATCTGAAAAAATGGATGACTCCGCGAAGAACTTCCCCCGAAAGTTAAGCCAGACCGGCGTCTTCTCCTCCACCAAGGATCACATTGTAGCGCCCGGCGTGATACCTTACTCGGTCAACGCCCAGCTTTGGGGCGATCATGCTGAAAAGGATCGGTTCCTTGCGATTCCCGGCGACGGCCGCATCAATCTTGATGAAGTCACCTACCCCGCGTCTCCGGGTGCGCCTCCGGGTTGGAAATTCCCCGATGGCACGGTCATCGTGAAAACCTTCAGCATGGACATGGTACGGGGAAACCCCGACAGTCGAAAACGACTCGAAACCCGGATCATGCATTTCCAGCAATTCCCAGGAACCCAGGAATATGGTGACCAGTACTGGCGAGGTTATACCTATGTGTGGAATGATGAGCAGACCGATGCCGACCTTCTCGATGAAAAAGGCGCGGACAAACTTTTGAAGATCAAGGTGGGCGACAAGTTTGTCGAGCAGAATTACCGTTTTCCCAGCAGAGCTGAATGCACGCTGTGCCATAACAACGCCGCGAAGTTCGCGCTGGGTGTGAGCACTTTGCAGATGAACCGCGACCACGACTACAACGGGGTCATTGCCAACCAACTTGCAACGCTGGAGCATATCGGGATGTTCGCCAACAAGCTTCCCGCAGAGCCTGCAAAAATGCCCAAGCTTCCGGATTATCGGGATGAAAAAGTTTCAATTGAGGATCGCGCGAGATCCTACCTGCATTCCAATTGCAGTCATTGCCATATCAAATGGGGTGGTGGGAATGCGGAATTCAAACTTCATCTGGGTCTTGACCTGAAGGATCTGGGCATTGTGAATGTCGCCCCAGTGCATGGCAGCTTCAACATCGAAGGCGCGAAATTACTCGTTCCAGGCCAGCCTGAAAAATCAATCATCCTCGAAAGAATGAAAATGACCAAACTCGGCAGAATGCCCCACATCGGATCCCGGGTGGTGGATGACCAATCTGTCCAACTGGTGCACGACTGGATCAAAGGTTTGAAATAAAACTCCCTTGATTCGGTAAAACCATATATTCAATCTGGATTTTCAGATTATTGGCAATGCTGGTTGAACCCACCCGCCAAGCAAGGGTATCATCAATTGCCCGATACATTCTCAACAAGGATTTTAACATGAACGCGTTGATCACCTCATTTGCCCTCTTATCCATCGGCTTTGTTGCGGATGACACGAAAAACCAGACTGTCATATATAAGGGTGCGATGATCCACACCGCCAGCGGCCTGCCCATCACCAATGGGTACCTGGTGGTTCAGGATGGGAGGATCACCGCTTTGGGTAATGCTGAAAACATGCCTGATATCAAGGGAACAATCGTGGATGTGACCGGGAAAGTCATCATTCCCGGCCTCATTGACAGCCACTCACACCTTGGGGTTTTCGCGCGCCCCCAGGTTCCAGCAAACTCTGATGGCAACGAGGGTACCGGTCCCCTGCAGGCATCACTTAGGGCCATTGATGCCATCACCCCGAATGATCCTGGCATCCGCATGGCACTGGCGGGGGGTGTAACAACCGCCAACATAATGCCGGGCAGCGGTAATGTAATAGGCGGACAAACCCTTTATGTGAAATTCATGGGGCAGACGGTCGAGCAGATGCGCATCCAGAACATATCCGTGCTGGGCGGCTTGAAAATGGCAAACGGTGAAAACCCCAAGCGCTTCAACTTTGAACGAACCAAGGCAGCTCCCGCAACCAGGATGAAAATCCACGCGATGCAAAGAGAGCAATTCATCAAGGCACGGGAATACCAAAAAAAATGGGCTGATTATCGAAAGAAGAAAGAGACTGATGCGAAGGCGGAACCCCCCGAAATGGATCTTGCCCTCGAGCCGTTGGTCGAGGTGTTGGAACGCAAACGCACGGTGCATTTCCATTGCCATCGGGCCGATGACATCTATTCCGCGTTCAAATTATCGCAGGAGTTTGATTTTGAGATTGTGCTGCAGCATGCGACGGAGGCTTATCGCATCGTGGATGTGCTTGCTAAAAAGAACGCCTGGGTCTCGCTGACTTTGGTGGATAGCCCGGGGGGCAAGGCCGAGGTTTCCGGATTGCTCGAGGAAAACGCCGCAGCCATCACGAAGGCGGGAGTGAAGGTCGCGATAAACACTGATGACCCGGTGACGGAATCCAGGTTTTTCCTGCGCACGGGCGCCATCGCGCTACGGGGTGGAATGACTGAGTTGGAAGCACTGAGGGCGTTGACATTAAACCCCGCGACGATGATGCATTTGGAAAAGCGCGTGGGTTCACTCGAAGTTGGAAAAGATGCTGATTTTGTGATTCTTTCAGGCGCACCCTTCAGCACCTACACCCAGGTTTTGGCAACTTTCATCGAGGGGAAAAAAGTGTTTGATCGAACGGTTCATGAGAATTGGGCCTATCAGGCGGGCGGTTTCGCGCTGGTCGACAGGGAGAAAAAACTTTCCGCTGTTCCTGATGTGGTCAAGGCCATGCCAAAAGCCATCGCCCCCGTGTTGGGAAACCTGAAGGCACCATCCACAGAAACACCCGAACGCCTTGCGATCTTTGCTGGAAGAATTCACACGGTTTCAGGAAATCCGATAACAGACGGGATTGTTCTTTTGGAAAAAGGGAGGATTACCGCGGTGGGCAGGGTTGGTGAGGTTAAAATCCCCGAGGGAACCCCAGCGCTTTCCGTTTCAGAGGTCACCCCCGGTTTGATCGATGCCCATTCGAGCGTTGGACTTTCGGGCGCGTTGAATTCACAGGCTGACCAGGACCAGGATGAGACCACCGATCCAAACCAGGCCGACCTTCGGATCATTGATGGCTTCAATCCCGATGAGGCGCTGCTCGAATTCCTGCGAAGGCAGGGGATAACCGTTCTTCATGTCGTACCCGGCGCGGTCAATGTCATCGCCGGGCAGACAGGCATTTTAAAAACATGGGGCAACACGGTGGATGCGATGACAATCAAGTTTCCCGCCGCACTCATGATCAATCTCGGGGAAATTCCGAAGAAAACATATTCCTCGAAGGCGCCCAACACCAGGATGGCAACCGCGGCTCTTTTGCGCAACGAATTCAACAAGGGCGGTGAGCAACTTCGAAAACGATCCAAGGAAGCTGATCCTTCAAAGCTTGAGCCCAAGCCGAAGCTCGATCCCTTTGCAGACGCTGTTGCAGGAAAGTTACCGGTGGTGTTTTCAGCCCATCGCGCGGATGATATCCAGACGGCCCTTCGCATCACTTCCGAATTCAAGCTCAAGGCGCGCCTCGACCAGGCCACCGAGGCTTACCTGATGACCGATGAAATTCGCAAGGCTGGAATTCCCATCGTGCTGCATCCAACCATGCAACGGGTCGCGAGGATGGAAACCTTCAACACCTTTGTTGGCAGTGCTTCACGGATTTCATCCGCGGGCATCCCCCTGGCCATCAGCTCGGGCTTTGAAGATTATGTGCCTAAGACCCGTTCAATTCGATTTGAAGCCGCCATGGCCATGACAAACGGATATGGCTTTGAAAAGGCCCTTGGCAGCATCACCCTGGAAGCCGCGAAAATACTGGGCATCGAAAAAGATTATGGCTCCATCGAAACGGGAAAGGTCGCTGACTTGGTGCTATATGATGGCGACCCCTTCGAGCATTCCACCCAGGTAAAGTACACCATCATCGGTGGAAGAATCGTTTACAATCGGGATGATTATCTGAAAATGCCCTTCGCCCGCAGGGCGCTTCCCTTCCTTGGATCGGGCGCGGGTTCAAGTGGATGCTGCATCGGTTGGTAGGTTTCAGGCAAGGATGCCGGGCACGACTTTCCCAAAGACATCAGTCAGGCAGAAATATTTGCCTGGCGTTCACTGGCTATAATGGTATGGGTTCTCCGTTAACACCATCATTCGCATAGTGCATGAAAAATTGGTCTTTGCCATGGAGTCTCACGCCAACAATGAATCCTTTTCTGATTTACTTTATTGTTTCTATCGTGAATTCCGTCGTATGGACTTTCTTTGTGCTGAGACACAACGAACAGAATCGACTATCCCTGGGATTGGCTGGCGCTTGGGTTGCGACTTTAATTTTGGCGGCCTTCTGGCAGGCCGAGTTTATCCCTTGGTTTTGGTCTTTTCACCAGGGTATTTTACTTGTTTGGTTGAGTGCGATTATTCTTCAAGTAATGACTGCTGCCACCATTTGGAATGAGACGCCGCTGCTGTATTTTCTACCTGTTTTTTGTGCAGTGATTGGTGTCATCGTCAACCTTACTGCATTTCTTCATTTACTTTGGATTGCCACGGTAAGTCCGGGAGGGGTATGAGTTGAACAAATGATGAAGCTTTTTAATCGTGGAATATTACTAACGGTGGAAGAATCGTTTACAGTCGGGATGATTATCTGGAAATCCCCTTCGCCCGCAGGGCGCTTCCCTTCCTTGGATCGGGCGCGGGTTCAAGTGGATGCTGCATCGGATGGTAAGGTTCTAGTCGAGAATACCAGACACGACTTTGCCAAATACATCAGTAAGGCGGAAATGCCTGCCTTGAAACTTGAAGGTCAACTTCGTGTGGTCAATTCCCAATTGCCTTAGCAGTGTTGCTTGAAAATCATGCACATGAACGCCATCGGTTGCAACATTCATTGCAAGCTCATCGGAAGCGCCATGGGAAATGCCAGACTTGAAACCACCGCCTGCAATCCAGATGGTAAAGGCATAGGGATGATGATCACGCCCCCATTGGGGCCTGTTGCCCAGGTCACCTTGGATGAAAGGGGTTCTACCAAACTCACCGCCCCAGATCACAATGGTGTCATCCAATAAACCACGCTGCTTGAGATCGCGAACCAGCGCCGCTGAGGGTTGGTCGGTATCCCTGCATTGATTGTAAAGTTCGGTGGTGATGCTGCGATGCTGGTCCCAGCCCGCGTGCATGACCTGGACAAAGCGGGTGCCTCGTTCAACAAGTCTTCGGGCCATCAGGCAGTTGTACGCGAAGGTGCCTGGCTCGCGCACCTGCGGGCCATACATCGCGAGTGTCTTTTCAGATTCCTTGGAGAAGTCGGTTAGTTCGGGCACGCTGGTTTGCATGCGATAAGCCATTTCATACTGGGCGATGCGAGTTGCGATTTCGGGGTCTGCAAACTCCTTCAACTTGATCTCGTTTAATTTTGAGATGTCATCGAGTTGGGCCCTGCGAAGGTTTTTCCCAATGCCATCGGGGTTGGAAAGATAAAGCACCGGATCGGCACCGGAGCTGAACTTGACCCCCTGGTGCTTCGAGGGAAGAAATCCGGAACCCCAGTAAAAATCATAAAAGATCTGGCCGCAGGTGGTTCCTTTGCTGATTGAAGTCATCACCACAAAGGAGGGGAGATTTTCAGATTCACTTCCAAGGCCGTAGGAAAGCCAGGCTCCCAGGGAAGGGCGGCCCGGTATCTGGGCACCACTTAAAAAAAATGATATCGCGGGCGCATGGTTCACCGCTTCTGTATGCATGCTCTTGATAAAGCAAAGTTCATCCGCGATCGATGCGGTATGGGGAAGGAAATCGCTTACCCACGAACCACTTTTTCCCCGCTGCTTGAAAGGCTCCACGGGTGAAAGCATCACCTTGCCCTTGGGATTACCGGTCATGGTGGAGAAACGCTTGCCTTCAAAGAGGGAATCGGGCACGGGTTTGCCATGCATCTCAACCAGCTTGGGTTTGAAATCAAAAAGATCCACATGGGTGGGCGCGCCATTCTGAAACAAATAGATGACATTCTTGGCCTTGGGTTTCCGATGGGGAAGATCAGGAAGCCTGTTGTTTTGCGATGCGGCAGCAAACCCATCCTTAGCAAGCAGGCTTGAAAGAGCGGCAGTGCCAATGCCCAGCGCCTGCTTTCCAAAGAATTCCCTACGGTTCACAAGCAAGGACTGTTGAATTTTGGGATCCATGATTATTCCTTGTTCAAGGCCTCATCGAGGTTGAAAATGGAAAGCGCCAATGTTCCGAATGCCGCAAGTTTTTTGCCTGCTATTTCCTTGCTTGCGGGCATCTTCCCCACCGCGATGAATTTATTGGCGGCATCAACATCTTTTTCAAAGGCATCCTGATATCGGTTAACCGCGGCAGATAAAATGGCCACCTCCTCCGGACTTGGTTTTCTTGAAAGTATCGCCCGGAATATGTTTTCCATCACGACAGGATCGTTTCCGGGTGCTGCCAGGAGTTCACGCTGGGCAAGCATGCGGGATGCCTCTACATAGGTTGTGTCGTTAAGGGTGGCGAGGGCGTGAAGGGGTGTGTTGGTGCGGGAATTTTTGACATTGCAATACTGCCTGGCTGGGGTATCAAAGAACATGGTCGGGCCGATGATCCTGCGCCAAAAGGTATAGACACTTCGCTTGTATAAATTTTCGCCCTGGTCCTGGACATATTTTTTATTACCAAAGGTGGCTTCCTCCCAGATACCGGGGGGCTGATAAGGCCTGGTTGGCGGTCCACCTATCTGGGGAATCAAAAGCCCGGATGAGGCTAGTGCCTGGTCGCGGATCATCCAGGCGGGCCTGCGATATCTTGGTCCCCGGGAAAGAAACCTGTTGGCACTGTCTTTTTCCGCGGATGCTGGAACCAATTTTGAGGATTGCTGGTAGGTTTCGCTAAGCACGATCAATCGAACAAGGTGCTTGACATCCCAGCCACTTTCCTGAAATTCCACCGCCAGCCAATCAAGCAGGCCGGGATGGGATGGGCGCTCGCCCTGAACTCCAAAGTCCTCTGAAGTCTTGACTATTCCGGTGCCAAAGAGCTGCTGCCAGAATCGGTTGACGATCACACGCGAGGTAAGGGGATTTTCGGGGGTCACAAGCCACTGCGCCAGATCAAGTCGGTTTAAAGGAGTATCCTTTTGGATTTGGGGAAGCACCGCGGGAACCGCGACCCCAACCTTGGCCATGGGTTTTTCATAATTTCCAATGTTGAGGATGAAAGTCTCACGCGGTTTGGGAAGCTCTTCCATCACCATCACCAGGGGGAGGGACTTTGCAAAATTATCCCTCTCATCAATGCTTTTGATGAGGGCATTTAGAATCTGCAGGAGTTCCGGCTTGGATTTTTCCACTGCCTTTGCAAGTTGCTGAAGTTGCGCCTTGCCCCGCGAACCCGCTGCCTTGGATAGGATATCCCTTACCTCCTTGGAATACCCCTTGGCAGATTCAGAATCGGAAGCGCTTTTCCCTTTGTCACGGGGGAACAGCTTATTCTCAAGTTCCCCAACCTGGCTTTGAAGCTTACCCACCAAAGAATCAAGCTGCTTCTTTTTTTGTAATTGTTCAGGGTTTGCGAACTCCATGACTGGTGGGGTTTGCGCACTACGACCGGCACCATCGACAGGTGTGTTGTTAAAAAATGAAAAAAGCTGGTAGTAATCCTTTTGCGAGAGTGGATCGTACTTGTGATCATGGCATCTGCAGCAATTAAAGGTGAGGCCCAGCCAGATGGTGCCCATGGTTTCCGACATATCCATCACATAATCGATGCGATTCTCAGCGGCAATTCTGCCCCCTTCGCCATTGATCATGTGGTTGCGGTTAAACCCGGTTGCCAGGCGTTGTTCAAACGAAGCCTTGGGAAGCAGATCGCCGGCAAGTTGCCAGGTGGTGAAATCCTTGAACGAAAGATTATCATTAAAGGCGGCGGCGGCCCAGTCGCGCCAGGGCCACATGGTTCGTTCGTTATCGCCCTGATACCCATTGCTATCCGCATAGCGGGATGCCTCAAGCCAATCCCAAACCATGCGCTCGCCAAAATGAGGGCTTGCAAGCAACACATCAACCAACTTCGCATAAGCGTTGGGCGAAGTGTCGTTGATGAAGGAGTCAACCTGTTCCAAATTCGGTGGCAGGCCGGTTAAATCAAGATAAAGCCGCCTGGCCAAAGTCTCTCGGGAAGCGCGGGGAGACTGCCTCAACCCCTCGGCTCCAAGTTTTTCAAGAATAAACGAATCAATGGGATTGGATATCCGCATGTCGCCTGATGATATTGGAACAGTGGGTTTGATTGGCGTTTCAAACGCCCAATGCTTCCCCCAACCCGCACCTTGCCCGATCCATGCCTTCAAGAGTTCAATCTGGTTTTTATCAAGCTTCCTGGCGGAGGAGGGCGGGGGCATCAACTCTTTTTCATCGGTGGTGATCAACCTTTGGATGAGTTCACTTTTTGAAGCATCCCCCGGCTTGATGATATGAAGCCCGGGGGACTTGGATTTGGCAAACGCCCCCTCCCGGGTATCAAGCCTTAGTTTCGCCTTGCGAGCTTTTTCATCCGGGCCATGGCATGAATAACAATTGTCGGAAAGAATCGGAAGTATGTCTCTCGAAAAATTTATGGGGGAGGCATCCGCCCCCAGCAACAGACAGGTGAATATCAAACAGGTGGAGCTTGTCACATTGGCACCAGTATGGAAGAGTTATTTTGACAATTCCCGAACCTTGATGTTCCTGAATGCCACCGGGCCATGATCCACCTGGATCAGAATCGGGCCCTTTGTTTTTTCCTTTAACTTGAAATTGTTTCCCGTGGGGGTAAGCAACTCCACATTATCGTGGATGACCTCGCCATTAAGTAACACCTTGGGCAGCCTGGCATTTTTAACCTTGTTGCCCGCGTCATCAAACCTCGGGGCGATAAAAGTGATATCCAGGGTTTGCCATTCACCCGCTGGCTTGCAGGCGTTCTTGGAAGGTGGAATCCCCTTGTCTATGTAGGTGAAGGCCGGCTTTAATTCCCATCTCGGGTAAACACCCCCGCAATCCGAACCAGTCAAATTGGTTTTCCCGTAGCTGTCAAAAATCTGGATTTCATAGAGAGCATGCATTTTTATGCCCGAGTTCGAACCCTTGGCCACCAGGAATTCAAGATGTATATCGTGATCACCCCAGGATTCCTTGGTCACCAGGTCAGGCAATCCCTCGTTGTTATTGAAAAGGATGGCGCCTTTTCCACCGCCAGCAACCAGTTTATTCTGCTTGGCACCATCCAGGCCAACCTTGTCTGTCCAAACAAACTTGGGGGAGGCTTTTCTAAATGCCTCCAACTTTCCCTCGGGTATAAGTTCAACCCAATCGGTATCCGAGTTACAAATCAAAGTCATCATTCCAAGGGCAAGGCTTAAACTGTTCATTGGGTTTCCCGTGTTACAAATTCACTTGGCAGGATAATTAATCATCAATTAATTTAACCTTTATGGGACCAAGGTTCAATTGATACCCTAGAATAATGAGGATTCAACTTCGACAGCCTGTTTTGATCAATTATTGCTGGAGATATGATGATAACCCGTTGTTTGGCTTTTTCCGCGCTCTTATTTGCAAGCTTTGCTTCAGCAATCGATCCCAAGGAACAAAAAATCAAGGAGGAGGAATCCCTCCATCAGGGAACCTGGCAGGTTACCTCGTTTAAACGCAATGGAAAGGAAACCGCAAAAGAAATCGTTGATTCCATCGAAAGAATGGTTGAAGGCAAACATGTGGTCTGGAAAAGAGATGGCAAAAGATTCGCTGGCACCACCGTTGAACTCAACCCGGATGCCAACCCCAAGACTATTGATGTGAGCCCTGATGGCGGCCCCATGAGGGGCGAAAAACTTCTGGGTATTTATAAACTTGATGGCGATACGCTCACCATCTGCATGGCACCCAAGGGAAAAGATCGACCCGCAAAGTTCGAAGCGATTCCAGGAACTGATGAAACCTTGATGGTTTTCAGGAAAAAAATCAAGGCCAAAGACTAACCTTATTACCCATGCTTTCCCATCTTGACTGATGTTTTCATGCATCATTCTATTCCGCCCTTTACTCAATTCCTGCCAATAGTTATAGCCCCGGGTGATTGGATGTTGTAATGACAAGCCAAGGGCCATGGATTGATCATGCAAGATATGAAAGTGACTGAAAAAGATTACGATCTCGACTCCGATGGTACCCCGGAAGATGCCTCCGTCATTTCATGGACTGACAAATATTTCGCTAAATTACAATCTTTCCTGACACATGATCGATTCTTTTGGTTGTTGCTGAATCTATTGTTACTTGCGATTATTTTCCCCTCGCTGGATCACTCCAGTCATGGGGATGATATCCTTGCCATGTTTTTCTCCCTCTTCCTTTTCTCTGTGCCTTATGCCCTGAGGGCTGATGATGAAGCCACTCGGTTTATTTATTTTTTTTCCCTGCCATTCTGCCTGATTGGCTGCGCATTGTTGATCCTTCCCGATAACCTTCCCGGCTTGAGTCACCCTAAATGGGTGATGCTTCCACGAATGATTTCCCACATGATTTTCTTTTTCAGCCTCGCTTTTTATCTACTGCGCGAGCTTTGGCTCGACAAAGCGATAGGTTTTGACAAAATCATCGGCGGATGCGGACTTTATCTCCTAGTAGGCATGATCTGGGCTTATATCTATGGCATGATCGAGGAATTCACACCTGGTTCATTTGCCGTTTCAAACATGCAGTTCATCGATGGGACGGATGGCACCAACAATCATCATGTGCGTGGATCTGTGCTGCTTTATTTCAGCTTTGTCACACTCACCACAGTCGGGTTTGGAGATGTCACCCCGCTTGCATCAATCGCTCGAACTGCGGTCTGGCTTGAGGCTGTCTTTGGCCAGTTCCTTGTCACAGTTTTACTCGCAAGGCTTGTAAGCCTTTATCTTGATTATTCCAAGGAACAATCCAACGCCATCAAAAGTCTTGAACAAAGAGTTGGTGAAATCCCCATTCCAAGCGAGAAATATCATCCCAGGACCAACCATTTTCATTCCCTGGAAGAACAGCCCGATTTCGACCGCAATGCAGCTTGATCATTATTTTCTTGGCAAATTCAACCTAATCATGGCAGACTGATTTCCTCATCAGGAGGAGAACATCCATGCAATCCACTTCATCTTCCCGTGTTTTTTCAATTGATGCCTATCGGGGCTTCACCATGCTTGCGATGATTTCAGGCGGCATGGGGATGGGGAAACTTCTAAAGGATCCAAATTGGGGATGGCTCGCGGACCAATTCACCCATAGGGAATGGGTTGGATGCACCTTCTGGGATTTGATCCAACCCTCGTTCATGTTTTTGGTGGGCGTTTCAATGCCGGTGGCCTTTGGCCTGCGTATGGACCGGGGCGAATCATGGAAGGTTCAACTTCAACACGCCTTCAAACGGGCATTCCTTCTCATCCTCCTTGGTGTGATTCTTGATTCCATGAGCAAGCCCGAACCTGTTGTGCAATTCATCCGGGTGCTTCAGCAAATCGCGCTGGGATACATCATTGCTTTTTTCACATTAACGCTGGATTGGAAAAAACAATTATCCGTGGCACTAGGTTGCCTGTTGCTTCATACCATATTGCATTTACTTTTTGGCTTTTACAAAGGCGGGGGCTACGACCCCTGGGAGCGCGATAAAAACATTGGCTTCATTCTTGATTTCCATCTCAGCCAATTCTTCACCTCAATGGGTTATCCGACAATTTTTCCAACCAGCTCGGGCGGTTATGCCACCCTTAACGCGCTTTCAGCTTCCGCGACGATCATTTTTGGTTGCCTGATCGGCAGAATGTTTCGTGAACAATGGGAGGTGAAACTACAGATAAAAACCCTGGTGATCGCAGGGTTGGCTGGACTGGCATTGGGATGGGGATTGAGCTTCGTGATCCCAATGGTGAAAAAAATCTGGACCGCATCGTTTGGATTATTTGCAGCGGGATGGACCTGCCTGATTTTTGCTTTCTTTCATTCATTGACCGAGGGTCTTGGAAAAAAAGCCTGGGCCACTCCGTTCATGATCGCGGGGATGAACTCGATCTTCCTTTACATTTCCGCTGGTATTCTCACAGGCCAATTTCGCAACCTGCTCATGCCTTTCACCAGCCATACAATCAATTGGCTGGGCAACTGGGGACCGGTACTTTTGGCACTTTTGGTGGTCTGTTGCCATTGGTCACTCGCCTACTGGCTCTACCGCAGAAAAATATTCTTCAAGGTCTAGAGTTACAAACCGCAAAATCAGAAAAGTCCTACTTAGCGTTAAATATAAACTACTATTTTGGTGCAGAAGATAGACTTTAGGTTTTAGGGTGCTATGGTTTCAATGTATTTCCATTGAAAGGTAGCCTTATGCACAGATTTATCCACCTTAAAAAAACACAAAAACCTTGCCGGCCCATTCTTGAACACTTGGAGGATAGAACTACCCCAGTCGTTGGCGCCTATTTCTCCGATGCCTCCACCACCAATGACTCTGCATTCAATGGAGTGGTGAAAATAGAATTATCGGATGGTAGTTATGGTTCTGGGGCATTGATGTTTGAACGCAACTATATTTTAACTGCTGCTCATGTGGTTACTAATAGTGCAGGGCAGAAATTGCCAGGTACCATCAAATTTTACGCCAACTCCAGTTCGGTCGTTTCTTCGAACATTTCTTTCACCGCAGCGGATGTTTCCATCGTCAACGGATATGTACCTAATGGTTCCAACATTGTTCCCAATGATGTTGCAGTGATTAATATCACTGGTAAAGCACCGCTTGGAATTGCTGGTTACGAATTGTATCGGAGCAATGATGAAATCGGGCAAGCTTTCACCATGGTAGGGTTTGGGCAAACCGGGAATGGCACCAATGGTGCAAATCCTTCCACAGGAGGTGTAAAAAGAATTGGTATTAACACCTTTGAAGCAACGGGAGCAGATGTTAATCAACCAGCTTTTTTTCGCGATATTGTTTTCGATTTTGATAACGGTACCTCTGCTGGCAATAGTTTGCAAAATATTTATAGTGTGCAATCTAACACCGGAGTTACCAGCTCCAACATTCTCATTGAAACCGATTCAGCCCCTGGTGATTCAGGCGGCCCGGGATTTATCAATTCCAATGGCAGGCTTTTGATTGCTGGTATTGTTAGTGGCGGTACAATCGGTTCTGCTTTTACAGGGCTTGGCTTTTACTCAAGGGTTTCCGCCTTTGCCAATGAGATTGATGGATTAACAGGCGGACCTGTAACTGCAGTTACTTCGAGTCCGCTTTTTGCAGTTAGCCCGGGT
>SYCV01000165.1 GCA_005786805.1 Planctomycetia bacterium | reverse complement strand
TAAGTGTCAGGCATTCAAAAACCTCATCCATGGTTCCAAACCCGCCCGGCATCGCGACAAACGCATAGGAATATTTCACCAGCATCAGCTTGCGGACAAAAAAGTATTTGAAGGTCACAAACTTATCAAGGTAAGGGTTATGCTTTTGTTCCATGGGAAGTGCGATATTGCAGCCAAGGGACAGGCCATCCACATCCTTGGCACCCCGGTTGGCAGCTTCCATGATACCCGGGCCGCCACCGGTCATGACGGTGAAACCAACCTTGGAAAGCTCGGCACCCATCTCACGGGCAAGCTTGTAATAGGGATGATTCTCGGAAAAACGAGCGGAACCAAACACGGTCACACAAGGGCCCACGAAGTGCAGGGTTCGAAAACCACTCATCAACTCAAGGAATATCTTGATGGCCCGCCAGAGTTCATAGCCTCGCCTTTGGGGCCCCTGCAGGAATTTAATATTTTCAGGGGAGGCGGAAGCAACATCTTTGCCCCACCGAAAGGGGTTGAACTGCAGGATGGAGGAGAGAGTTTTTTTGTTGTTATCCGTGGTCATGTTCAAAAATCCGTTGAAGAAAAAACACCTTCCATAATATTACTCTTTGTTCAAGGCAAAAGATCGGGAATAAAGCCATAAAGAAGTTTGAGAAGGTCAAGGCGCATGGATTAAAAGGCAAAACCCCCACCAGGTGACCAAAAAGAAATCAAGATTTACCCGACTTCGGAAGATTGTGCCAACTTTTCTTCCGCGATAAGACGGGGGGATTGATTTGTTGCAACGGCATTCGCCTTGGGGGAAATTCGCAAAGGGGAATACTGCCGTTTTGTTCTGATAGCACTTCCGCCAAAGTGGTCGATCCGAATGCCTGCTCAACCGTCGCGAGGGCATTGTCAAGCCGACGGTGAAGTGGGCACAGGTTCATCCCATGGGATGCAAGGTCCATCGGGCAGGTGGTGATGCGTTTCACGGGATCAACAGCATTGATAACCTGCAAAAGTGTCAGATGCTCGGGTTCAATATTAAGGGTGACTCCACCGCCCAAGCCACGCTGGGAGCGAAGTATCTTGGCCTTGACCAAACCCTGGAGAACCTTTGCCATGTATGGCCTTGGCACCTTGGTTCCAAGGGCGATGTCTTCACAAATACCTGGATTGGGGGCCTTATGGGCCAGGAACACCACCGCTCTAAGCGCATACTCGACTGTCTGTGAGAACATGGACAGATATCCTAAAACACCCGTTTGAATTAGACTCCAAGATATTGGACAAAATAGTCTTATTCAAGTTTTAATACAATCAAACATCAAGAAAATCCATGCGCATGTGGTTTCCCGAGGGCTGAACTTTATGAAGCCTCAACTCAGGATTTCATTGAGCACATTCCCATGAACATCGGTGAGCCTGAAGTCACGACCCTGGAACCTGAACGATAATTTTTTATGGTCGATGCCCATGAGGTGAAGCATGGTGGCGTGAATGTCATGAACAGGCACGGGTTTTTCAACGGCGCTGTAACCGAACTCATCGGTGTTGCCATAAGTCATGCCACCCTTGATGCCGCCACCCGCGAGCCACATGGAAAATCCCTTGATGTGATGGTCCCTGCCATTGCCCTGCGCCATGGGAGTGCGCCCGAACTCGGTGCCAAAAACAATGAGTGTTTCATCAAGCATGCCCCGCTGTTTGAGATCCTCGATAAGCGCCGCCGCGCCTCGGTCAACTTCTTTCGCGGTGCCAAGGGAATGATCCTTGACTGCGCCGTGATGATCCCAGTCACGATGATAAAGCTGGATGAACCTGACGCCGCGCTCCGCCAGTCTTCGGGCGAGCAGGCAGTTGCTTGCAAACGAGCCATCTCCGGGGTTGGCACCATAGGATTCCAGCACTTTTTTGGGCTCCTTCGAAACATCCATGAGTTCCGGGACACTGGCCTGCATGCGAAATGCCAATTCGTATTGCGCGATGCGCGCCTCGATTTCAGGGTCTGCGACAACCTCGTTTTCGAGCTTATCAAGTGCCTGCACCGACTTGATCAACTCGGATTGTCTTGCCTCATCAACGCCTTTGGGGCTTCGAATGTAAAGCACCGGCTCGCCTGTGCCACGGAATTGAACGCCCTGGAACTTGCTTGGAAGAAACCCGGAGTGCCATTGCCTGGCTGCTATGGGCTGGCTCTGCCCAAACTTGCCCGTGGAAACCATGACCACAAATCCGGGAAGGTTCTCCGTGTCGCTTCCCAGGCCGTACCACAGCCATGAACCCATCGATGGTTTCCCGGGGATCATCGTGCCGGTGTTCATGAACGCATGCGCGGGATCATGATTGATGGCCTCGGTGTACATGGACCGGATGATGCACATGTGATCCGCGGCACGCGCCCCCAGCTCGGGGAAAATCGAACTGAACTCGATTCCGCTTTTCCCATACTTGACAAATGGATGCTGGGGACCAAGGCAATTAAGCTTGGCACCCTGCAACTGGGCGATCTGCTGGCCCTTGGTGACCGATTCAGGCATGGGCTGGCCATTCATCTTTGCGAGCGTAGGCTTCGGGTCCCAGGTTTCCAAATGGGTCATCCCACCTGCCATATAGAGATAGATCACCCTCTTCACCCGGGGATTATGATGCAGGGGATTCACGACACCCTTGGAACCAGTGACACCCGCGCCCCATGCCCGGTTACCCTGCAACAGCGAGGCCAAAGCCATCGCACCAAGCCCACCGCTCGACTGCTTCAAGAATGTCCTGCGCTTTAAAAAATCATTGTTCATGGCAAATGTTCCTAGTTGCGTGTGATGGTTTCATGCAGGTTAAAAAGTGCCCGGGCGACCCCGCCCCAGGCCGCGAGTTCTCCCTCGCTTAGATCACCACTCGGTGGTTTGTCGCCCACGCTCAGAAAAGCCTTTGCGGCACCCGGGTCCTGGGCAAGCGACTTTCGATACTGGGTGACAAGATTGAGCAATATTTCCCTCTCCCCCGGCTTGGGCGACCTGGAAAGCGCCCTGTTGAAAGCGAATTCAATTTTCTCAGCATCGGTTTTCCCGCCCTCCTTCAGGATCTTTTCAGCAAACACACGAGCGGCCTCAACCTCGCATGGATCATTCAAGAGCGCGAGTGCCTGAAGCGGGGTGTTCGACCTGACACGATCCGCGGAACATTCCTCCCTGCAGGAAGCATCAAACGCCAGCATCGCTGGATGCAGGTACTGCCTTTGCCAATGGGTGTAAAGCCCCCTGCGATATACTGACTCACCGTTGTCCTTCTGCCATTCCCTCGTTGGGAAATTCAGATAGGACCAGTACCCGGGCGGTTGGAATGGCTTGACACTCGGACCACCCTGCCTGTCAACCATCAGGCCACTGATGCTCAGGTAATTATCACGGATGAACTCGGCATCAATCCTGAACCGCGACTGCCTTGCGAGCCAGCGGTTGTACGGGTCCTTCTCCTGGAGTTCCGCGGATGGTACCGATGTCTGGCGGTAGGTTCCGCTCATCACCATCAGCTTGATGGTTTTCTTGAGGTCCCAGTTGTTTTCACGGAGGTAAGAGGCAAGGTAATCAAGCAATTCCGGATGACTGGGCCATTCGCCCTGCGAGCCGATATCCTCGAGCTTTTTCGAAAGCCCCTGGCCGTAAAAAAGCTTCCACAAACGATTGACCAGCACCCGGGAAGTCAACGGGTTGTCATCACTCACCAGCCATTTGGCAAGGTCCTGGCGGTTCAACCTGGCCTTGCCATCATTCTTGATCGCGGGAAGAAAAGCGGGGACAGCGGGTGTGACCACTTCGCCCGAGTTATCCATCCAGTTGCCACGAGCCAGCACCTTGATGGTGCGGGGTTCACGCGCAACCGTGACAAGGGTGGTGGGCAGGGATTTTTCAAGCTCATTTCGCTTGGCCTGGGTTGTAGCAAGGTCCTTGCGCGCCGCATCCAACAAAGGCGAGATGGTCCTGTAATGACCCGCCAACTTGAGCTTTTGCTGCTCATTGCGCTTTGCAGGCTCGATTGCAAGCGAAGCGAGAACATCAGCGGGAAGCGATGCGCCACCACCCGCCTTCACAGGCCTGTTTCCATCCGTGATGGAAATTCGAAAACTACCAAGCGTGTGGTTTCCCTTGCCATGATTTTGCTCTAGCATGAGAACAAGCGTTGAATCGCCCGCAAGGTTCTCCTTCATCTGGAACACCGCATGCTGGGGTTTTACTACTTCAGGCAGGATGGCCCAACCCCATTCATCACCCTTGGAATTACCATCAATGGCTGATGCCGCGCTCCACTTTTTATAGGGGTTGCCATCCCCCGCAAATGTCTGCTCAAAAGTCGCGGAAGCATCCATGAATGCGACGGGCTTTTTATCCGCGGTAGTCGCGGTGAATTCAGATAGCACAAAATTACCGTTGCCCGCCCTGCCCGATCCACCTGCTGGCATCGAGGCGTGGGGCAAAGCCTCTATCTTGATCGCGGTGAAAGATCCCTTGGGAAGCTTGATATCCAAGGTGTAGGTGTCCTTGTCCGCTTTTTTCCCAGAAGCCAGGATGGAACCATCCTCCGCGATCGCCAACTTGGCCCCGCCCTTGGATACCGCCTTCTGGGGCTTCAACACCGACCACTTGACTGATGAATTTGCAACCGATGATTCCCATGCGGCTTGTTGCTTCTCAAGTTCCGGGGTTGATGTCTCGAGTGTCTTTTTCAAAGTCGCGATCTTTTCATCCAGTGCGGCCAACTGGGCCTGCTGCTCCTTAGAGGGCAATGTCATGCGAGTGCCAAAATCACTTCCGCCATACAGACCCTTTTCAGTGATGTCGGCGAAAAACGCCTCCATGCTGTAGAACTCCCTGGTGGTGAATGGATCAAACTTATGATCATGGCATTCCGCGCAACCAAGCGTGGTGCCCAGCCATACACCGCTAAGGTTTCGAACCCTTTCCGCCGCATACTTCGCTAGGTACTCGCGATCCTGCACACCGCCCTCGGCACTCATCATGCCCAGCCGGTTGTATCCACTCGCAACTTTGTTTTCCAAGGTCGCGTTGGGCAACAGGTCACCTGCGAGCTGCTCGATCGTGAACTGGGTGAAGGGGATGTTTTTGTTGAAGGACTGGATGACCCAATCCCGGAAAGGCCACACGGTGATCGGCTGGTCACCATGGTACCCGACACTATCCGCGTAACGAACCAGGTCAAGCCAGAACACCGCCATGCGCTCGCCATAATGGGGCGAGGCAAGCAACTGGTCGACCAGGGTCTCGTAGGCCTTGGCGCTATTGTCCGCGAGGAAGTTCTTTAGTTGCTCAGGGGTGGGTGGCAATCCGGTCAGGTCGAAGCAAAGCCTGCGAATCAAAGTTATCTTGTCCGCTTCCTTGGAATGCCCAAGGGAGTTTTCCCTTTGCTTTTCAAGGATGAAATTATCAATCGGGTTTTTCACAAACGCGGCATCTTCAGCTTTAGGGACCGCCGGTTTCTTCACTGAAAGGAATGCCCAGTGCCCCTCCCACTTCGCTCCCTCATCAATCCACCTCTTTAACAATGCCTTTTGATTCTCATCAAGCTTCTTGTTGCTTTTGGGGGGTGGCATCAACTCGTGCGCATCGGTTGCAATAATGCGCTTGTATAACTCGCTCTCCATCGCCTTCCCGGAGACAACCGCACTGCTTCCCTTCCTTGAGGACTTGGCACCCTCCTCGGTATCCAGCCTGAGGCCCGCTTTTCTCGCACCACTGTCAGGCCCATGGCAGGCGTAGCAATTCTCCGAGAGAATCGGCCTGATATCGCGGTTGAACTCGATCTTCTTTTCCGCGGCTAAAGACCGGGACCCAGAAATCATCATCCATATTGCCAATATCGAAAGCATAAATTTTTTCATGGTGGTTTTCATCTATACCGTGGTTTGCAGGCAGGTTGACATTCAACAATATTTGATTGTAACCTTTTTGCCATTTATTGTGGAGTCTTTTTGCCACTTTCATTCTCAAAAATCAATATTATTACCCATGCTGATATTTCTGGTAATAGACCTTCAGGAACTGATCAAATGAAAGCCATACTTTTGGAACAACCCAAGAATTTCAAACTCATCGACACCCCGGAACCACCAAAGCCCGGCCCAGGCGAGGTGCTGCTCAAGGTTCACCGCGTGGGAATTTGTGGTAGTGATTACAGCGGCTACCTTGGCAAGATGCCGTTCTATAGCTACCCCCGTATCCCCGGGCACGAACTTGGTGTTGAAATCGCCGAGGTGGGCGCTGGCGTTACCCACATCAAGGTGGGAGATCGCTGCTGTGTGGAACCCTACATGAATTGCCAGAAATGCCATAGCTGTCTTCGGGGCCATACCAACGCTTGCGAATACAACAAAACGCTGGGTGTTCACGCCGATGGCGGACTCAGGCCCTATTTCATCCTGCCTGCGAGAAAACTTTTCCCCTCTGCAAAGCTCACCTACGAACAACTGGCGCTG
This sequence comes from Planctomycetia bacterium, assembly GCA_005786805.1. Classification (GTDB taxonomy): domain Bacteria; phylum Planctomycetota; class Planctomycetia; order Gemmatales; family Gemmataceae; genus UBA969. The sequence goes on along the minus strand of SYCV01000165.1, from coordinate 3,121 downwards.
GTGGAAACCCTTGCCATCGGGTGCCATGCTGTGAACAGGGCAAAAACGCAACCCGGAGAAAACGCACTCATCATCGGTGCGGGGCCGATTGGTTTATCCACTCTCGAGTTTGTGAAAATCGCTGGCGCCCGACCCATTGTCATGGATACCAATGAACAAAGGCTTGCTTTTGTCCGCAACACCATGGGTGTCAAGGATACCATCCTCGTCAAAGGCGAAGGCAAGGAACTCGACATTCTCAAGGAAATGACCAATGGCAATCTGGCCCATGTCGTTGTCGATGCCACGGGTAGCAATGTTTCCATGAGCCAGGCCTACAACTATGTGGCCTATGCGGGCAGGCTTGTCTGGGTTGGTATCACTCTCAATGAAATCAGCTTCACCCAAACCCTGATGCACCGCCATGAAATGACATTTCTTGCGAGCAGAAATGCTCTGCCCGGCGATTTTGTCCGCATCATCCAATTGATTGAGGATGGCAAGATCGACACCAAGCCCTGGATCACCCATCACTCAACCTTGGATGGCATGATCGATGCTTTTGGCGGCTGGCTTAAGCCTGAAAATGGTGTGATCAAAGCAATGGTTCAAGTTTCCTGACCTGTTACAAAATTGGGGGACCCGCACAATGGTTGGCAATGTGATCAAGTATGGTGCAATCGCTCTTTTATCGTACACATTGCTTTGTGTCGCCCTGTACTTTTTTCAAAGATCGCTGATTTACTTCCCCAGAAGCAGGGCCATCTCCGACCCAAAAGCGACTCTTCATTTCAAAGTTCCCGATGCCGACCTTGTGGTCACCATGCGAGACCATGAAGGCCCTGATGCCATTCTCTATTTCGGAGGCAATGGGGAAGATGTTTCAATGAATCTTCCCTCGTTCTCCGCGAAGTTTCCCAACCATGCAATTTACCTGATGCATTACCGGGGGTATGGTGGCAGCACGGGAAACCCGACCGAGGAACATCTGCGCGGTGATGCCATCGCATTATTTGATTATGTTCACAAAAGGCATTCCAAAGTAGTGGTGATAGGCCGCAGTCTCGGTTCCGGGTTGGCGATCTCTGTGGCGAGCCTCAGGCCCGCCGCCAGCCTGATTATGATCACCCCCTATGACAGCATCCTGAATATCGCAGCCTCCCGGTTCTCAATTTTCCCAGTCGGTTGGTTGCTTCTCGACAGGTACGAATCCTGGAAATGTGCGCCTGATGTAAAAGTTTCCACACTGCTTATAATGGCGGAATTCGATGAGATAATCCCAGCATCAAACACCAAAAAGCTGCTTGAGGCATTCGCTCCGGGAATCGCAAACCTCAAGATAATACCGGGCACATCCCACAACTCCATCTCATCAAGCCCGGCTTATCTCGAACTTATCCAATCCATGATTTGAACCATGTTGGGGCTATTTGTTTATTTTCAAGTTGGTTGGAGTTACACCGATCTTTAATGCCGCTATGGTGATCACACCCTCCGCATCGGCTTTGCCTTCGCCCCTGGCATCGCCATAAATCCATTTGAAAGTCTCACCTGGCTTGATCTTCAGGTTCTGCAACCTTCGAATTGAAACATCAGCGGTTGAAACCTCGGGAATTTTGAAGCTGGTCTTCAAGTCTTTCGCACTCAACAGAAAAAGAGACATTTCAAGTTGATCTTTGGTGTCGCTGATATTTTTCCACCGATAAAAGGCATTGACCTGGCCGGAAACCTGGGGCTTCTCCGCCTTCACATCAGGCCAGGGCAACTTGCTGTTACTGTCGCCATTGGCGAATACCGGATATGCCTCATTCTTTTTCACATTAAGCCAATCAAATGAATTCACAAGGTCGTTGACTTTCTCGATGCTGGCATGATTGTTCGCATGGCCGAACGGCCCCCAATAAAAATAGAGCGCGTATTTGCGATCATTCATCGCCTTGGCAAAACGATCATGCCCTATTGACCAGGAATCATTCTGCCCGGAGTAATCAACCGCTATGGGTGGGTCGGGAAGCTTCACACCATCGGGAATCGAGAGGGGAGGAAAAAACATCCGTTGTGAAACATGCTCGATACCTGCGGGCACATTCGCCTTGATGGCGGCAAAAACATCGCCATTGCGCATTCCAATTCCCAGGGTGCCGCTTCCCCCCATTGAGTTACCAGCAAGGTAAACCCGGTTGGGATCGATCTCGTATTTTTTGATGACCCATTGAACAGTGTCCATGACCCGCTTTTCCGCGGGAGTGGGCGAGCCCCCTGAATTCTTCTTGGTAAGGTTGGCATCGTTGATATGCAAGCCACCCCACCACCAATCCCCCATGTTCCGCCTGCAATCGACATAAAGCGCATAAAAATTATCCGGAGTGTGATAAATATCATGGTTGCCTACCGTGCGGGTGCATTTGACACATGAGATCACATCGTGCCCCGCCGAATGCAGGACGACATACAGAGGGGCGTTCTTCCTGTCGTTTTTGGGATGGATAACAACGAAGTTATCCTGCTGGGGGGATTTGTATCCCCATTCAGGTTTCACATCATGTTCAAAAATCTCGTAGGCTCTTTCCTTGATGGTAAGGTCTTCAACTTGTTTGCCCTTGATTTCAACCACCTTTCGGGGTGACCAATCATTGTCTGCCGCAACAAGGGGACATATTGCAAAAAGAAGTAGAAGAAAAGCAGCACGGTTCATGAGAGGCTCTCTTGGTTGTAATTAATTGAAATCCAAGGACAGTTATATCAACATTGATTGATGGATGAAATCAAACAGCACTAACCCTTATCTTTTGTTCATCCCTTAATTGAATTCTTGAGTATTAGGGCCGGATGTCCCTATTTGATGCAATAAAGGAACTTATCCGAGCGAATCAACAGCTTGTTTCCGAAAGGAACCGGGCTGCCATTGAAAATACTTCTATCTGAAAGATCGTTGACAGTGGGGGATTCAAACTTCGGCTGGGCGGGAAGCACGAATGTTTTCCCATCGCGGGAAAGATAATAAAGGTTGCCATTGGCGAGTAACGCCGACGAGTAAAACTGCCCCGCCCGGGGAAGTCGTTCCTCATAAATGATCTTCCCCGTATCCCCCTTTGCGCAATAGGCAATGCCTTGTTGCTCGTGAGTCCAGTAAAGATGCCCC
>SYCV01000164.1 GCA_005786805.1 Planctomycetia bacterium | reverse complement strand
TTTATTCTTTGAATGGAACTCCTTGTTTTGCTCCATGTATTTCCTTGCAAAAGTTTTGATTCCCTCATCCACCTTCAATCGATTCAATGTTTCCTCAGAAATTTCCTTGGTCACCTTTGCATAGGTGGGCCATCCGGAAATACCACTCATCATCGGATACATCGGGTCAATGCCTTCCAGACGGGACACGATGATCTTTGATTTATCACCGCGTGCCACTGCGGCATCGCTTGCAGCCTTGCTGGTTCCCTGCTTGTAAAGATTCACATCAGCGCTCGCATAGGAAGGCCCCGGGTGCGCCGGCCTTAAAAAACCAGTTGTGAAAATCCTGTTGTCCTGTCGCTTCTTGAATGTTTGTTCAATTTGTTCCCTGGTTTCCTTGAAAACCAAATCCTTTGCAAGAAAATCCTCGCGCTCTTTCTTCTCTGCCTCATTCTTGGGATTTATCAAATTAGCCTTCTTGTTGGTTTCAAGGCAATCATTCTCTGCCTCCTTGATGACTTTGGCAAGCAAGGCTGCTTCATTTTCAGTCACTTCCTTGGCAATGAGAGGGTACTCGGAAATCTTCTTGGAATTCTCAAACGCGACAAGAAAATCATACAAGTGGAGCGCGATGAAAAACCCCAAAAGCACTGCAAATCCAAGCCCAATACCAGTGAATAAAATGGTCTTGAAATTAATATCCGAATGCTCAACATTAGCTTTTATATTGTTCGATTCCATATTCAAAGCCACCTTTATTATTTCTCTCTTGTAATCAGCCTACACCCCGTGAACCGGTTCTTTCACCACCCGTGGGTCACGAGCGGCAATAGGAGGATAAAGGTTCCATTGGTAAATGAAAAACGATAGCCATAATCCGCCAATTCCCAAAAAGCATGTGACTTGGCTTAGGCCAAAATGAAAATGCCTGGGACTGAAACTGGGCCCGAGAAGATAAAAATAATCAACAAACCTCATCAACAGCATGAAACATGCAGCAAAGAAAAGAGTGAAACGAATACGCTTGGTTTCACGCCTAAGGAGAAACAGGAATGGCAGAACGAAATGCCCAAGGGCAAGCGCGATTGTCACCAACTGCCAGCCACCGGTTACACGATTCACATAATAAGGAACTTCTTCCTTGAGGTTCGCGCTCCAAATAAGCAGGAACTGGGAAAAGTTCAGGTAAGTCCAGAAGATTATGAAGCCCAGGAGAAAACTACCAAAATCCCTCAGATAATTCCGGGAAAGATACTTCTCAAGATCACCACCCTGATATATCAGGATCATCGCGATGATGTGGAAAATCATGGCTGTCAAAATACAGCAAAATCCAAATAGAACAGGATACATCGAAGAATACCAATGAACATCAACAGACATTGCCCAGTCAACTGAAGTCAAGCCAATGGTTATGGCAAACACAACCAATCCTGGCCCACTAATGGCCTTGAACCACCATCCGATCGACTCCTGTGCGCTTTCATCCTCTTTTTTGGAGAAATACGACAGCGAAAAAGCCATTGCATTCCAAAGAACAAAAAACACCGCCGCCCGAGTAAGGAAAAAAGGAACATTCAGGTAACCTGATTTCATTTCTATCAATTTATCTTTCAAGGCATCCGGCCTGGCCCAGGGATAGATTTCCTGTAGTCCAAAAACCAATGGAATGAAAAAGACTGCCAATAACAACAAAGTTCTACTCCCAGCCTCAAGCAATCTGCGGATAGAGAAACCCCAGGCGCCCGCTGAAACATGCTGGATCATCAAAAGGGCAAGACTGCCTGCGCCAATTGCGAAGAAAAAAAGATATGCAATGAGGTAACACTGGAAAAATTCTTTTTTTCCATGGAATGTGTAAAGAGCCAAGCTTGAAGCAAGACTTACAAGACCAACTCCAAATGCGGCTTTTTGAACAAGCGCAAGGTTGTTACTAACATTCTCAGAGATACTAGCCATTATTTGGCCTCCTTTTGGGCCACAGCCGGGCCAACCGACTTTCCAAATGTTTCCTGCAATGCCCTGATGTAAGCGATGATTGCCCAGCGATCTTTTGGCGAAATCTGTGCGGAATAACTTGCCATCCCACCATAACCATGGCTGATAACCTGGAAGTAATAACCCGCAGGAGCCTCAGGAAGGGGCACACCAGCGCCAGTGAGATATTTCAAACCACGGGAATTATCAACAAAAAAGCTGGGAGGCGGAAGATAACCACGTTGGACGATCATGCCGTTACCGGCACCAGTAACACCATGGCACACCGAACAATAAATATTGAATCTTTCCCTTCCACGGTTGATAAGTTCTTCAGTAACTTCCATGGGAAAGGTTTCATAGTAAGGGGCCTTGGCCTGCTCCGCAGTCATGGGCTCCTTTGCCAAGGGCGAGACATTAGCTTCCTTTGATGCGCCAAAACCTTTCCAAGTGGCAACAGTGCCACCTTCCTTGATGCCGGAGTACAGATGTTCATTTTCTTGGAGCATGCCACGGGCTACTGTGCCTTCTTCATACGGCCTATTACCACGGCCATCAGTGAAGAATTGAAAAGGGGAATGCATTTTGATCTTGGGTTGCTCAGCCATTTGCTGGTAAAGGCCCCAGCCGATATCCTGCTTGCTGCAACCAATACTTCCTGCAGCAATCAATGCCGCCATGGAAAGATTTATTATCCTAGATGTTCCCATAAGGTATTGTCCGATTGATTTAAACATTATTCGGGGACCTCCGAAACTTCATACGGGTGCAACCCTTCGAGGAATTGCTTGGTTCCCTGCAGGTCAAATTTTGAATCTTTCGCCTCAATGCAAAGGAAAAAGCGATCTGTCGTTACCAGGGAAAACCTTGGGACATTAAACAGAGGGTGATAAATCCTTGGATACCCATTCAGTAAAAGCATTCCAAAAACAGAAGTTATGGAAGCAAACAAAACGGTTAGTTCAAATTCAGGTGGAATAAAGGCTGGCCAAGAGTTCAATGGCCTGCCACCAATATTCACAGGATAATAAAACCAATCTGGAAGGAATGGAGTGACAAATGATGGAGCACCACCGGAAGTGAAAGTTTCCAATGAAAACGCGGTGCAAAAACCCGTCAACCCTCCGAGAAATGCGAGCGTTGGGAGCTTGGTACGCTTAAATCCCACAGCTTCATGCAAATCAACCACGGGAAAAGGACTATAAGCCTCCATCGAGGTATAACCAGCTTCCCTGGCTTTGTTCGCCGCGTCAACAATCTGGGTTGGAGTCTCAAACTCCGCTACCAAACCATAAATTTTAGTCTTCGGAGCATCCATTAATGGCTTCCTCCATGTGCTGATTCTGTATGGCCATGTGAATCATTATGGGAATGAACATGAGCCTCAGGAAGTAAATGCTTCATTTCTGCAATCGAGATCATTGGAAGCACCCTGCAGAAGAGGAACATCAAACTCATGAACAAGCCAAAGGTGCCTATATAGGTGCTGATATCCCAGAATGTAGGACTGTACTGGCCCCATGCGGAAGGCATGAAATCTCTTTGCAAGCTCATGAGGATCACAAATCTTTCCAACCACATGCCTATGTTGACAATAATTGAAACTATGAAAAGGATCGCCTCATTGGACCTTACCTTTTGGAACCAAAGAACCTGGGGCATCAATCCATTGCAGAATATCAATGCGAAGTAGAACAGGCCGTAGGGTCCAAAAACGCGGTTTTTCATCATGAGATCGCGTTCAAATTCATTGGCACTGTAATACGCCATGAAAGCTTCCACACCATATCCATAAAACACCATCAAACCGGTGGCAAGCATGACTTTTGCCATGTTGTCCAAATGCTTGTCAGTGATGAAATCTTTCATTCCATAGTAATGCCTGATGGGAACAGCCAGATTGATAACCATTGCGAAACCGGAGTAAACCGCGCCGGCGACAAAGTAAGGAGGGAATATGGTTGCATGCCATCCAGGAAGGTTGGATACAGCGAAGTCAAAACTGATGATGGTATGAACAGAAAGAACAAGAGGGGTGCTCAAGCCAGCAAGCATCAAGTAGGCAGTCTCGTAACGATGCCAATGCATCGAACCACCACGCCACCCGAGGGAAAGAATCCCATAAATCATTCTTAACAATTGATTAGGGGCCCGGTCCCTCACCGAGGCAAAGTCAGGAATCAAACCAATGTACCAGTACATCAGTGAAACTGAAAAATATGTGGAGACAGCGAACACATCCCATTCAAGAGGACTTCTGAACTGAGGCCAAAGCTGCATGGTGTTGGGATAAGGAAGTAACCAGAAAGCAAACCATGGCCTACCCATGTGAGCCAAAGGATAAATACCAGCGCATGCAACCGCAAACAGGGTCATTGCCTCGGCAAACCTGTTGATCGATGTTCTCCAGGTCTGGTTGAACAACAACAAAATCGCGGAAATCAAAGTTCCAGCATGACCAATACCGATCCACCAGACAAAGTTGACAATGTCAAATCCCCAGCCAACCGGGATGTTGACACCCCAGATACCAATACCCTCGTAAAGAAGGTAGGTGATCGACATCAAAAGAACCTGAAGGACAAGGAAGGAAATAGCAAAGCCAAAAATCCAGCCCTTAGGGGTGACCGCAAAAATCACACTTGTGATTTTGTCAGTCATCGTGTCAAAGCTATGCTTGCCACCAACCATGGGGGGTTGTGGATCAGGTCTCAAGCTTGGTCCGGTATGGGAAACTTCTGTTGCCATGACTTAAGCGTGCCCCTTCTTTGAATTATCCAGCTTAGGGTTCGGATTACGCACTTCAGCCAAATAGGTGGTGCGCGGCCTGGTGTTTAGCTCTTCCAATATGCTGTAATTCATATTGGCAACCTTCTTCTGTAATTTGGCAATCCTGCTGTTCGGATCCATGAGATCACCAAAAACGATTGCATCAGAAGGGCATACAGCCTGGCAAGCGGTTACGATTTCGCCATCCTTGATCTGGCAATCCTTGGCCCTGTCAAGATCACGACCCTCGCGCTCAGCCTTGAGCTTGCCTCGTTTTTCAGCTTCAATTTCCGCAGCACGAATACGCTGCACGCAATAGGTGCATTTCTCCATGACACCACGGCTTCGAACCGTGACATCAGGGTTATTGACCATTTTCATGGAAAGGGATGCGTAATCGGTGTATTGCAGGAAGTTGAACCTTCGAACCTTGTAAGGACAGTTGTTCGAGCAATAGCGGGTTCCAACGCAACGATTGTAGACCATGTCATTCAAACCATCGTAGCTGTGGACGGTGGCAGCAACGGGACATACCTGCTCACAGGGTGCATTCTCGCACTGCTGGCACGGAACAGGCTGATAGTGCGCCTTAAGTGTGTTGGACTTGAGCGGATTACCTTCAAAGTATCTGTCGATGCGAATCCAATGCATCTCGCGACCACGGGTAACTTCCAACTTGCCCACCACAGGAATATTGTTTTCAGCCTGACAGGCAACCACGCAGGCGCTACAGCCGGTGCAGGTGGTCAGGTTGATGATCATTCCCCATTTGTGCTGCTTGTAGGCATACTTATCTGAAATAACTTCAGGCAGCAGACTCAACGATGTTTTTCCATGCTCGGCATGATTATGGTCATGGCCAGCATGATCATGATGGTCATGATCATCGTGCTCGGCACCCTCGCCACCCATGGCTTCAACCCATTTGGGATTTTCCTTGGTGCCAGCGACCGTTCCCGATCGAACCAGATGACGGCCTTCCATGTAATGATGACTTTGCGTGCAAGCCAGAACATGCTGCTTGCCAGTTGGAACAGCTTTTATTCCAAGGGCGCTCCATGGATCGGAAGAAGTGCGCAACTTGTAAACATCAGCACCAACATCCCTGGTGCCAACCTTGCCCGCGCGCTCCCTGCCATAGCCCAATTGAACATTAATACTGTTATCAGGGTGCCCGGGCACAACCCACACAGGAAGAACCAGGTCCCTACCTTGAATCGAGAGCTTTATGGTGTCCACATAGGCACGACCATGCTCACCACCGGTGTAACCAAACGACTTCGCTGGAGACCGATAAACACCGTCCTCAAGTTCATGGCGTTTTTCGGTATTCAACGAGACACCCAGTTCAACCGCGGTCTTATAACTCATGATCGCGGCATTATCCCAGGTTATCTTGGTGGTCGACTTGGGCATCTCCAATAGCCAGCCATTATTGGCAAAACGACCATCAAAAACAGACTCATCTGGCCTGAATGTGATCTCAAGGTTATCCTTTGAACCCTCCTTCCATTCAGGGCCGGATTCAAATTTCTTGACAACCTCAGCCACCGCCTCAATCTGGAGTTTAACCAACTTGGCAAGACTCTTGGTGCCCTCAATCACCCCATCGTGAATGGATTTACGATAGAATTTTTCAAAAGGAACCGAACTTCTCAGCGCGGTTTGCGCAGGGGATTCATACCAAGTCTTCCAAAACTCCTTGACAACCTCAGATGCGTCACGATTGGGCCTGGATGAAAGACCAGCAAGCAATTCCTGGAAGTTATGACCAAAATACAACGGCGCTATCAAAGGCTGAATGATGGTGGCGGTGCCATCAAATGCCCGCACATCACCCCATGACTCCAAGAAATGGGAGTCAGGTATGTGCCAATGACAGATACGAGAGGTTTCATCATGGAATATACCCATGCGATAAACCTGGGGAACCTTCTTGAGCGCATCCGCAAACTTGAGATCAGCCCCCGCGGTGTAAACAGGATTCGCACTCAGGATGAAGAGGGTATTCACCTTGCCCGAGTTCATATCGTCAACCAATCCACGCAGGGATTTCGACCTTTCACCCGCACGGACATGAACCGGATCAATGAACGAAACTGTCTTTCCGATGTTTCCAAGCTTTTCATTGATGGCTGCAACTATGACATGGACAGATTCAGGTTGCTCATCGCCAACAACCACAAGAGTCGTGCCCTTGCCACGCGATGAAAGATCCTCTGCAGCGACTTTCGCCCACAATTGAGCTTCCTCTGAAAGCCCTTTGGGTTTTGCGACACCATGCACCTTGAGATGGAAAGCAATCAAAAACGCCAATCTCTCAATTTCGTTTGAGCGAAGCGGAATACGATGATCAGCCTTCACACCGGTATTTGTAAGCGTGCTTTCAGCAACATAAAGCCGGTTCATTCCATCAAGGTTTTCCAAACTCCTTCGCGAGGAAAACTCGCGGGCATAACGCAAATGAGCGGGACCACGACTAAGAATGTCAGCATCAAGCGACAATATCGCATCGGCGGACTTGAGATTATAGATCGGCTGCACAGGAGAGCCAAAGGCCTTGGCCAACCCATTGATGCCATTATCTGAAGCAGCAGGTTCATGCTGCACCCAAACCACATCGGGATAATTCTTCAGAAACTCATTTTCCAACTGATGAACCAGGGACGGGGAAGTTATGGTCTCAGTCAGCAGGTAAAAACCCTTGCCCTTTGGTGATTTCTTAAGTTCCGCACCAACGCTTGCGACAAGGTCATCCCAAGACCTGGGCTTACCTAGATAAGTGAGCCCCGCTTCACGATCAGGATCATACAACCCAAGAACAGATGCCTGAGCGAATACATCCGTGGCGCCAAGGCTGGCGGGATGATCAATATTGCCTTCAATCTTGGTTGGCCTACCTTGGTTGCTTTCAGCCAGCAAACCCGTGCCATACCCAGCAAGAGGCATTGCAGTCGCGAAGAACATCGACTTCCCGGGCACAACGCCTTCGGGATCCTTGATATTCGGGAAAATCTTGCCTCCAGGCGGCCTGCAACCACTCAATCCCGCAAGGGCAAGCGACGCACCCATCAGGGTTAAAAATCGCCTTCGGGTCACAGGATCGGTCCACTCGCCGGCTTGGCGGGGAAACTCACGCTGGATCATCTCCTGGAATCCTTCGCCTTGGGCGAGTTCATCCAAGCTGCGCCAGTATTGTTTTCCCTCAGAATTCTCGAGCTTATTTAAAACTGACTCAAGGTCCATAACTGGTTTTTCTTTCATGTTCATCGATGACATGTTGAGCACTCGATGAGACTACGGATATCATATTTCTTCCTGAGTTCTGCACCAAGAGTGGCTTGCGTGTGAGGCGTGCCATCTGCCTGCTTCAGATCACGAGGCTGGAAACCCATGTTAAACACCTGTTCTCGTGGCCTGAGATACCTCTCAGGAGCACGATGACAATCAAGGCACCACTCCATCAAAAGAGTGCCGTGCTGATAAACAGCTTGCATTTGATCAACCCGACCATGGCACGAGGCGCAACCAATCCCCTTGGTCACATGAATACTATGGTCAAAGTAAACAAAATCAGACAATCGGTGGATTTTGTTCCATTCAATGGATTTCCCAGTTCGATAACTTTCACGAACAGGCTCCAGCATCTTGGAACCAACCCAAATTTGTGAATGGCAATTCATGCAGGTCTTGGTTGGAGGTATATTGGCATAACCAGATTCCTCGACCGAGTTATGGCAGTATCTGCAATCAATGCCCAACCCGTTCACATGATGCGCGTGACTGAACTGGATGGGCTGCGTAAAGGCTATTTGAGTTTGACTGGAATAGGGAGAGCGAACAAAAACCATGGCGGCAACGCCCAAGGTTGAAGCACCCAGCACCACGCCGGCTATTATCACCCAAGTCAAAACATTCGCATAACGGGGAAAAACCTGAGCCATCTTATCCTCTCAGAAATCGCTTAAATTTCGTAATGAGTAAATCAACCCAACAAAACTTAACGGTATCGTGATGTTTTAGCAAACTACAATTCGAAATCTATACCCAAATTCCTATACCCTTGCAAATTAAATCAACCTATTTGAAATCAATCATTTAGAGCAGCAAGTTATGGGCCAAATGCAACTAAATCCCAAACTATCAAAAACATTGCTGATTTCTCTCAGATTTTAATCAACAACAATCCTTTTCAATGATGCTTGAAAAAACCACTTTCCCAATTTTAAGAACCACTCCCTGACTTTTCTCGAAACTAGGATTTAATCCCATTAAATTCATCCAGTGCCCTCTTAAAATCCTCAGGGGTGTTTAAATTTTTAAGGGAAGATAAATCATCATCAAACCTTCTCAACAACTCTTCCTCAATGATTTTTCCCTGCACCTTCTCAAGCAAATAAAACGGCCTCATTTTTTTTTCAATCAGCAACTGCCTCACATCAGGCAATACGTCCAACCGGTAAACCGCAGCTAACGGATGAAAATATCCTTCAGTCTTGGGTATACACATCCTGCTTTCACCAAGCGCCTTTGTCATTCCTTTGATGAACTCAATCTTTAAAAAAGGAACATCACAGGATGAAATATAAGCCGCATCACAGGAATCACCCAAAGCCTCCAAACCAGCTGAAAGCCCTTCCAATGGCCCCATTCCTTGATTCCTATCCCTGCAAACAATCACCTGTGGATCTAATACTGGCAACTCCTGGCCTTCTGCTGCAACCACCACCAAAGGATCAAGAGCTTGAGCCATTATCCTGACTATTCTCTGCAATAAGGTTTCAGGGCCGAACTGCAAATGGGCCTTTGAGGCTCCCATCCTACTGCTTTTCCCGCCACAAAGTACAATTCCACCAAATCGCATCAGGTAACCACCTCAAACAGATCATCAAGCCCCAATCGCTTTAACTCCTGAGCACCTATTTTTCCATCTTCATCCCAATTTCTAATCTCGTAGTAAGCTTTTATTCGATTTTGGAGTGTTAACTTCGACAAAGTTCTAACACCTCCTGACAAAGTCTCCAAAGCCTGGGTGAAGAATCTCTCTGGAAGGGTGTCTTCTGAACAATCCCATCCCTCACGGATGTTAAAAAGTTTTTTGATCGCAACCACTCGCTCTGCCGCAGTTTTTAATTCACCCTCATTAAATTCCCAACCGGTAACCAAGGATAAAAGTTCAGTGCTTTCAGCAAAAAAATCGGTGAATATACCCCGCAAGAACTTGCATAAAATCAATGAATCAATCAATGCACTGCGGTTCTCAGAGTCGGCTGCAGAGCGGGCGAAATCTGCATCATCTATCAATCGTCCGGAATCAGGAGAAAAATCCGCCTCATAGGCACCAGATCGATTGTGATCCGCACCGCGGGAAGCCACCGCCAACCCCAATGCCATGGTTTGCAAGCCACGGGGCTCATATCCCGGTATTTCAAGCCCCTTCACCTGAGGCGCAAACGCGATTGAACCCTGCCCGATTAATTGCGCTGCTTGCCTGCTTCCGAGACTCAGGATTTCTCCAATTCCCTTTCTGCCAGCAATCAAAGTGACCGCCTTTTTCACTGCTTCTCCATCGCCAAATCTTAACCAAGGCTCATCAAGCAACCCCTTCTCCACGCACTCCATCGCAAAAGCGATGGTCCCCCCGGTGGAAATGGTATCCAAACCAAAATCGTCACATAGCCCCACGATTTCAGCAACTTCATCTGGGTTTTCAATTCCACAAAGAGATCCCAGTGCGAACATGCTTTCATACTCAATCCTCACTTTTCCCTGCTTGCCCTGATAAATATGTTCGCAACCGATGGTGCAGGCGGCACAGGAGTGACGCGTGACTTTTGAAGCCGTTTCCACATCTTGAAAATTCTGCGACACAATGGGCTTGAAATGGCCCTCTTGAAAATTCCTGGTGGGCAAAACAGACAGCCTGTTGAATACCAGCAAATTGGAAACAGTCCCAAGTTCACGATATTTAGCGGTGGCGGGACCAAAGCTTTTTGCGGATAATTCCCTCGCTTTTTCCACCAACTTTGCAGGTGCCGCCACGGGTATTCGCAAACTACCTTTTACCGCTATCGCCTTGATGTTTTTGGAACCCAGAACGGCTCCCAATCCTCCTCTGCCAGCATGTCTTCGCTCATGGCTTAAATTTGCAAACAGCACCTGGTTTTCACCGGCGATTCCAATCGACGCAATCTGGTAACCGACTCCAAGTTTCTCTTTTAACTTTTCAGATGCGGCGATAGCACTCAATCCCTGCAAATCTTCGGCATCTTGCAAAGTCACTTTTCCATCTTCGATGACCACAACCTTCTTGGTTTTGCTCCTACCGGTTATGACAATCGCATCAAAACCTGTTTTTTTCCCCTCAATAGCAAAATGTGAGGAGGAAAGCGCATCACTTATCCGATTGGTCAAAGGCGATTTTGCCAGCACCGCAAACTTTGCTGAAGTGGTGAGAGGTGTTCCGACCAATGGGCTGAAACAAAAAATCAAGGGAGCACCGGGTGACAGGCTATCTGAACCCTGTTTGGATTCTTTAAACAAAATCCAAGCACCCAACCCCACACCGCCTATGAACTTGCGTAAAATCTCGGTGCTTATCGGTACCTCTTGAAAAGAGCCCGATTCCACATCGATTTTCAGATATTTTTGATGGAAGCCGAACATTTTCCCCTCAATATGTAAGAATCAAAACCAAAGTAATTTGACCCCAAACATTGATTTTGCAGGGAAAAATAAGAGAAATAGCGATATTACCCCCACGGAGAAACCAAAATTGCTGATTTATGATCGCCTTGAGTAGTCATCATAGCCTTTATCTTATAATATAACTTTGTGAATTTCTTTTTGATGGAGCATCCAATGTACGCTGTTTTTGAAGATGGTTCTAGACAATACAAAGTTTCCGAAGGCGATATCGTAAATATCGACCTGCGCCCTGAACCCGCTGGCAATACTCTCGAACTTACGAGTGTTTTACTTGTTTCCAACGGTTCCGATGTCAAAATCGGCCAGCCATTGGTTTCGGGTGCGAAAGTGGTTGTTGAAGTTGTTGGCGAGGCTGATGAAAAAGTACGCATCCAAAAGTTCCGCAGGCGCAAAAACTATCGCAGGCTGAAAGGACACCGTCAGCATTTCACCCGCGTTAAAGTTAAAACCATTTCCGTGTAGTATCCCCATATATATCAATGGTTTACAGAAAGGCTCTTCGTCACACACGAAGGGCCTTTCTCATTTCTCCTCTTGTCTCAATCTCTCAATTGGAAGTAAAACAGTTAATTAAGGTTTCAGGGTTATTCTGAAAGCTGGCGGTTTGTCATGGAGTGACTATTTTATGTTTTCATTACGCTTTATAACTGTATCAATCTCCGTTTTATTTTTTTCCTCATACATGTCATTTGCGCAACCTCCAGTGGTACCTGGTCAAGTTGTGACTCCAGTTTCCGTAAAATCAGTCGAAAGCCCGGATAAAAAAAATTCATCCTTCGATGAAAGCAAGTTCTCACCCCTGCAAAAACAATTTTTCCATGCCGGAAAAAGTGGCGCTGACTGGCTTTATCGAATGAACACGGTTAAGGGCAGATTTATAAATGGCATTCGCCCTTCCCTCAAAGTTGAAATGGAAAATGAAAGCTTTCTGCACCAGGCCACTGCAGCGATGGCATTGGCAAGAGCTGGCAGAATCTACAAGGATGACCGCTTTTCCGTTCGCGCCAGCCAGGCTATTCTGCTTCTTCTGGAAGACACTATAACCGACCCTAAAAATTCATCCGCAAGGTACACAGTTCTTCCTCCTCAAATTCTCGACAGGCAACTTTCGGCAGGCTTGTTGCTTCTTGCGATTCACGAACTTGCAAACCCAAAGGCAGACCTACTTGACTCGGGCGAACAATTAGCCAATTTCCTGCGGTCTTCTCTTTCAGACACCACTACTATCGAAAAAGAAATTGCTGCCGATGAACTCGATGGAAAAGGCTGCGAGTCTGCAGTGGCTATCGCGGCTATCTTGAAAAGTAATCAACTTCGCCCAGCGCCCTGGAAAACAGATGTGGCCAAAAAAGCCATCATCGCAAGGTGGAACGCCTGGAAAACCCAGAAGGAAATCGCCCCCTATCCCTGGAGAATACTCGCGCTCCATGAAGCCTATAAAACCTCCTCCGAAAAACCCTATTCAGAACTTGCCTTCGAACTCGCTGACAGGCTTTCCTCCATGCAATATGATCAAATCGACCCGCGGAGGCCTACATGGTACGGCGGTTTGAAAACTGTCTCTCCGCAGGGTGTTGAACTTATGCCCGGGGTGATGTCCTGCATACTTGCTGAATCATTTGCAGTTGCTTGCCTAACCGCGCAATTAAACGGCGATAGCGCTAGGCATGACAAATACATGCAAAAACTTGCTCAATCATTGCAATTTAGCCAGACAATTCAATACACCGAATCCAACACCCTGCATTTCTCAGAGTGGTTTAGACCCAGATTATTGGGCGGTTTTCATAATTCCCCCCAGGACGGCGACCTTAGGCTTGATTACACCAGTCATTGTGTTTCAGCCTATGCTTTGTATCTTCAAGTCTGTTCGATTGGCTCTTAATTAAAATTGGCCAAATGATGGCTTTTTAAGTATACTGCAATGATTAGGGCCATCGGTTTAATCTTATTGCCTGGAGGCAATACCCGGCCTATTTCATGGTTGATTTCATGAGCGAAGAACGCGCGCCAAGCCGCAGACCTAAATGTCGAAGCCTCATGGGCGTGCAGATTCTGTCCACAGGCAGTTATGTGCCTGACCAAGTCATAACCAACGCCGCCCTCGAAGAGCAATTTGGCTGCGATGCGGACTGGATTGTAAAACGAACTGGCATTTTGGAACGAAGACACGCCTGGCCCTATCAAGCCACCAGCGACCTTGCTTTTGAAGCCGCCAATCGATGCCTTAAAAAAGCCAATATCAAGCCCAAGGATGTGGACCTTTTGGTCCTTGGTACATTTACTCCTGATATGTCTTTTCCTTCTACCGCATGCCTTCTTCAAGATCGACTTGGATTAACATGCGGGGCCATCGAAATCGAGGCTGCCTGTGCTGGATTCATGTATGCCCTCATCACGGGTGCGGCATATGTCGCCTCCGGTGTCAGCGATACAGCTCTTATCATTGGCGCCGATTGCAATTCCCGGGTTTTAAATCCAAAGGATATCAAGACTTTCCCACTTTTTGGTGATGGTGGCGGTGCGGTGCTTTTAACAAAAGGCTCACCCGAACAAGGCATCATCAGTTTCAGCATGGGTGCTGATGGAGGGGGAGGCGATTTACTCAGCAGGCCCGCATGTGGCAGCAGGATGGTTCCCACACCTGAAAACATCGCACAGGGTTTACAGTACATGCACATGGACGGCAGAGCTGTGTTTCGCTGGGCCGTCGCGATCCTATGCGACACCATCCAGGATGTTTTGACCCATAGCAACTTCACCTCAGAGCAGGTCGATCTTTACATCCCGCATCAAGCCAACATCCGGATTATCAATGCCGCCATCGATGTGCTTCACATCACCCGCACAAAAGTTTTCAATAATCTTGAAAAGTACGGAAACACATCAGGCGGTTCCATTCCAATCGCCCTTGATGAGGCATTTTCCGAGAAGCGGCTTATAAAAGGAAACAAGGTGATGATGAGTGGGTTCGGTGCCGGCCTCACTTGGGGCACCGCCCTTTTTCAACTTTAATTTAGTGATCAAAAAAGTCCCACTGAACAATGTCCATGGGACTTCAAACAACTCGTTCATTCCACAGTGCAGCGGGGATGTCCTATCAAAGCTCAAGCATCAAACACAAACTAAAAAACACCAAGTGCAGCGGATTTGAAAAACCTTCACTTACAATTGCGTATCTGAATGATAGATCTTAGTGAAGCCTTAAACTAAGACTAATTCTTATGCGCTTTATGGCAACTGGTGCAGGAAGTTGCAAGTTTACCAATCGCTGCATCCGCACCAGCCTTGTTCATTGCTGCAATCGCTGTTTTTAAAGCGGTGGCTTCATCCAAATACCCCTTGGACAAGGTGGCCCAGGAAGCGGCATCGCCCTTGGGTGGCTTGCTTTTGCCCAGCATGGTTGCAAGTGAAACCAGTTCATCTGAATCATTCTTAAGTGTGGCCCAATTGGGAGTGGGTGCTTTAAGGCCTTTTTGAATCTGGGGAAATAGTCCGCCAGCCTTGTTGGCCTTTGTCATGATTTCCTTGATATCGGGACCTTGGGCAAATAGGAAATGGGAAATGGAAAAGGTTGCCAAGGTGGCGATTGAAAAGTAGGCGGTAATTTTCATAAGCTGGTTCCTCCAGACAAATATCGTTTTCCAAAAATAAAAGCAGGTCTACAGCATAACCTGTGGACCTGCTTTTTGTGAACGCCAATATTTTGGCTAAAGCTTACTTGTGAACATCATGGCAAGCCTTGCAGTTGGCAGCAGCGCTAACTTTTTTGCCTGCATCCTTATCGCCAGCTACCAAAGCCTTGCTAGCAGCAACCAAAGCTTCAGTCTTGGCTTTCCAAGAAGCAGCATCGCCCTTTGGGCATTTGTTGGCTGCCAAGGATTCGCAAAGGTCAGCGAAAGCCTTCTTATCATCATCAGAAGCACCTTTCTTGGAAGCTGCTTCGCAGCACTTCTTGAAATTGCCACCCTTCATGATTTCCTTGATGGACTTGGAGTCAGCAGCTGCATTGAGGCTGAAACCAACAACAGCTAAGAACATAGCTGCAATCGCGAACATCTTTACATTCTTCATTCTAAAAACCCCTTGAAACGAAATCCCCTTCAAAGCGCCAAACACCCACGAGAAAACACCGAGTTTTCGCAAAAACATGAGTAAATCGAAGCCTGGCAGGAGCAAAACAAAGCCAATTTGCCCTATTTCACTGCTTTCTGTGATAATGTTTGCACAAATACATGTCAACAATAATAGTAAATAAATAATGGAAAATTTGACTTTTGTTGTTAGAGGGGCCTAAGCATGCCAAATTCATTCTAATTGGCTTAAAAAATCACCTAAATCATATCGATTTGTCAAATATCTATGATGTTAGTTAGTAGCTTTAGGAAAAGCCGCATATTCCTCTGCGGTAACTTTTTTTGCAGTGCCATTTGTCATCAAAATCCATCCTCCCACTGTTGGAACTTCTTTTTCGTATGCAACTAATTTACCTT
>SYCV01000163.1 GCA_005786805.1 Planctomycetia bacterium | reverse complement strand
GCGGGCTTATAACTACATTGGGCATCTTTAAAAACGCATGACTGGCGGTGATGGGTTCCTCGACAAACACATCGAATGCTGCGCCTGCAAGATGGCCTGAATTTATGCCATCGATCACAGCCTGCTCGTTGATGATGCCCCCGCGCGCGCAGTTGATCACCCGGGCACCCTTGGGTAAAAGCGCGATCTGCTTTGCCCCGATCATATCCTTGGTTTGCTCGGTAAGCGGCGTGTGCACGGTGATGAAATCACACCTGGGCAGGATCTCGTCAACGGATGCGAATGTTTCAATGCCAAGCTGGGTGGCGGCGGTTGGGGCCAGCACGGGGTCGTATCCCACAACTTTCATGTCTAGTCCGTTTGCGGCCCTGCGCGCGACTTCACGGCCTATTCTTCCAAGACCTAGCACACCCAGGGTTTTGCCGGTAAGTTGGCATCCAAGAAACTTGCTCTTCTCCCATTTTCCTGCACGCATGCTTGCATCGGCCGCGGGAATATGCCTTGCCATCGACATCAACAAGCTGATGGTGTGTTCCGCGGTGCTGAAAGTATTGGCATCAGGGGTATTCATGACGACAATGCCCTTGCGGGTCGCCGCCGCCACATCAATGTTATCAACCCCGACCCCGCCTCGGACAATAGCCTTGAGCTTGCCTGGGTTTTCGATAAGGTCGGCGGTGATACGGGTGCCGCTACGCACCACGACACCATCAGCCATGCGAAGCGCGGCTTTTAGTTCCTCGCCTTTCAATCCTGGCCTCTCATCCAGCTCTATGCCTGCGTTTCGCAGGATTTCCAAGCCGGGAAGTTCCATCTTGTCGCTGATCAATACCCTTGGCATGACAAATCTCCAGTTCCTAGGCCTTCGCCTTGACTCCCGAGGTGAGTGATTTTTGCGCCGCTGCGATGCCCGCGCCGGGTTCCAGTTTGTGGCCCATTTCCACCAGCACCATTTCGATGGCGCTTACCGCGGCAAGCACATCAAACATATCCATGTAACCCATGTGCGCCACCCGGATGATTTTTCCCTTCAAGGTATCCTGGCCACCTGCCACCCTTACTCCATAGCCTTTTTCAAGCTTGCCCAGAATTTCAGTGCCATCGATTCCCTCGGGAACCCAGGCGACCGTGAGGCCGTCCGCTGGGTCTTCAGCAAGCAGCTTCAGGTTCATTGCGCTAAGGCCGGCCCTGCATGCCTTGGCCATTCGGGCATGGCGCGCCCAGGTGTTTTCAATCCCCTCCGCTCTCAGCATCTTCAAGCTGTGCTTGAGAGCCTTGATAAGGGTGTTTGCGGGGGTAAACGGGGTATCGTTGTTTTTCAAGTTGTCACGATATTTCTTCAAATCGAAATAAAAATTTTTTTGCTGGGTGTTGGCATCGATCTTTTTCCATGCCTTGTCAGAGACAGAGACAAAAGCAAGACCGGCGGGAAGCATCAGTGCTTTTTGTGAGCCGGTTACGCAAATGTCCACACCCCAATCATCCGTTCTGCATTCCATCACGCCTAGACCGCTGATTGCATCGACGATCAAGATTTGTGGCTTGTCCTTGAGTATCGCGCCAAAAGCTTTGATGTCGTTTCGAGCGCCTGTGGCGGTTTCGCTGAGGGTGGCGCATACAATCTGGGCATCCGGATGTTCCTTGAGCGCCGCTTCAAGCTGGGCGGGCGAAACAGATTTGCCATGAGGCACGGTTATTTCAATCGGGGTGACACCAAAGGCCTTGCTGATGTTCCGCCAGCGTTCTCCCCAACGACCAGAAATAAGGCAGATGGCCTTGGTTCCTGGAGCTGCAGTGTTACAGATGGCTGCTTCCATGGCGCCTGTGCCTGAGCAGGTCAGGGGTAGAACCAGATTTTTGGTGCAGTAGACATATTTTAAATCTTCGAGGACTTCTGCAAGGACCGCTCGAAACTGGCTTGAGCGATGAAAGGTAACGGGCTTGGCAAGCTCCAAGAGGGTTTCTTCTGGGACTGGGGTTGGTCCTGGGGTCATCAAACGGTGCTTTAACATGCCTGTTCTCCTGAAAATGGCTACGCATAAGATCCAAAGATTAGATTAGGAATCAGGTCGATATCTTCCAATGAAATATTGGATGAACTCATCTAAATAACCGGGTATGGAAAAGTAGGATTAACTATTTTAAATCATAATGATGAATAGACTTAGGTTTAATTGTAAATTGTTAGGGGCAGTTCACCGGGGTGGCAAAAAAAGTGAACTCCCTCTGATTTTAATAAAGGATAGAAGAATCTGGAAAAAGTCAGAGGCTAGGTTTATTCAGGTGCATTATCATCAAATTCAATGCAGATTGCCAGTTTTTGCTGGAATTGACATTTGGCCTGCTTTAACTTGGATTACTTGTAAGTGGAATTTTCCCACCAGTTATTTTTTCAATTGAGGTTATTTTCATGCGTAAGTATCTTGCTGCTGCTTTTTTTGCAGCTATCCCTTTTGGCTTTTTTTTAGCCAATGGTTTGCCAGAGGCCTCTGCCCGTGAGGGAGGTTTTTTAGGTAATTTATTTTCAAAGCGAAAAGCCAAGGAATGCGAAACCCCCTGCGTTGAGCCAGCAAAGACAACTCCTGTAAAAACCCAGGAACCCAAGAAGGAAACACCCAAGCCTGAAGTAAAGCCTGAACCTAAGAAGGAAACACCCAAGCCCGAAGGGAAGCCTGAACCCAAGAAGGAAACACCCAAGCCTGAAGTGAAGCCTGAGCCCAAGAAAGAAACACCCAAGCCTGAACCCAAGAAGGAAACACCCAAGCCTGAAGTGAAGCCTGAGCCCAAAAAAGAAGCTCCAAAGACCGAGGTAAAAAAGGAAACCCCGAAGTCTGAACCAAAGAAGGAAGTTGCCAAGGCAGATCCTAAAAAAGAAACTCCCAAGGATGAACCTAAAAAAACTGCATCTGCAAGTTCCTCCACTCCGCCTGCTGGGTTTGTCAATCTCTTTAATGGAAAAGATTTCAGTAATTGGTGGGGCTTTGGCACTTCTGACCCCCGTAAGTTCAAGGCTCTTCCTCCTGCTGAACAGGCAAAAATCAAGGAAGCCAACATGAAGGACATCCTTGCCCATTGGAAGGTTGAAGGAAATGAAATCGTCAATGATGGCAAGGGCCTTTATCTAACCACCGAGAAAGAATTCGCCGATTACGAGCTTCACCTTGAGTACAAGATGCTTCCCAAGGGCGACAGTGGCATCTACCTGAAGTACACTCCCCAGGTTCAGATCTGGGATTACACTGACAAGGATAAATTCAAGATCGGGGCAGACAAGGGTTCAGGCGGGCTTTGGAATAACTCCGCAGGTGCGCCCGGAAAAGATCCTCTTGTCCTTGCAGACAAACCTTTTGGCGAATGGAATAAATTCCGCATTATCCAGGTTGGCGCCCGTACCACGGTTTACCTCAACGATAAGCTCGTTGTGGATAATGCAATCCTTGAGAATTATTTTGATCGCAAGATGCCTCTTCTTCAAAAGGGTGCTATCCAATTGCAAACCCATGGTAGCGAAATTCGCTGGAAGAATATTTTCATCAAGGAACTTTCCCCTGAAGAGGCCAACAAGCACCTTGCTAGCAAAGCCAACTCGGGGTTCGAGTCCATATTCGATGGTAAAACTCTCAAGGGTTGGACCGGCTCAGTTGACAACTATGAAGTTGTTGATGATTCCATCCAATGCAAAAAAGGCAAGGGTGGTGTTCTTTACACTGATAAGAAATACAGTGACTTCGTTGTTCGACTCGAATTCATGGTGCCCCCAGGTGGCAATAACGGCCTTGCCATCCGCTACCCAGGTGGCAATAAGGATGCCGCTTACATCGGCATGACCGAACTCCAGGTCCTAGATAGCGAAGACGCCCGCTATGCGAAGCTTGATCCCCGCCAGTATCATGGCAGTTCTTACGGCATGGCGCCCGCTCATCGTGGTTATCTCAGGGCCCCCAATACTTGGAATTACCAGGAGGTGACTGTCAAGGGTTCAACCATCAAGGTGGAACTCAACGGCAACATCATCCTTGATACCGATCTTTCGAAGATCACCGAGTACATGGCAAAGAGCCCACATCCTGGCAAGGATCTTAAGGAAGGTCATTTTGGCTTTGCCGGCCATAGCGACCCTGTAAGGTTCAGAAACCTGCAGATCAAGCCGATTGCTGCGAAGTAAAGTTGATCCGTTTAATCCGAAGCCGTCATGCGTGACATCGCATGGCGGCTTTTTTTATTTTTATTTTAATGCCCATAAGCTTATCAATCTGATTTTAGGTTATAATTGAAAATTATTATGTACCTTGACAAATGCGGATAATCAACCATGATTTCCACCTTAGCCAACAAAACCAAACGGCAAAATGCTTTCACTCTTATTGAACTTTTGGTTGTCATTGCCATCATTGGTATTTTGATCGGCTTGTTGCTTCCCGCCGTCCAAAAAGTCAGGGAATCCGCCGCACTTACACAATGTATGTCCAATGGCAGGCAAATTTCACTGGCGATGGCAAACTTCAATACTGTTAACAGCAAGTTGCCAAGCTACCATGGCACATTTCCCACACTTGATCCTGCCACAGGCGGTACCAATGTTCAAAATACCGGGGTGTTTGGTAGTTGGGTCGTCCATCTTTTGCCTTACTTGGAACAGGACAATCTTTACAAGCAGATTGCCGAGGATATTTCCGCAAACAAGGGCAATGGTTCCTCGTCGATCACCTCAAACCCATGTGGCAAATCCACCTGGGTGCCGGCGCATTACACTGAAAAAACCGTTCCTGGAATCCCGCAAAAAATGATGGTGCTTGATCCCGGTACCAAGCAATGGGACCCTCCATGTGCGGTGCAGAATATTACCGCGGTTTCTTCAGTGGGGATCTGGAATCCCAAGTTTCATTCAAAGACCATATCCCTTCTTCGCTGCCCATCTGATGCAAGTCTTCCAATTAATTCTCTTTCTTCCGAGGGTTGGTCGACCACCAATTATCTTGCCAATTGGAATGCCTTGGGTTTTTCCCAGGGTGATGGTGCCACTCCTTTCGGGCTTTGGAGCAAGAACAATCTCGGTTTCTTTTCACCCCCTGTGGAGCTTTCCACTATTTCCGATGGGTTATCGAACACCATTCTAGCAGCCGAGGGTTTCGCACTCTGTGATGGTAGGAGCCGTGTCGCCTTCTATGCCGCCAATCGTCATAATCTTGGAATTTCAGAAGGTGGTCGAATTGTGGTTCCCGAGCAGGTGATGGAAATTCCCAAGGGTGATTATGATGGGCCAAATGGCATACCTAACACCATGATGTTCCAGGTGCAACCTTTCGCGGGCTCTTCCGATTCCTTCCCGGATAACCAGGATTGTTGCCATCGCTGGCGCGCACAAACCCCGCATCAGGTGATGAATATTTTCTTGGCGGATGGCAGTTCCCGTAAGCTTACAAAAAACACATCAATGAACATTTGGGCCTTGCTGCTTCTTCCAGCAGATGCCAAAGTCATCCCTGATTTTTAATTTAATTGAAATTTGAGAATTCATAATAGGCCCATGGAGCGCAGTCCATGGGCTTTCATTATTCATTTCTAATTGCATAGTTTCCTTTTTTCGCTTAGCTTTGGTCTTCATAGGAGTTCCCACCCATGCCCTCTTTTCTTCCAAGACTTTTGTTTGTAATCATATTACTTCCTTTTTCCATATTGGTTGCCCAGGAAAAACAGCCATCGCAACCTATAAAGGCCATCCAAGGGCCTGATTGGGTGTTGGAAACCAAGAGCGCTGCCTGGCAGGCCCGTGATTCCCAGGGCGAATTTGTTCACCAGAATAAACTTTGGATTCTGGGCGGGTGGTTCAATTCCAAGGAGGCACCCCCCAGGGATTTGTGGTCATCTGAGGATGGCAGGACTTGGAACCTTGTCAAAAAAGAAATCCCCATCCTTCATACTGATCTGCCAATGTCCATTTCTTTCAAGGACCAGATGTGGATGATGGGAGGCTGGCATAACGGCAGGCTGCCCGGACATTCCGCAAGCAATCAAGTCTGGGCATCTTCCGATGGAACTGATTGGAAGCAGATTACTTCCAAGGCGCAATGGTCGCCAAGGTTGGCGTCCGCGATTGTCGAGTTCAAAGGAAAGCTTTGGATTCTGGGAGGAACTGAAAACTATTACTTTGGTGATAAGAACAGCCTTAAGAATGATGTATGGTCATCGACAGATGGCAGGGATTGGAAGCTTGAAACCAACAACGCCCCATGGGCACCCAGGGCCTATCACCAAGCCGCTGTTCTCAATGATAAAATCTATGTTTTTGGTGGTGGGAATTATGTTCCGGAATACTTCGCCTACAACGATGTATGGTCATCCAAAGATGGAGTGAACTGGGTGCGTGAAATAGAAAATGCGCCATGGAGCGAAAGGCTTTGGTTTTCCTCGGTTGTTTACAGGGATCATATTTGGGTGATGGGCGGGTGGTCGAATAAGCCCTCAAAAAACTGGGCTGATTCCTGGGTGACCAAGGATGGCAAAAACTGGACAAGGTTCGATTCCAAATCCAGTTGGAAGGAAAGGCATGAACACTCAGCTTTTGTTTTCAAGGATAAGCTTTGGATTGCAGGGGGCATGATACCCCCACTGTGTAATGAGGTCTGGTCACTTTCTTTGCCACCTGATTTCTCCAGCGGGAAATGACCATTCCTTTCTTGCTAAAAAGGATGTTCAAAGTTAAATTATAAGGTATAAACCTGCCGGGGGTCATGCCTTCATGTTCAATATCTTCGAAAACCAAAATAGTCTGAATCGAAGGGAACTACTTCGTGTGGGCGGCCTAGGAGCCATGGGTATTTCCCTTCCCATGTTGCTTGATGCCCAATTAAAGGCCTCGAGTAATCCGCTTCGCGGCAATACTTTTGGCAAGGCGAAAAATGTCATATTTCTCTGGCTGCAGGGCGGTCCGCCCCAGCATGAGACTTTTGACCCCAAACCCGACGCCCCTGTTGATATCCGGGGTGAGTTCAAACCCATCAATACCAATGTTCCTGGAATCCAAATTTGTGAATTGTTGCCACGCATTTCAACGATTTGTGACAAGCTTGCGATTGTTCGTTCCATAAGCACCTACAGTGATTTGCATGATGCAAGTGGTTACTGGGTGCTAACAGGCAACAAATATGCCGGAACCCAATCGAGGCAGATCGCACCGACTGATTGGCCCTATCTTGGTTCCGTTGTAAAGCTGTTGAAGCCCAGTGAAAAACTACCCGCGTATTCCTCAGTATGGCTGCCCGATGTTATGCGTCTAAATGATAATGTGCAACCAGCGGGGCAGACCGCTGGATGGATGGGCAAACGCTGGGAACCTGAAAGGGTTGTCTGTGACCCCAGCGGTGACCAATTCAAGATGGAAGGTTTCACTTTGCCTGCCGATGTTCCGCCCCTGAGGTTGAACCAGAGGGAATCTTTGCTTTCTCAGGTGGAAAGGCATTTCAACAAGATTGAAAAACAAGGCGTTATGAAGGATTACGAAAGCCATGTTCAAAATGCCTTTGGCTTGTTGAAAGGCGGCAAGGCTCTGGATGCGTTTGATATTTCCAAGGAATCTAAAAAGACCCGCGAACGCTATGGCAAGGGGAAATGGGGGCAGAGTGTTCTCCTTGCCAGAAGGCTGATCGAGGCAGGTTCAAGATTGGTGCATGTCAACTGGCCACGCGAGGGAGGCGATAGCGCGGTTGATAATCCCCTTTGGGATACGCATGCACAAAACTTCGACCGTGTGCAGGATGTGCTTTGCCCGCAGCTTGATGTTTCATTGACAGCACTTATCGAGGATCTTTCGGAGCGCGGGTTGCTGGCTGAGACATTGGTGGTTGCGATTGGAGAATTTGGCAGGACGCCTCGCATCAATGCCGCTGCAGGCAGGGATCATTGGGGCCATGTTTTTAGTTATGTTTTGGCAGGTGCGGGAATCCGGACTGCCCAGGTTTATGGCTCGAGCGACAAGGATGGCGCGCATCCTAAAACTGGCAAGCATGAACCACAGGATCTTACCGCAACGATTTTTCACCTGCTGGGGATTCCCCATGATGCAATTTATCCAAATATTGCAAACACGGGAAGAAATGTTCATATCAGCAATGGCGAACCACTTGACGCAATCCTAGGCGAAAAACCCGCCACGATGCTACGCACCAAACCCACAGGGGACCTCGCCTTTGTTCCCGAGTTCAGTGACGCATTGCTGTTGAACACCAGTTTTTCAGACACCTTGAAAAAATCGCAGCAGTCCACCTTGGAGCCAGTGCCTTTGCACCTTGCGGGTAGTGGCAAGCGCTTGAAAGGTTGGCAGGCATTCCCCCTGGGTGATACTGGCAAGGGCTTTGATATTGGGGCCGCGTTGCAGCAGTCCATCTCGGGTAAAGATCCAAGCAAACGCAAAAGTCATGCGGTGGTTGGTATCATGCCGGCTACGGGTAGGAAGGCAAAGATCGCGCAAGGTGACAAGGCATTTCTTTCCCAGGAGATACGAAATTTCAGAGCGGGGCATTATACATTCACCATCGAAGCGATGGCGGGAGGTTCTTCCAGGGAACATTTCGAACAATATTTCAAACCTCACTTCACTTGCAGGATGGTGATATACCGCCATTCGGAGGCTACAAAGAATGCATTGCTGATGAAGCCCGCGGAATCGATCGAGTTCAAGCCCGAATTTTTTGAAGGGCCCGATCTGAAGACGCAAAAACATGTGCTTGCCAAGCTGATGGATAGTAGGGTGCCAAATGTAAACTTTTCAGTGGGATTGGGTTTTGGAATCGCGGTGATCATCGAAAAGACATCCCCCGGGGTGTTGGAACTTCCTGAAAATTTCCGCGCTTTCATCCGTGTGGAGGATACCAGCCTGGTATTCACCCCCCGCGTGCGTAATGATGATGTCCAAGTCTGATCCATCTCTTGATGGTTCCATTGTTTCAACTCCCGTTAAAATATTGGTTTTAGCTTGATGTTTTTCTTTGATACAAGAAGATTAATCAAAGCTGATTATGTTTCCCAACCCTGATGAAAGAGTTGCAATGAACCCTTTATTGATTCTTTTGATGTGGAGTTGTGCAGGCCAAACTAACCCTTCTTCCGCGGTGGATGAGGCTAAACAACTTCGCGAACATGTTAAGGCAAATTACACAAAGTATGAATATCAGATCCCGATGCGTGATGGGATTAAAATTTTCACTTCGGTTTATGTGCCGAAGGATGATTCAAAAACCTATCCCATCATGCTTAATCGCACGCCCTACAGTGTCGCGCCGTATGGGATTGATAATTATCGCGAAAGACTTGGGCCTTCATCCTTTTTTCAGAAAGCCGGTTATATATTTGTTTATCAGGATGTGCGTGGGCGCTGGATGTCGGAGGGTGTATTCCAGAATGTCAGGCCGCATAATCCCAAAAAAGGCCCCAAGGATTTTGATGAAAGCACGGATACTTTCGACTCCATCGAGTGGCTATTGAAAAATGTCAAGGGTCATAACGGCAGGGTTGGTCAGTCAGGTATTTCCTACCCTGGATTTAACACTGCCGCGGGCATGATCGACGCGCATCCTGCATTGAAAGCCTGCAGTCCCCAGGCGCCTGTCATTGATTGGTTCGTGGGCGATGATTTTCACCACAATGGTTGTTTGTTTTTGCCTCATGCATTCAACTTCATGTCGGGTTTCGGCAAGGAGCGTCCCGAGCCCACCCGCAAAGGCGCAAGGGTTTCACACGATCACGAAACACCCGATGGTTACCAGTTTTTTCTCGACATGGGCCCGCTTGCCAATGCGGATAAGAAATTTCTAAAGGGGGGCATATCCTTCTGGAAAGAAATGATGAATCGGGGCACATACGATGACATGTGGCAATCCATGAACCTCAGGCCCCATCTTAAAAACATCAAGCCCGCTGTGATGACGGTGGGCGGCTGGTTTGACGCGGAAAACCTTTTTGGCGCGCTTGAGTGTTACGCTTCCACGGAGAGGCAAAGCCCGGGATGTGATAATACCCTTGTGATGGGACCTTGGGATCATGGTGGTTGGTCGCGGGGACCGGGTGATTCCCTTGGTAACGCCCGCTTCAATTCCAAAACCGCTGAATATTTCAGGGAACATATAGAGTTCCCCTTCTTTGAGTTTCATCTCAAGGATATACCCTCGCGCAAGCAACCCGAGGCCCATGTGTTTGAGACGGGCACCAATGTATGGCGCAAGTATGACGCCTGGCCTCCGAAAGATTCCAAGCCGTTGACTTTTCATTTCCAGGATAAGGGTGGCCTTGCGTCCTCAACTCCCGCAAATGATGCTTTTGATTCCTATATTTCTGATCCTTCCAAGCCAGTTCCCTACATGGAACGCATCACCACCAAGATGGATTATGAATACATGGTCGCGGACCAGCGTCATGCCGCCCGAAGGCCGGATGTGCTAGTTTATCAAACCTCTGAACTAAAGGATGATCTCACCCTTGCCGGGCCTGTGAAAGTAGATTTATGGGTCAGCACCACGGGCACTGATGCTGATTGGGTGGTGAAGGTGATCGATGTTTTTCCGAATGATTATCCGGATTATGAGCCAAATCCCGCCGGGGTTCGCATGGGCAACTATCAGATGTTAATCAGGGGCGAGCCTTTCCGTGGCAAGTTTCGCAACAGCTTTTCCAAGCCCGAACCCTTCGAGCCCAACAAGCCCACCAAGGTGAGTTTTACCATGCCTGATATTTGTCACACATTCAGGCCGGGCCATAAACTGATGGTGCAGGTTCATTCCACTTGGTTCCCACTTGTTGATCGTAATCCGCAAAAATTCTGCGACATCTACAGCGCTCTCGAATCAGATTTTTCCACACAAACCCACAGGATTCACCGAAGTGTGGAGATGCCAAGCGGCATCACCGTCAGGGTGAAGTAAACATTCAAAGAGATCTATTTGAATTGCGGATTCCAGAACAACTATTGAAACGAAAGGGTTCAATCACGACTTCCGGGGTGCCGGGCGAGGTTCGCTCCTTGCTTGACCTTGGGGTCATTGAAACTGTGAATCTAGCTGAATGGCTGGTGGTGGATCAAGAGTCATTGGCGCGGAATGTTTTTGAGAAAGAAGAATGGGGATTCCTGCTGCAGCCCTTGGAAGAATCATTCAGCCTGTTGAAAATCAAAACCGCACCCAAGAAGATGGATGTGATAGGCAAGGTGCTGGCACAGGGCTTTTCCTCCAAGTCAAAATTCAAGCATGCGCTTGGAAGGCTTATGGAACATCGCTCTGATATTGTTCGCTCCTGGGCTTGCTTCATGATTGGCAGTCGAAGCGGGCTTTCACTTGAGGAGTGTCTAAAGTTAATCAAGGAGTTTGCTGCTGATAGGAACATGAGTGTAAGGGAAGCAGCCTGGATTGCAATCAGGCCAAGAATCGTGCCGCAACTGGATGAATCATTGCGATTGCTACAGGGTTTCAGTTTGCACAAGGACCCGAATATCAGGCGTTTTGCCAGTGAGATCACCAGGCCCAGGGGGGTTTGGTGCAATCATATACAGGCGTTGAAAGAAAATCCCCAACTTGGATTACCCCTGCTTCAGCCATTGTGCTCAGATGATTCGATATATGTGCGAAATTCGGTGGGCAACTGGCTTAATGATGCGAGCAAAACCAAACCCGATTGGGTTCTGGATGTCTGTAAGATCTGGGACAAAAAATTTCCCACGAAGGAGACAGCTTATATAATTCGTAGGGCATTGAGAACGCTGGGAAAAAAGCAGGGTTAGGAAGTGCAAGCTTCTAACTTACTTGCCTTCCTCAAATTTTTCTAGCAGTATGGAAAACTGCATGCCGTTGATGTTCACATGCTGCTTGACTATGCCGGTCCGTGAGGCGAACCAATAGGTGGTGCTGACAATGATTCCAGCATCAACCACTTCCGCATCTAGCACCACTTTCACCGTCTTGAATTTCCCGGCAGGCACCTCAATTTCCTCTTCATCCGACTTGCAAGCCATCTTGACCTTTTCCTTGCCCGTGACCGATTCGGTCTTCCAGGAATCATTCTTCTTGATCGGGAATTTAAGCAGGCAGATGGGCGGGGTGATCTCCACGCCATTATATCTGTGGCGGAATATTCCTTTTTCATTCACGCTTAAATGCTCGGTTGCTGCAATCCTCTCCTTGGCGGTTGTTTCAAGCCGAGCCAGCGAGACATTATCGATTTTCTCTATCTTTGCAATCTGGTTGACCAGCTTGGCGCTGCCTTTGGGAATGTTGTCTGATTCAATCTGGTAGGTCCATTTGTTTCCAGCATTAAGGGGATAATATGACTTTTCATTCTGGGATTTTTCCTGCGCATTACCAGTTGAAACCCAGAATGTGGCCCCTAATACTACCAACACCAATGCTGAATATTTTGACATGATGGCTTTCGATAAAAATTATATTCCAGTCTCATTCACGACATCTTTAGACTAGCAAACTAAAAATGCATCGTCATCAAAAAACAAGATTCTTTTGACCTTCAGGGCAACCATGCAAAGGGGGATTAGTTTCGTACACCAAGGGCTAGGGTTTCCTTGATGGTGACCCCGCCAGTTTTTGCATTTTTCATCGAATCCGCCAGGGCCATGATCCGAACACTGGCATCCTTGATTGCAACTCCGTTCCCATGAATGTTGGAAATCAAATTGCGGTTTGCATCATCCTGTCCAAGATTTGGCTTGTAGGCCAGGTATGCGGATAGACTGTTCGCGGTTGTCAAACCGGGGCGTTCACCTATGAGTAGAATGGCGATTTCCGGCTCGAGCAGATTTCCAATCTCATTGAGAATTCCCACTCGCGACTGATGAACAAGGAAAGGCCTACCCAGATTCCAGCCTTGTTTGCGGGCAAGCTCCCAGATTGAGTCAAGAAGTGGTGGGCCCTGTTGTTTCAGCGCTGCAGCCGACAGGCCATCCCCCAGTATGATCTGCAGGCCGGGTTGAAAGGGGCATTGTTGCTGGATGCGATTGCGATCTGTGGGGTTCAATTGCCTGCCAAGATCGGGGCGGAGAAGGTATTCGTGCCTGTTATTCGCCTTTGATGAGACTTCAAACAAACCCATTTGATCAATTCGTTCGCTGCGGAAATCCCGTTCAAGGTCGATGGATTCAAAAACAGCATCGCGTGCAAAGGCGTGATCAGCGCGAAGTGAAAGCCAATCACGGGTGGATAAGCCAGTGCCTTTCCTTG
>SYCV01000162.1 GCA_005786805.1 Planctomycetia bacterium | reverse complement strand
CGGTGCTTCATTGATACAAAGTGCTAGCCTTGCGGCGCATGTTAAAGGTGTGAGTGCGATCGAGGCGAATGCAAGGCAATACTGTCCAAACGCAAACACCCCCTGGGAAAAAAGCTTCCCCGGTATCTTCAAGATAAACAAGGGCTCAATGCAGACGGGTTGTTTGAATGGCTTGGGCCTTGGCGCTTACCCAGCGTAGGAAATCAATCAGGAAGAGTATGCCCCTTGGTTTCAAGCATGAAGGGCAGGATTAAAAATCCCGCCAGATAAATAAAACTCATGGTGGCGCAGGCTTTGCCGTAATCACCGCCATAAACATCGTTCATCAGCGCGCCGGTCTGCAAGGAACCGATTGCGGCGAGAATTCGGCCAAAGTTGAAACCAAAACCCTGGCCCGTGGCACGAACCCTGGTGGGAAAAAGCTCGGGAAGATAAAGGGGCAACCAACCATAGAACGCTGCAGTGAACGCTCCTGCGGTAAAGATCGTGAAAAGAAACCATGGGCCAAAGGAATCATTGGTGCGGAAAAAGAGTTGCGCGGATCCCAGCGATATCAGGCATAAAAAAGCGTAAGTCCAGCGCCTGGAAAAGCGCTCTCCGATAATAGCGACCACAAAGCACCCGATGGCGGCACCAAGGGCGGAGGTAAGCTGCGTGTATTGCTTGGCATTCGCCATGCCCTGGGAAAGTTTATCGGCCCAAGGCGCGGACCAAAGGACAGATCCCCAGGTGCCCAGTAGGGCCACACCCGACAAACCCGCAGCGACCATCATCATGGAAAGCGTGGCTCTTCGAAATTCAGCAGTTTCATTGTTGCGCGAAAGATAATTGCGGATGGGCAGCAAATAACCGAGAGTGACCGCGATCAAAAGTATGCTTGTGCCTACCGCACGCATGACCCAGTCGCAATCAATGGCCCAAAGATAGAGGATGCCAAAGCAGGCAAACGAACCAAACAAAACACCCATGAGATCCACGGTGGCCCAACCATTGGTACGGCCCTGCTCTTTTTCCTGCTCCCACTTGTGTGATTCAGGAACAAAAAAGCGGATTAGCATTGTGAGAAAAGCGGGAAGGATGCCCATGAGCATGAGCAATCTCCAACCCGAGTTTGCGACAAGGGCATCAATCCAATTCTGGGGCATATGGATGATGCTTAGAAAACTCCCAAGGGCGGTATGAACCTGGGTTAAAAACAGGCTAAGTAGGGCGACAATGACATACCCAAGATTTCCGGCGGCGCCAATCAACCCAGCAAGCATTCCCCGGGACCTTCCCTGCCAGATTTCCATGACCAAGGCGACTCCAAGCGACCATTCACCGCCCATGCCCAGGGCCGCCAAAAAGCGAACTGCGACCAGATGCCAGGGGTGCTGGGCAAAAGCACCCAATGCGGAGACAATCGCATAAGTGAGAATACTTATCGTCATTGCGCGAACACGGCCGATACGATCACCCAACCAGCCAAAGAGAACGCCCCCCGTTGCTGCGCCCACGAGAAAAGCCGCGGTTATAACTCCATACCATCTTCCGGAAAGCGCGTCAGAAAACTGATCACCCATGAGTTCCTGCAAGGCTGGGCGGGCGATCACAGGGAAAAGCCCCATTTCAAAGCCATCAAACATCCAGCCCAAGAGGGCCGCTATGAGGGCCATGAATTTTCCACGATTAGCATTTGAATCGTTCATCATTGTTTCTCAAATAAAAAGTTAGCCATTGCGCCTCTTAAGCATACCGGAGGATTTGACCGGGTCAACCGAATGAATCGGACTGGGCATCTTTTTTAAGGAATATCCGCTGGCATAAAAACCCCCACTCTTGGTAAAAGTAGTTTGGAGAATCCAATAACGGGAGCAAGCATGTCAGGATTAATAGTAAGCGTTTCTGGAATCCGGGGCATCGTGGGGGAAACCCTTACCGTGGAGGTAGCCTTGCGCTTTGCCCGGGCATTTGGCAGTCAACTTGGCAAAGGCTTGGTTCTTGTTGGAACCGATGGCAGACCAAGCGGCAGAATGTTGAAACATGCAGTTTGCGCGGGGTTGAATGCCAGCGGGTGCCAGACCATGGATGTTGGGGTTGTACCCACGCCCACCATGGGAGTGGGAGTAACAGCTTTGAAAGCTGCGGGGGGAATTCAAATCACCGCAAGCCATAACAGCGCGCCTTACAATGGCATGAAACTTTTCGGCAATGATGGCAGGGTGATCCCTGCCCCACTGGGTGAAAAAGTCAAGCAACTTTACGAGGACAACAAATTCAATCATTCCAAATGGAATGAGATCCCCGGCGAGATACAAACCGCTGATGTGGTGGGCGAACATGCACAAAAAATTCTTGGTGTGACGGATGCCAAAGCAATTGCAAACAAAGGCTGGAGGGTTCTGGTGGATGCGAATGGGGGCGCCGGAGGGCCGATTGCATCCAGATTACTTGGCGCCTTGGGAGTCAAGGCGGTATTGATTGGTGAAAAAGCTGATGGCAATTTTGCACATGAACCCGAGCCAATTGCGGCGAACCTAACAACCATCGGGCCCATGATAAAGAACGCGGGGGTTCATGCCGGATTTGTGCTCGACCCGGATGCGGACAGACTTGCATTATTCAATGAACAGGGGGAATTTCTGGGCGAGGAATTAACCCTTGCGCTTGCGGCACGCGCCAGGCTAGGGGAAAAACCTGGACCCATGGTTGTGAACATGTCAACATCCCTTGCGAGTGAAAAGGCCGCCTTATGTTTTAAACAACCCTGCTACCGCAGCGCGGTGGGTGAGGCCAATGTCGTGGACATGATGATCAACAAGTCGGCAGTCATCGGTGGCGAAGGCAATGGCGGGGTGATCGACCCAAGAATAGGCTGGGTGCGCGACCCATTCATTGGAATGGCCCTTATCCTTGGCTTGATGACCAGGGAAAACAAATCACTTGGAACTTTGGCTGGTGAAACTCCGGTTTTCAACATCCATAAAGACAAAATCCTAATGGACAGAGGCTCACTCGATACTTGGTATAAAAAGGTTGAGAAAACCTTTCCAGATGGAAATATCGACCACACCGATGGTTTAAGAATAAGCTGGAAGGAAAAATGGATTCACCTAAGACCCAGCAACACGGAACCAATTGTCAGGGTTATCGCTGAGGCACCAACCATGGAAGAAGCAATCGAATTATCGGGGACCTGCAAGAGACTGGCGCCATGATTTGAATTTGGCGAAAATCTATCAGCCAAGATAAAGAATCCCATTTAATTATGATGATGTGTCACGGTCATCCGAATCGCAATGGGGTTTTCATCCGCCAATAGCTTTTCTGTTGTTGAATTCCTAGCAAGCTCACCACGGACAATGGGAATATTAT
>SYCV01000161.1 GCA_005786805.1 Planctomycetia bacterium | reverse complement strand
AGCGAGGCACTTACTAAAGTTGGACTTGATGACCGAAAAACACAAAGAATTGCAGGATTTTCCCGCGGTATGACCAAACGGCTTTTGATAGCACAGGCAATTCTGGCTCATCCGGACCTTCTTATACTGGATGACCCATTTGAGGGGCTTGATTTCGAGGGCAAACAAAAAATTTTTGAACTTCTCACAGATGGTCGGAAACATGGCCGTAGTGTGATCATTGTTTCCCATGAACTTGAGGACTTGGAAAATATATGTGATAGGGTTGTGATGCTGGCAAGGGGAGGAATAATCAGGGATGACTCGATGGAATCCTGGCGTGGTAATTCCCATGGCCCGTTTCTTCAAAAAGCCATGCAAGATCTGGAGCGCATTACTTAAACATTAGATGGATAATCAAAATGACGGGACCGCAATTTATCCAAATCATGAAACGCCTCACAAGCGAATCGTTACGCCATGCGGTCGCGTCCCACCTTTTTCCATTGCTTCTTTTTTATTCCGCCCTGATCATTACCCTGGCATCAACTGTTAAATTCTCCAATATTCCCGAGGCTTCAAGTTACGAAATCGCACAAAGGGCTCCAATTGAGGAAGCTGCGCGCATAGGTGCCGAGGAACTAGAAAAATCCGGTATCCCTTTGATCAAGGGAGAGATAAGACTTTTATTCGGTGCGGTCAAAGTACCATGGATCAAGTTCAGGGAAAGTGCTGTTCGTTATTTTGAATCAATGCTTGTGTTTTTAACCTCGGATGCTGCTGGTGTGCTATTTGCATTAATCTGGACCGCCGGATTCATTCCTGAATTCCTCCAAGGTTTCTGGTGGAGCATGTTTAAATTACGCCCTTTGTCCACTGGCTTCATGCTGTTGGCCAAAACCCTCTCGGTTTTACTGGTTCTAAGTTTACATGGCGCAATTTTAATTGGAGGCACCTGGCTTGCCCTTGGCATTTCAACCCAAGTATGGAACGGCCTTTTTCTATGGTCATTTATGATTCTAGTTCTTCAATTCGCGTGTTTTTATCCCGCTTCGGTTTTCCTGGGAACCTGGAGTAGAAGCACACTGGTTGCAATCGTAGGTTCAATCGCATTTTGGGCGATCTGCTGGATGGTAAATCACGCGCATATTGAGAACCTATCCGCATCCGATCAAAAATCCGCTTCGGCTCTTGCTTCCCACCTTATCGACATCGCCTATTGGATACTGCCAAAACCCATTGATTTCAGTATTTTCATGAGCGCAGCCATGGGAACAATAAAGGAATTCCCACCTCCCACCCCTTGGTTGAATGCATGGGAAAATGGCAACATCCAGACCTTCTTCAGTATCCTGACTTCCTTGATTTCAAGTGGCGTGGTGCTATGGCTTTCCTGTATCGAACTTAAAGACCCGGTGCGGGATTAATCAAACCAGTAATTCCTTGACTGGATTACCCCAGGGGCAAAGGGCCTGCGGGCGACTTAACCGATCTGTGATTTCAATCTCATTCGAAATACCCAGACAATGATAAATGGTGGAAATAATATCAGCAGGCACGAGGGGATTCAAACTGGGATGGGAACCGATCTTGTCGCTGGCACCATAAACAAAACCTTTTTTAAAGCCGCCCCCTGCAATCATAAGCGAGTAGCAAAAATTCCAATGGTCACGACCAGCATTTGCATTCACTTTTGGAGTTCGACCAAAATCACCCAGAATCGCAACCATGGTGCGATCCAGCATTCCACGGGATTCCAAATCAGTGATCAATGTGGAAACCGCCATGTCAAATTGGGGTAGAAGCTCGCCTTTAAGTTTTTTGAAATTGTTGCCATGGGTATCCCATGTGGCGTTGGCATCCGGGGCCCATGAAATGCAGGCAAGCCTGGTGCCTGCCTCTATCAATCTTCTTGAAAGCAAAACACTTTGACCATAAATATTCCTGCCATAGGCTTCACGAAGTTTGTCAGGTTCCTTCTCAATTTTGAATGCAACCCGGGTTTTTTCAGAAGAAAGAAGATCAAACGCCTTTGCTTGATATGCATCCAGATCGCTTGTGTTACTGGGATTTGATTTTCCAAGTGCACTCACAAGTGAACGGCGTTTACCCATCCTTTGCCCATCAACATCAGGCGAATATGTAAGTTCTGGAAGACCGAAATCAGGATCATTGGGATTTCTCAAAACAAACATGGGGTCAAAAGACCTGCCAAGTATACCGCCAAAAAAGCCTGGCTGTGGAGGACCTCCAGCACCTTCCTTGGTGACATAGGGCATTGATACAAATGGAACAGATGTGCCTTGAGGCGGACGATACCTGGCCAGCACCGATCCCATCGCAGGAATATCAGTTGGTTTTGCTCCACCTCCCATTTCACCACGGTCATGGCCGGTAAGGGAGGTGTATACGGCGGCAGCATGGGAATTATTGACGGAATGATGCATTGACCGGACCAAGGTTCCCATGTGCATTACCTTGGCCAAACCAGGCAAATGCTCTCCAAGCATTATCCCAGGAACCGAGGATGCTATTGGTTTAAATTCGCCACGAATTTCCGCGGGAGCATCAGGCTTCATATCCCACATGTCAAGATGGCTGGAACCACCATTCAAAAAAATCACAATGCAAGAATCCGCGCGGGGATTGGAAGATGTTGAGGATCGATTCATCGAGGCGTTTAAAATTTTGGGCAGGGTTAATCCAGCGATACCTGCCGCACCCACGGTCAACAATTGCCTGCGACTTAGATTATTTTTAAACAAAGGCATAAATGTCACCATCGTGAAATAATGTTATAATAATTATGACTTATTAAGAGTGATTTCGCAAGGATTTGATTATCGTGACAAATATCTCGCATTATTCGAGAGAAAAAGAATGAATTACCGGAAAGTACGGGCGTTCACTCTCGTGGAACTTCTGGTTGTAATAGCGATTATTGCAATTTTAATAGGTTTTTTGCTGCCTGCTGTTCAAAAAGTCAGAATTGCAGCGGGTAAGATAACCTGCATCGACAATCTCAGGCAACTCGGACTGGCATTTCAAAACTATCATTCATCACAAGGAAGTCTTCCCCCCGGTTCTGTGACCAACCCACAACCCCAGGCATGGCCGATGTTTCTTCTTCCCTACATCGAACAGGAATCACTCGCTAAAGTATTGCCAAGAACTACCGCTTGGGATGATCCCGCTATCCAGCCTTATGTATCAAAACCCTTGAAGACATTTGTTTGCCAAAACGCGCCGGGTGGCAGGGTAAGCAAGTATTTCAACCTAAGTTTTGGTGTTTGTGATTACACCATCATTTATGATGTGGACCCAGGCTTGATCGCATTGGGATTGCTTGCTCCGTGGAATGGTGATCCTCTGGGCCCGATCGGGGAGGACCGCCCTTGTAAATTTTCAGAAATCAAGGATGGATTATCAACCACCATCTTGCTTGGGGAGGTTGCAGGCAGACCTCAATTCTGGAACACAGCCGGATACACAGGCGAGGAGACCGGCCCTGCGGGATGGGCGATACCAAATTGCT
Source organism: Planctomycetia bacterium (assembly GCA_005786805.1). Taxonomy (GTDB): domain Bacteria; phylum Planctomycetota; class Planctomycetia; order Gemmatales; family Gemmataceae; genus UBA969. Next base: position 4,560 of record SYCV01000161.1, on the reverse strand, counting down.
TTATTAATCTTGATGGTTCGAAAAACGATGGTTCCGACCAATACGGCCCATGTGCCGTCAACTGTTACAACAAGCATGAACTTTATGGTTTCCACGATAATGCTGCAGCAACTTTATTCTGCGACGCCCATGTTTCACTCTTGAAGTCGGGCACAAGCATAAAAACAGTTGCGGCTCTTGTCACACGAAACGGGGAAGAACCCACGCCTGACTATTAAAATCAAGTGGTGTAATCCGCATTAAGTCGCACATACTCCTGGGTAAGATCACAAGTCTGGAATGTGCATTTGCCATTTCCGAGGTTGAACAGCAATTTCAAGGTTACATTACGATTCATTTTCAAGTAGTTGGATGCGACCTTGGGATCAAAATCTACTGGTGAGCCATCCCTATACAGAAGAATATCCCCCATCAAAAGGGAAAGATTTTTTTCCTCGAAATTAACACCGGCATATCCAGCGGCGGAAACCACCCTGCCCCAATTCGGATCTCCACCAGCTATCGCGGTTTTCACCAACACACTTTCCGCAACAGTCTTTGCGATTTTTTTCGCCTCTTTGTTGTCCCGCAAACCTTCCACCGTGATAGTCACAAGATGGTTGGCGCCCTCCGCATCTATCGCAATCTCACGGGCAAGTTCGAAACAAACCTCTGTGACAGTTGAAACGAAGGTATCCCAGTCACCTCCCAGCATTTTTCCAGCTCCAGACGCTCCATTTGCAAGGATTATAAGGCTATCATTTGTGCTTGTATGCCCCTCAACACTCACACAATTAAAGGATTTGTCCGATGCATCACTTATAAGCGAGGCAAGCTCTCCATCTGAGGCCTCCGCATCAGTAAACACAAAGGCAAGCATGGTCGCCATGTTTGGCCCGATCATCGCTGCGCCCTTGGCAACGCCTGCAACCACCACATCTTTACCGTTGATAACGATTTTTTTAGTCACCACTTTGATTTTTGTATCGGTGGTGAGAATCGCATGCGCCGCATCGCTTAGGGACATCGCGGAATCACTTAGTAATTCACTTGTCTTGCGAATGCCAGGCTCGATTGCTTCCATGGGAAGGTGACGGCCAATAACTCCTGTGGAGCACACAAGAACCTGTTTCTCATCGCAATTGTTTGTTTCAGCTGTCAGTTTTGCCATCCTACGGGCGTCGTCCATTCCTTTTTTGCCTGTGCAGGCATTGGCATTACCGGAACACACAACTATCCCACGGATGGAATCCGAAGGAAGTCTTTCCTTGCAAAGATGGACGGGGGCGGCTTTCACCTTGTTGGTGGTGAAAACTCCCGCAGCGGATGCGGGTGAATCCGAAAAGAAAAGAGCAAGGTCTTTCCTAAGGGGATCGGGCCTAATACCACAATGAAGCCCACAAAAACGAAATCCAACAGGCAGCAACCAACTTTCCATTTCTTGAAGCTCCCACACTAAAAATAATCCGCACTATCGCTTGAGTGAGTAAAAAACAGCGGCCTTACCAAGCTTTAAGGCACTGTCATAGTCATAACCAAGGCAATCAGTCGATTTATGCTTTTCCAATGCACAACCAAGATCATACCTGCTGTAAATCACCACCCACCTGTTATTAAGCTTTATGCCTTCAAGCAGGGGCGCTACATTCTTGAAGCCAGCTTCGGGTTTGCCATCAACACCTTCCCGCCTGCACCGAACCTCACGCAATGCTTCTCCATTTAATTGATGACTGAAAAGCTCATCCGTCAAGGGGATGGGTTGCAATTTCAATTTCTTGTCTTCCCATAGTTGGTCCATGAAGGCACGGAAAGATGTGTCAAATGACTTGGCACCGCAACAGGCATCCGCAAACAAAACACCCCCAGTTTCAAGGTTGAATCTCAATTGGTTCATCTGCTGTTTTTGGAAGTTAAACACACTCCGCCCATGCATGTATATGAAACGAAAATCAACCACATTATCAGAGGCAAGTGGCAGTGGGATGGTTTCAAGGGAAACATCCAATCCGGATTTTCGAACATCCGCCATGAGATTACGCATCGCAAGGGGGGCTGGTTGCCAATCCCCTTCATGCTTGATTTGTGCAACCCTTAGAAAACCTCTTTTAACAGTGGATTTCAAATCACCCTTGAACATTTCAACTTCTGTAAGCCTAGGTTTTGGCGCCTCAAGGCCGGTGGCATAGGCGATGATATTGGCCCCTAATTGAAAAGCACTCGCACCCCGCCCCATGCTACTCATGTTTCCCTCCCAATAACCGCTGATGGGTTTTGGGCTGTACATCAGGATAGTCTTGCAACCCTGCTGGATACCCCATAGAGGAAATTCCCCGGGAGGCACCGCGAACTTTCCACTTGCAAGCCAAACAGCATGTGAATCGGGAAGTAAAACCAGGGGATTATCTGGAAACATTTCCTTGCACATCATGCGAAAGTCGGCATCAAACTCTGGCCTACCGCAACAGGCCTCGGCAAATAAAAAACCACCGTTGTTCAAATATTCCTTGATGATATCACGCTCTTTGCCTGCAGGGGCCCTGTTATGCCCATTGATATATGCGACTGGCGATTGCAAAAGGTCAGCGACAAGTTCCTTGACTTGGTCCTCCTGTTCGGCGGCCTTCGACCTTGAATCAAATATCTGCCAGGCCATGGGCTGCCCTTTGAACAGCTCCTTGGAAACAAAGGCCACAAGGTTTTTACAATCACTGCGCTTATTATTCCAATCATCACCACGGTTGTAGGCTATTTTGGTCATTAAGACGGGGGTTCTACCCTTGGAAAGAAAAAGTAAAGAAAAACTGGTGGCAACAACGGGCCAGTGATCGAACTGTCTACCCTCCCCATCCCAACGACCATCCGCCTTCTGGTTTTCAACAAAAAATTCACAACCAAGCCTGTACCAATCATGTCCACCAATAAAACGATTACCTGTGAGTCTGCCAACCCTCTCGATACCATATAGTCCATAAAACGGGTGTTGAAAAGCAGTTCGCGCCCGTTCAATGGTCAACTTGCCGGGAAAATTATTGCCAACCCAGCGCAGGGCGTCGGCCACCGGTTTATTCTCCTCATAAATCCCGCATAGTTCAGCAACTCCATCGTCACGAAGCTTCTGTCTGCCCACCTCCAAGTCCGCACCTGTGATAAGCAGATTGCAAAGTCCGGCGGTGGTCATGGTCATCGTGGTCAAGCCACCACCACGATAAGTCCACCCCCCATCCTTGGGAACCTGGGTGGCGATAAAATATCTCCTAACATCCTCTAAAATTTTACGGTCAACATTTGCCCCAGCCAGAAAAGCCTCATGCAGTCCCAAAAGCGCGTATTGCGTGTTGGAATTATCCCCGGACCCAAATGCGCGCTCACCATAACTCCAACCATCCTTTAATTTTGCAGATTTCAGCCAGTCAACATTTCGCTGGATACGGTCACGGTCCTGGGGTTGGTTCGCAAGGCAATAAACCATGGTTTGAAGTCCAACAGTATAGGTCTGCGCAGGGGGGATACCTCGCAGGTATTCCAGTCCGCGTTTCATCATTTCGTCTTCAGGCGGCACACCACAGTTCAGCAGGGCCAGCATTGCAAGGGAAGTCCAACCACCTTTTCGAATGTTACTTTCCGCATCAATCTCCCAATGACCCCTGCCTTTTTCAACATCTCTTAGATATTGGACACCCCTCTCTATCGAGACACGAACCCTGTCCACCAATTTCTCTGGGGCTTGATAGGCATTGGAATTTGGCATGGCTAGCACAAACCCAACCAAAATCGCAAAGATAAACATTAACCGGGCATTCATTTATCAAACTCCATGTTTCAATTTCATCTGGTATTGTACCCGGATTAGACAGGAATAAAAAGGAAAGATAGGAATCATTGGATTCAAAGTGGTAATACCAGTATTCAACAGATATACTGAGGTAACGCTAGGGGTGCCATGCAATAAGCTGGGCTGAGAAAAAACCCTTGGACTCGAACCGGGTAATGCCGGCGTGAGAAAGCGGCAAATGTCGACCACTTTTCATGCGTCCAAGCCACCTCCTATAATAGGTTTGATAGTTCACTACATTTAATGGAGCTTTGGATATGACGCAAAAGGAATCCTCAAGGAAGGGAACCATCACGCTAGAAATGCAACAAGCGAGCCAGCTTGAAAACGCTCCTAAATCAATCCCTGACAAAGTGGATTCTAAAAAAGAACCCAACGAACCCCATAGCAGTGAGCAACTTCCAAAAAGCAGGCGTGTATATCTGCCCGGCAAAATCCATTCGGATGTGCAAGTGCCAATGCGAGAAATAATTGTCAGTGACACAAAATCCCATACCGGTTCAGTGATCCCCAATGATCCGGTTCGCGTGTATGACTGCTCCGGGCCGTGGGGTGATCCCACATTTAACGGCAAATCTGACGAGGGCCTTCCCGCCTTGCGTGGCAAATGGGTCAAAGCTCGTGGAGATGTCGAGGAATACAACGGCCGCGAAGTCTTACCGATGGATAATGGATATCTCTCTGGCAAGCACGCGGAGTTCGCAAGCAAGGCGGAGAAGAACCGCCTCGTTGAATTTCCGGGCCTGCTT
>SYCV01000160.1 GCA_005786805.1 Planctomycetia bacterium | reverse complement strand
TTTTACGAACCATTGGAATTCAGAAAGTGCCTGGTTTAAATCGCCCCCCGCCCAAAGGATTTGCGCTTTGACCCACCTGGCTTGGAGATTGTTTGGATTTTTCAGCAGCGCATTTTTGCAGGAATCCGTTGCCTCGACCCAGCGACCTATTTGGTATTCAAGCTCAGCTTTGCGACCAAGAACATCCGCGGAGGGATTTTTGACATCGGTGATTGTTTTCAGGGCAGTCCCAAGGTCACCCTGGGTTTCGAATATTTTACTTAAACCAATTGCCGCATCCTGCGCCAGTTTCGGGTCTTTGAGAAGCTCCTGGAATTCCTCGCGGGCCTCCTCGATTTTCCCGGTGAGAAAAAGTTTCCTGGCCTGAGCCGGTTCTGCCGCTATACATTTTCCACTGCTTGCAATTGAACCAATCAAAAAAATAAGGAATAGGAAAACCACCCGTAAAATGGGTATTGAGATCATAAAATCAGGGTGATGGGATGGTTTCATTTGAAAGTATGTTCTGGCCCGGGAAATTTTCCAGTGCGCACCTCGGTGCAATAGCATTCCATGGCTGTTTTGATTATTTGGGCGAGGTCGGCGAATTTTTTACTAAATCGGGGGTGGAATCCCGTCGTGAGTCCAAGCAAATCATGGCCCACCAAAACTTGCCCGTCACAATGGGGGCCCGCGCCAATCCCTATGGTTGGTATTTTTAGTGTGCCGGTGATTTTTTTTGCGATGTCAGGGGGAATGCACTCAAGTACTATCGCAAATGCCCCTGCTTCCTCGACTGCAAGGGCATCCTCCAAAATTTCAACCTCGTTGCGTTGCATTTTAAATCCACCAATCCTGCGAACCGATTGGGGAGTCAGCCCCACATGTCCCATGACAGGTATATCCGCATTGGTGATGGCTTTGATGGTTTCGGAGACCCGCCTGCCTCCTTCAAGTTTTATCGCGTGCGCGCCTGTTTTTTTAAGAACTTTTCCAGAGTTTCGCACTGCCTGACTGGGGGATTCCTGATAAGTCATGAAAGGCAGGTCGATCACCACCAGACTGTGGTGTACTGCGCGGGCAACCATTTCTCCGTGGTAGATCATATGCTTCAAGGTAACGGAAAGTGGATCTGATTTTCCCTGCACAACCATGCCTAGGGAATCTCCCACCAAGATGCAATCAATACCAGCATCATCCATGATTTTTGCGGTGGGGAAATCGTAAGCGGTGGCAACGGTCAATTTTAGCCCATTGGACTTGGCAGTAAGAAAATCAGGAACTGTGATGGGTTTTACATCGGTTTGGGTGTTTTGCCTGGTTGTTTTTGCCATGCTATGCCCCGTGGTTCTCTCGTAATCTGCTTCAATGATCATTTTAGTGTCTCTTTGAAAAACACCTAGGATAAACCATGAATATGGAAATGATTATTTTCGGGGCATTCATTTCGTTGACATCCCCAATTTTAAGAGTATGATGTTTCTTATCTTTATTAAGATCGTCTCGGACAGAGACTATAACCAAGGCTAGAATATATTCCCACATCGGTTATGCCTTGCTTGATTTATAATCAGGCTTGGTGCCCAAGAGCAAGGATTCATGGCAGTAACCCATCAAAACCAAGCGTCAATGAAAGTCATATCTGACCCCAAAGTTTACCTTATGGGTAAGCAGATGATCGACGACGGTACCCTGGACCAGTTTCTCAAGGATCATGGGGTATCCTGGCAATCAGACACCGAGGTTGCAGGTGAATACCTGACTGAAGTTGCAGGCCGGGTTTGTTACATGAGCTTTGCCAAACCCAGGCCCGGTGGCAATCATGCCTACATCGAGCATATTCTTGAGGTGGGGCATGGCTCGGTACTGGAGCATGCTGTTTGGAGCTTTGTTTTTACGGGTGTAAGCAGGTCCCTTACCCATGAGTTGGTCAGGCACAGGGCAGGCATGGGTTATTCCCAATTGAGTCAGCGATATGTTGATGAATCGATAGCGGAATATGTTGAGCCCGATTGCATAGCATCCGATCCTGAAGCCCATCGAATCTGGCTTGAAACCGTGGAAACAGCCCACAAAGGGTATATCAAGCTGGTTGATATTCTTGCTGAAAAGTTCAAGGATGAACCAGATAAGACATTAAGGCGGAAGCTAGCCAGGCAGGCGGCCAGAAGTGTGCTTCCAAACGCCACTGAAACCAAGATTTTTGTGACTGCAAACGCAAGGTCTTTAAGGCATTTCATTGAAATGCGTGGAAGCAGGCATGCGGAGGATGAGATAAGAAAGCTTGCGATTGCAGTGTTGAAAATCTTGCAGGTTGAGGCTCCGAATTTGTTTGGTGACTATCAACTTGTTCCCCTTCCTGATGGTACTTTTGAAGCGGTAACGCAGTATCGGAAAGTATGAACCCTTATTCAACCGGCCCTGGACGAGGTAGAGGCAATAAAGGCCCCTCCCGTAAATCTAATTATCGTGATGGCAGACCGCATAATTCCCAGCGGCCCCGTCACAGACCACCACAAGGCCCCCACCAAGGTGATTCCTTCAGGCCGCCCGTCGAACCTGCACGGGATCTTCCTTTACCTGAGGATGCTGTAAGCCTTCAGGGTGTGCTTGAGATTCATGACCGAGGGTATGGATTTCTTCGTAACCCCGCCAAGGATTACGCGCCCCAACATTCTGACCCAGTGGTTTCCTCTGGTTTGATCCAAAGACTGAAGCTACGTGAAGGCCTGTTATTGGCCGGGATTTGCGAAGCTTACCGTGGTTCCCAACCTCCCCGTCTTTTAAGACTGGATACGATTGAAGGCAAGGCGCCTGAACAATTCACCCAGCGAATATTTGATGAGCTTACCGCGATTGACCCCCATGAACAGATCAAATTGGAAACAGGCACGGAACCCTTTACCACACGGGTCATGGATCTGCTTACCCCCATAGGAAAGGGGCAACGAGGTCTGATTGTAGCGCCACCCAGGACTGGAAAAACCATACTTTTGCAGCACATAGCCCAAGCTGTTTCAATCAATCATCCTGAAATGCACCTTGTTGTTCTCCTGGTTGATGAAAGACCAGAGGAAGTCACCGAAATGCGCCGGACAATCAAGGGCGAGGTCATAGCAAGCAGCTCTGACCGCGATAGCGCAAGCCATGTTCGCACAGCTGAACTTGTGGTTGAAAGAGGTCGCAGATTGGTGGAGCAGGGCAAGCAAGTGTTTATCCTGCTTGACAGTCTCACCAGGTTGGCCCGGGCTTATAATAAAAACACCGCAAACAGCGGTAGGATCATGAGTGGCGGGGTTGATTCCAAGGCGTTGGAGGTTCCCAAAAGATTGTTTGGAACCGCCAGGTCCTTTGAGGAAGGGGGTAGTCTCACTGTCATGGGCACGGTTCTGATCGATACCGGAAGCCGGATGGATGAGGTTATTTTCCAGGAGTTCAAAGGCACGGGCAACATGGAACTGGTGCTGGATCGCAAACTTGCGGACAGGCGTATTTTCCCCGCAATGGACATATGCCAGTCTGGCACCCGCAAAGAGGAAAAGTTACTGTCCCCTGAAGTCCTGAAAAAAGTCCACTTGCTTAGAAGAATGTTGGTGACGATGGGCTCTGTTGAGGCAATGGACATACTCATTAAAAAGCTATCAAAGATGAAGAGCAACCAAGTTTTCCTTGATTCCATGATTTAAATAAATTCA
>SYCV01000159.1 GCA_005786805.1 Planctomycetia bacterium | reverse complement strand
GCAATTCCACAGACCCCGATGGGTGGCGCGGCACTTGCTGAAATCCAAGAGGCCGCACGCTCCCTGAGAAGGCAGGCCCAGGTTGATGCGAATCGCAAGGATGAAAAGGCAAGCAACGAGATTTTTAATTATGTGGGTAACCTGGAGCAGGCCAAGGATCTGGTGTTTGTTGGTGATGATCGCCAGACATTAAATGACTTGAATAAGCCCGCGGGGTCCGAGAGAGAGGGGCCAAGCGTCGCGTACAAGCTTGAGACAAGGATCAGCATCCCTTCAAGAAATGATGAGCAGGTGCTCGAGGTTGCGCGAATTGATCTGCCACCTGATTATTTTTACAAGGCGGTTCCCGTGCTTACCCCCCATGTTTACAAGCAGGCCAACCTGACCAATAAAAGCAAGTTTGTCCTTCTGCCCGGCGAGGCCACGATGTATTCAGATACTGATTTTGTCGGAAGGATGCAATTGCCCCTCGTTGCAATCGGTGAATCATTCATCGTGGGTTTTGGCACTGATCCCCAATTGCAGGTCCAGCGGCAGCTTGTTGAAAAGTCCCGTAACATGCAGGGTGGAAACCAGGTCCTCAAGTATGAGTACAGGATTCTTCTCAGCAGCTTCAAGCAGGAAGCTGTGAAGGTTCAGCTTTGGGACCGTTTGCCCAAGGGTGAAAATGAGGCCCTGAATGTGACCCTTGGCAAAGTCAGCCCTGAGATCAGCACCGATCCTGTTTATCTAAGGCAGGACCGGGTGAACAATTTGTTGCGATGGGATATCAATTTGCTGCCCGATTCCAATGGCACCAAGGCCAACACCACAACCTATGAGTTCAAGGTCGAGCTTGACAAACAGATGTCGATAGGGAGTTTCCAAAGCAAATAGTTGAATTTTAATTTCATTGATTGGTCAGGATCACGACATTGCAATTGCGATAGAAGTCGGTGGCCTGGCCAATCTTTTTCGCCTTGATGGACTGGTTCAATTCAAGTGAGTGCCATTTTTGTTCCGGCATGAAGACATATGCGGGGATTGGTTGTTCAAGAAGTTGCCTGACATCCTCTTCGGTTGAAAGGATGTGTATCTGGCGTTTGCAGTAAAACGCAATGCTTGGTTGGAACCATTCGTGGGTTGCTATGACAATTTCCCGGCCAAGTTGATCCTCGGGAAGGAGTTGAGAAAGCATCTTGGGTGCCTTGATCTCATTATGATTCGCCCCATTCCACGCACCAAGCGCCCCGGTGAAACCAATGCAACCCAGGCTTATAAGCGCAAGGGTTGCGATGTGGTTTTTCCTAGCGACCAGCATCATTGCGATGATTCCAGAAATGATGGGAATCAATCCAATGAAAGCCATCTGCTCCAGCCTTGGGATTTTTCTTCCTTTTATCCATGAGATATCCGCCTGGGCTGAGGCCATAAACATGGCGGTGCAGGTGATCACACCAATCATTACCAGGATCATCATCCCTGTTTTGGGAAGCCAGTTGGGATAACCCTGAGGCTCGTTTTTCCATGCCAGCATCGCCCTTGATGTAAGGATCGCGACCGCTGGGTATAGTGGAAGAATGTAATTTGGAAGCTTGGTGCTTGATATTGAGAAAAAAAGAAACACAACCGCCGCCCAGATGACCAATAGTCGAATGCTGCTGCGCTCGTTGGTGGATTCCCTAGATGCTTCGATTCCCAAAAGTTCTTTTTTCGCATTCAAGAGAGTCATGCCGATAAATGCCGACCATGGAGCAGCGCCCACGGCAAGCACCAATAAATAGTAAAACCATGGTCCGGAATGGTTCTCCATGGCGGTGCTGAATCTTCCAAGGTTATGGGTGAAGAAAAATCCCCTGTGCCACTGAAACTTAGTCTCCACGCCAACCCAAATGTACCAAGGGCCGGAAACCAACAAGAATAAAAAAAGCGCGCCCAGCAGGTTGATTGAAAGCAGACGAGAGGTTTGTTTTTCCCAGATCAAAAACAAAAGAATGATCAACAATGGAAGCGCGAGTGCGATGGGTCCCTTGGCCAGCATGCCAATTCCAGTGATTATGCCACCCCAAAGAAGCCAGGATGAATTTTTTCCCTGGTAACCCCTGAAGAAAACAAAGAAGGACCATGCCACACAGGCGTTAAGAAGAGAATCGGGATTTGCGAAATGGGCGGCTCCCGCCCATGCAGGCATTGCAAGCAAAATAAGCGATGCGAGGAAACCAGTTGAATTTCCAAACATGATCGATCCCAGGGCATAGGTTGCAAAAAGGGAAAACAAACCGCCCAATGTCGAGGGAAACCGCGCCGCAAATTCGTTCACGCCGAATATGTTGTATGATGCGATCTGTAGCCAGTACAGCAAAGCAGGTTTATCCACACGCAGGTTGTAATTATAAGTGGGGACAATCCAATTTCCCGATTCCATCATTTCATATGCAGCTTCTGCATTGTTACCTTCATCAATGTCCCAAAGGCTGGAAACACCAAGGTTTGGAAGGCAGACCAAGGCCCATGCCAGCAAAATG